>JAQXYZ010000019.1 GCA_029226935.1 Bacillota bacterium | reverse complement strand
GAGGTTGCCAGTGATACCTCTCATCCGTATGCAGTCAACGATAAGGCGTATGCTGCACTCATTGACCTGGTTACGGATATTTGTAAGCGTAACGGTATCAAGAAGCTGGTTTGGTCTACGGACAAGAACCAGAGAGTCAATCATCTCAACGGTTGCAATATGACTGTTCACCGTGACTACGCTAACAAGTCCTGCCCCGGTGACTACCTGTACAATCGTCATGGTGACATTGCTGCAAAGGTCAATGCCCGTCTGGGTGTTACGCAGACCGTTACCCCTGCTCCTACGGTCACTACTGGTTCCGTGGATGAAACGATCTGGAACTTCCTCAAGGGCAAGGGTCTTAACCATTTTGCCATTGCTGGCATTATGGGTAACCTGTATGCTGAGTCTGGCTTAAAGCCTACCAATTTACAGAATGTCTATGAGAAGAAGCTGGGCTACACTGATGAGTCTTACACTGCTGCCGTGGACAATGGTTCTTACGGTAACTTCGTGAGAGATAGCGCAGGCTACGGTCTGGCTCAGTGGACGTATTGGAGTAGAAAGCAGGGACTCATGGAGTACGCTAAGAGCGTGGGCAAGTCCATTGGCGACCTATGTATGCAGCTTGAATATCTCTGGAAGGAGTTACAGGGCTACAAGAACTGTATGAATGTTCTGAAATCCGCAACCTCTGTCCGTGCAGCGTCCGATGTAATTCTCTTAGAGTTTGAAAGACCTGCTGATCAGAGTGAAGCGGTGCGGGTAAGACGTGCAGGCTTCGGTCAGACCTACTACGATAAGTACGCAGGCAAGACCCCGGCACAGACTCAGCCTACCTCTGCACATACACCTTCCAATGTTCCTTACCTGGTTCGTGTCAAGATTTCCGATCTGAATATCCGTAAGGGTGCAGGCGTGGATACCGCTGCAACGGGTAAGTTCACAGGTAAGGGTATCTTCACTATCGTTGAGGAAAGACAGGGCAAGGTGGACAGTAAGGGTACTATCGGTACTTGGGGTAAACTCAAGTCTGGCATGGGCTGGATTTGTCTTGCGTTCTCTGCCTACACTGAACGTGTGTGACGTTCATGAGGTTTGGGTTGCTTCACCGTAATGGTTTGGAGTAAAATAAACCCGGATTGAGTGATTGTCGGATTTGACTTCACAACTGGTGGTAAGAAAACCCAGTCCGCTGGATACGAAAACCCTGAATTACAATTGGCAGAACGATACGACGGCAGCCTTTTCTGTTTACACCAATAAGAACGATACCATTGATGAGGAGAGCGCAAGACAGGCGGTTGCAGCGGTACTCAGGTTTCTTACAAGAATGGGAATTATTCGGTATGAAAGCCACAGCGGATACATCAGCCATGTAATTATGGAGCATGATCTGACGGACGTGCATGTTGAAACGGGAGGGATTTTTAAGGGACTGGTCAGACCCGGGGAGGATGTACGATACGGGGAACTGTTGGCAGAGATTATTGATCCTTATGAAGGCTTTATCAAGGAAACAATTACGGCGCCTACGGATGGGATTGTGTTTTTTGCCCATACGGAACCGCTGGTGGCACAGGGGGATATTGCCTATCGCCTGATTCACAGACTGCATTTGTAAAGCCAATCGCGTAATCTGAAAGATGGCATTGCAAAATGTGGCAGATTCGGTATAATGAAAGTATTGCAATGTACATATCACAAAAATAAACGGAGGATGATTTAATTCACCATGGGAAACGTAAAACGTATCTATGTAGAAAAGAAAGCTCCTTTTGCGGTTAAAGCAAAGGAACTAAAGGAGGAAATTGGCAGTTATCTTGGGATTACAGGCGTTCGGGAGGTTCGGGTATTCATTCGCTATGATGTGGAGAACCTTTCAGAGGAAACCTTCGAACGGGCGGTAAGCAGTGTCTTTTCAGAACCGCCGGTAGATATCCTTTACAGAGAAAGCATTGAGGTCCCTGCTGATGGACGGGTATTCAGCGTGGAGTATCTGCCCGGACAGTTCGACCAGCGTGCAGATTCTGCTATGCAGTGCGTGAAGTTTCTGAAAGAGGATGAGGAGCCGGTTATTAAGACAGCAGTTACTTATCTGATTATTGGTGAGGTTACTTCCGATGAATTTGATAAAATTAAGGCATATTGTATCAATCCGGTGGATTCGAGAGAAACCGGAATGGAGAAGCCTGACACCCTGATTACCGATTATGATGATCCGGCTGATGTAGCTGTTTTTGAAGGGTTTCAGGAAATGCCTGAGGAAAATTTAAGGGAATTATATGACAGCTTAGGACTTGCCATGACCTTTAAAGATTTTCTTCATATTCAGAATTATTATGCAGGGGAAGAGCACAGAGACCCCACTATGACGGAAATACGTGTACTTGACACTTACTGGTCTGACCATTGCCGTCATACCACTTTTTCTACAGAACTTAAGAACATTGAGTTTAAGGATGGATATTACAGGACACCTCTGGAAACCACATACCAGAGTTATTTAGATACCAGAAGCGAGATTTTTGAGGGAAGAAGTGACAAGTTTGTCTGCCTGATGGATCTGGCGCTGATGGCAATGCGTAAATTAAAAAGGGACGGAAAATTGCAGGATATGGAGGAATCCGATGAAATCAATGCATGTTCCGTCGTCGTACCGGTAGAAATGGATTATGGTGATGGACCGGTAACAGAAGAATGGCTGGTATTTTTTAAGAATGAGACTCACAACCATCCTACGGAAATTGAACCTTTTGGTGGGGCGGCCACCTGCCTTGGCGGCGCAATCCGTGATCCTTTGTCAGGAAGAGGCTATGTATATCAGGCAATGCGTGTAACCGGTGCAGCAGATCCTACGGTTCCGGTATCCGAAACCTTAAAGGGTAAGCTGTCACAGAAGAAGTTGGTAAGAGGAGCAGCAAACGGATATTCTTCCTATGGAAATCAGATTGGTCTGGCAACCGGTTATGTAAAAGAAATTTATCATCCTGATTATGTGGCAAAGCGTATGGAAATCGGCGCGGTTATGGGCGCGGCACCCAGAAAAAATGTCATCAGGGAAAGCTCAGATCCCGATGATATCATCATTCTTCTTGGAGGAAGAACAGGGCGTGACGGCTGTGGCGGTGCTACCGGTTCCTCTAAGGTGCATACGGAAAGCTCCATTGAAACCTGTGGCGCTGAGGTACAAAAGGGAAATGCCCCTACAGAACGTAAGATACAGAGACTTTTCAGAAGAGGAGAAGTCAGCAGGATTATTAAAAAATGTAATGACTTTGGTGCCGGTGGTGTGTCAGTTGCAATCGGAGAACTGGCAGATGGTCTTGTGGTAGATCTTGACAAGGTGCCTAAGAAATATGCAGGTCTGGATGGAACAGAACTTGCAATTTCCGAATCTCAGGAGAGAATGGCGGTGGTAGTGGATCCCAAGGATGTAGATACCTTCTTAGGCTACGCCGCAGAAGAAAATCTGGAGGCAGTTCCGGTTGCAGTTGTAACCGAAGACCCCAGACTGGTACTGAAATGGAGAGGCAGGGAAATTGTCAATATTTCCAGAGCCTTCTTAGATACCAACGGAGCACATCAGGAAACAAACGTTACGGTAGATATTCCTGACAGTGAAGATAATTATCTTAAGAAAATTGCAGTTTCCGGCGTGCAGGAGGCTCTTGATCAGGACGATATTAAGGGCGCATGGCTGAAGGAATTAAATGATTTAAACGTATGTTCTCAAAAGGGGCTGGTGGAAATGTTCGACTCTTCCATCGGTGCAGGAAGTGTGCTGATGCCTTATGGCGGTAAGTACCAGCTTACGGAAACACAGACCATGGTTGCAAAGCTGCCTGTATTAAAGGGAAAGACAGATACTGTTACTATGATGAGTTATGGCTTTGATCCTTATCTTTCCTCATGGAGCCCTTACCACGGAGCTGTTTATGCGGTAACAGAGTCCATGGCGAAAATAGTGGCAGGCGGTGGCGATTTTGGCAAAATACGTTTTACCTTCCAGGAATACTTCAGACGTATGACCTCGGATCCTGAAAGATGGAGCCAGCCATTTGCAGCTCTGCTTGGAGCTTATGATGCACAGATCGGCTATGGGCTTCCCTCCATCGGCGGCAAGGACAGTATGTCAGGAACCTTTAATGAGATTGATGTTCCGCCTACCTTGGTTTCCTTTGCAGTAGACGTAGCAGAAAAGAAAGACATGATTACTCCTGAATTGAAGGAAGCAGGTAATGTGCTGGTTCAGTTCTGGTTTGACAAGGATGAATACGATATTCCCGTTTATGAGCATGTAATGAAGACCTACCGCTTTATCTCAGACCTGATGAAAGCGGGAAAGGTAAAATCAGCCTATGCCCTTGATTCTCATGGAATTCTGGCAGGGGTAAGCAAGATGGCTTTTGGTAATCAGCTGGGAGTTACCTTCGATGAAGAGTTAAAGCCGGCAGAGTTGTTTGAAAACTGCTTAGGTGATATTGTCCTTGAGATGAGCAGGGAAGATGCGCTGGTATTATTTGAGGAAAAGGAAAGCGACGGCGAAGCGGAAGAATTAAACTTCAGGAAGGTTGCAGAGATAAATGATCAGGCAGTATTTATTTATCAGAATGTAACTGTTACCATGGAGGAAGCGCTGGATGCATGGAAGTCCAAATTGGAAAAGGTATTTCCCACTAAGGCAGAGAAGGGCACAGAACCGGTTGAAAGTAAGCTGTATCAGGCAGAGCAGGTTTATGTCTGCAAGAATAAGGTGGCGAGACCTACAGTATTTATACCGGTATTCCCCGGTACGAACTGCGAATATGACTCTGCAAAGGCATTTAAAGCAGCCGGTGCAGATGTGGTAACAAGAGTATTTAAGAATCAGTCGGCAGAAGACATCAGAGAGTCTGTGGAAATCTTCAAAAAAGATATTGATGGTGCACAGATTATCATGTTCCCCGGTGGATTTTCAGCGGGCGATGAACCGGATGGAAGTGCCAAGTTCTTTGCAACTGCTTTCCAGAATGCCCACATTAAGGAAGCTGTCATGAAGCTTCTAAACGAAAGAGACGGTCTGGCACTTGGTATCTGTAATGGTTTCCAGGCACTGATCAAACTGGGGCTGGTACCTTATGGTGAAATCGTAGGACAGAAAGAGGATTCCCCCACACTGACCTTTAATACCATTAACCGTCATATTTCCAAGATGGTTTATACGAAAGTGGTTTCCAATAAGTCACCCTGGATGCAGGGCGCAGTTCTTGGTGAAACTTATGTAACACCGGCTTCACACGGTGAGGGAAGATTTGTTGCTCCTAAGGAATGGATTGACAGACTCTTTGCAAACGGGCAGGTGGCTACCCAGTATGCGGATTTAAATGGAAATGTTTCCATGGATGAAGAGTGGAATATCAACGGCTCCTATGCAGCAATTGAAGGTATTACCTCTCCTGATGGCAGGTGCTTAGGAAAGATGGCACATGTGGAAAGACGCGGAGATGGAGTTGCAATCAATATTTATGGAGAACAGGATCTGAAGATTTTTGAATCCGGTGTAGAGTATTTTAAATAGAAATGCGTAGACCATAAATTGTACACAGAAAAGTGGTTAATTGTGATGATTAACCACTTTTTTGACGGCATATCATAAAGGCATATGTATAAAGGATGATATAGAGCTATCGTTTTAAATTGTGAAGCGGAGGAAAGATGAAAGAACAGTCAGTAATGGAATTTATCGGAAATTTGTGTGCATATGCAGGAGAAGGCGAAAACTTTGCCAGGGAGTTTTGGGAAAAACTACAGGCAGATGAAGAAATCCTTCAGGAATTTGTCTATTATATGGAGCATGGGAATTTTGCCTGTAAGGCAAAGGTGGAAGGATACACAGTGATAGACATTATGATCTGGCAGATGGATCATTTTAAGGCACGGCTTGACAGGGACAACAGCGGTACCAGACAGAACGGTGACAGAATGCTGTTGTTAGCCTTTAATACACTTCTTGATATGAGAAAAAATCCCCATGAATATACACAGAAAATGCAGAGCGAAACAGGAACCGACTACCCGGATAAATATTAAAAGTGCAGCCTTCTTCTGATGGCATCCCGCAGTCTTCTTCTGGATAATACGGTAATCAGCATCACTACAATTACGCTGCAGACGGTAAGCACGACTGCCGACCAGACCAGCTTCAGGGGCATATCCAGATAGTGCCTGATTAGGAGCTCAAGCCCCACACAAAGGAGAGCAGCCTCCGCAAAGAAATACAGTGCAGTAGTGATATAGGAAATTGGAAATGAGCGCAGAAGCAGGGCAAATACCTCAACCAATATGGTAGAAAGCGCCACAATGGGGAGTGCAAGCCCCAAAAACCATTCGTCTGAGGAGGTATTGAAGGTAATCAGGTAGAGATATAACCCTACGGCAATACCGTCAAACAACAGCGAAATATAGATGGGAAGCTTGGTATAAATCACTGCCGGGGTAATCAGGACAAACAGGATGATACACGCCCCGATAATAAACAAAGACCACAAACTTCCGGAAAATACAAAAAGATTTAACAGCAGACAGCTTAAAGATGTGGCAATCAGCACAATAGAGGTAAGGATTGCCAGATCTTTTCTTTTTACTACATCTACCTGCCCACGTTCTTTGGGATAAGGGGAGGAAATCTTTGATGCTTCCAATTGTCTGGGATTAATAACAGGTGTATTGCATAAAGGACATTCCTTTAAGGAAGGCTCTAATTCCACACCACAGTTTACACAATATGACATAATCAATTCCTTTCTGCTATTTGGAGTTTAGAAACTCGGCTGTCAGGTAAAATCTGTTTCCGTATTCTCACGGTTGCTTTCAATCGTTACATGAATTCCATCCGCTACCAGTTTGCGGAAAAAATAACGTTCTACGTCTGTTTCCATAATACTGCTGGCAAAATTAATGGTAAGCGTATCTTCAAAACTGATGATTGCACAGTTGGTTCGGGAAGAAAAAGGCTGCCCCATATAGATGTCGAAACGCCTGATATAAGGCTTCATATCATCAGGAACGTGGATGGCTCCCATGTTTGTAAGTCCCGCGGAGGAATTTTTGTCCTGAACCCGGGTATAGAACTGGCGGACAACAAAATCCTTAATAAACAGCGGTACAATGCGGATAAAAGGGTTCCTCTGGGTATTCGCATTGGTGGTGATGTCTCCCCTTAAGAACTTCTCGTTAATATAATAACGCATGTAATTATGGACTTGAAGTACAATTTCTTCAAAGGTGTAGTCACCAAGACGAGGGTCAATGGATGGATACACCATGGTAATAAAGTTCCGAAGAGTCTTTGAAGGAAAGAAACGCCTTAAGTTAACCGGCATGGCGATTCTGACAGGGCGGAGCCTGAAACGTCGCTCTGATTTTTGCTTTTCAAGGAGGGCATACAGAAGAACTGCATTTAAGTATTCGGTAATGGTAGCGTGATATTTTTTGGCTACATTCATTACTTCCTTGGTAGATATAATGCCGTCAATTACGTTAAAGGTATAGAAGGGTTCGCGAGTGCCGCGGACACGATAGGTCTTTTCGGCGGGGCGGGGAGGACATACTCTTGCATTGGCATAGCGCATATAAGCATCCTCCAACTCTTCCGGATCAGGCGCTTCGTTGATATCTTTGACGAATCCGCCATTTGAAATCTCATGCCCCAAAAGCCTCAAGTAGACAGCGGTAATGGTCTGCAGGACATACATTCCTCCGGTTCCGTCCCCCAGACAGTGATGTGCCTCCAGGGAAATGCGGCAGTCATGATAATATATGCGGAGCAGATAGCGGTTTCCTGCCTTAAAAGGCATGGGCATACAGAAATTGCGGATATCTTTGCGAACATAAGGACCGGGACGGTGATTGGGTTCTAAATAACGCCAAAACAGCCCCTTACGGATTGCGGTCTTATAGGTGGGAAACCGGATCAATGCAATATCTACAGCCTGCTGCAGAATTTTGGGATCGATTGGTTCCTTCAACACTACCGACAGGCGGTAGACGGAGGAAAAATCCCGGCGCTGCAGCGTGGGGTAGACAATAGCAGAAAGATCCAGCTTGTACCAGATTTTGCGTTCCTGCCCTTTCTTGCCGGCAGACTGATGAACTTCGGATGTATTCTTTTTATGTCCCTTTGATAAGCTGCTCAATTTCTGTTCCCCTGAATTTAATTATCTGTGAATAATGTTAATTTAATTAGTATACCACAAAAAAGCACAAATGTGATAAAATATACCAGAGATTTGTTGAGGAAAACAGAGACGGCGGATGAACGTGCCGGTATAGGTGTAGATAAATATGTATGGAATAGATGCAGGGAGGATATTATGGCAATTCGTCCAAAGAAAATAAAAGTGAAAAAGCCTTCTTCAGAAGCGATGAACATGAGCATGATGGGGCTGATTCGGAAAGTACATGGAATGATTGACAATCCGGATATTGAAAAACACCGTCATTCTCAGGATCAGGTAGGGGCGCTTTTGGGAAATTCAAAGGAACTTTCCGTCAGGAGCATCATGATACAGGATATGACCGGCGAATGGATATCGGTCAATCGCGCCCACATGAAAAAGTATGTGATACTCTACTGTCATGGCGGCGGTTATTCCACAGGGAGCAGTCTTTATGCCAGGACACTTACCACCAAGCTTGCAGAAAGTACCTCCATGGATGTGCTTAGCTTTGATTATCGTCTTGCACCGGAGCATCCTTATCCTGCGGCAACAGAGGATGCCATGAAGGCATGGGATTATCTAATGCTTTTGGGATACGGAGCCAGAGATGTAATTGTTGCAGGGGATTCCGCAGGAGGCAATCTGGCTTTGTCGCTGGTGCTTAAGCTGAAGCAGCAGCGACGGCTGCTTCCGAGAGGACTGGTTCTTTTATCCCCCTGGACTGATCTTACTTCATCAGGCAAAACGCATGAGACAAAGGCACAGCTTGATCCGGTGCTGAATGCAGACTATTTAAAGCGCATGATTACTAATTATGCGCCACAGGAGGATTTGGAGAATCCCTTTATTTCCCCCTTGTTTGGTGATTTTACAGGGTTCCCGCCCACCTATATTCAGGCAGGAGATAATGAAATTCTGCTTTCTGATTCCACTATGCTTCACAAGAAAATGGTACAGGCAAATGTATCGGTCAAGATCGATGTGTTTAAGGGAATGTGGCATGTTTTTCAGATGTCTCCGCTAAAGACGGCATATGAGGCAATGGAGAAAAATGCAGAGTTTATATTTGATATTTGCCGCTAGATGGCTGAACTGTTGAAAAAATAAAAAGGATTTTTAATGTTTGCGCCGAATAATGATAGTAGGGAGATGCAAATGAACATACGAGAGAATTTGGAACAGCTGGAAACGGAATATTTAAGTCCCTATGCAGCCCACAGTAAGGATTCCAGAGGGAGGCTTCGGGAAGAGGAACAGTGTGATATCCGCCCTGTATATCAGCGTGACAGGGATCGAATATTGCATTCCAAGTCATTTCGAAGACTGAAGGACAAGACGCAGGTGTTTCTTACACCGGAGGGGGATCATTACAGAACCAGGCTGACCCATACCCTTGAGGTCTCACAGAATGCAAGAACCATTGCGAAAGCACTTAGAATGAATGAGGATCTGGTGGAGGCAATTGCACTTGGGCATGACTTAGGGCATACGCCTTTCGGACATGCGGGTGAAAGAGCCTTAAATGCAGTGTGCCCTTATGGCTTTTGTCACAGTGACCAGTCTGTCCGCACAGTGGACCTTCTTGAAAAGGGAGGGCAGGGTCTAAATCTCACCATGGAGGTAAGGGATGGGATACGAAACCATCAGACCAAGGGAATGCCCTATACGCTGGAAGGGAGAATTGTCCGTTTTTCAGATAAGATTGCATATATTCACCATGACATGGATGATGCCATCCGGGCAGGAATCTTGAAGGAATCGGATGTCCCGAAATCCATTGGAGAGGTGATTGGATATACCACGGGAGAGCGGCTTGACCATTTTATTCATGATCTGGTTTCCACAAGCTATGGGAAGGATGATATACAGATGTCAGAGCCGGTGGCAGAGGCTATGAAGCAGCTTCGCCGGTTTATGTTCGAGAGGGTTTATCAGAACAAGGATGCCAAAAGTGAAGAAGGAAAGGCTGAGATGCTGATACAGACCTTGTATAGCTACTATCGGCACCACCTTGAGCTTTTGCCGGAGGACTATATTAATCTGGTGAAACGTGGAGAACCGGAGGAAATGGTTGTATGTGATTATATCGGTGCAATGACAGACCGCTTTGCCATTGCAAAATATGAGGAAATTTACATTCCCAAATCCTGGCACGGCTAGATAGAAAATTTGGTTCTACAGGAACAGAGACAGAGCCCTTTTAAGGAGGGAGAGAAAAATGTATTATCCTGATGAATTAGTAGAAGAAGTACGGATGAAAAGTGATATAGTGGATGTCATTTCAGGATATGTGAAGATTCAGAAAAAGGGAAGCAGTTATTTTGGACTGTGCCCCTTTCATAACGAAAAGTCGCCATCCTTTTCTGTTTCGCCGGGGAAACAGATGTATTACTGTTTTGGATGCGGGGCTGGCGGCAATGTATTTACCTTTGTCATGGAATATGAAAATTATTCTTTCCCGGAGGCGGTCAAGCTTTTGGCAGACCGGGCGGGAATTAATCTTCCGGAAGCAGAGTACAATGAGGAAGCGCGCAGGAAGGAAAGTCAGAGGGCAAGGCTGCTTGAGGTCAATAAGGAAGCTGCCAAATACTTCTTTTATCAGCTGCGCTCCGAGCGTGGTCAGGCAGGGTATCAATATCTGCGAAAAAGGCAGCTGACGGATGAGACCATACGAAAATTCGGACTGGGATTTTCCAATGTAACCAGTGATGATCTTGTTAAATATCTGAAAAGCAAGGGATATGAGGACAAGCTGATTCAGGAGGCAGGGCTGGCAAGCTTCGATGAAAAATATGGAATGCACGACAAATTCTGGAATCGCGTCATGTTTCCCATACAGGATATCAATCATAGGGTCATTGGTTTTGGCGGGAGAGTTATGGGGGATGCCAAACCTAAATACCTGAATTCGCCGGAAACCATGATTTTTGACAAAAGCCGTAATCTGTATGGACTTAATTTTGCCCGTACAGCGCGGACAAATAATATTATTTTGTGCGAAGGGTATATGGACGTGATTGCCATGCATCAGGCGGGCTTTACCCAGGCGGTGGCATCTTTGGGAACTGCCTTTACACCGGGGCAGGCAAATCTTTTAAGGCGTTATGTAAGTGAAGTTATTCTGGCGTATGACAGCGATGGAGCCGGAGTTACGGCAGCTCTTCGGGCAATCGGAATTTTGAAGGAAGTAGGACTTACCGGAAAAGTTCTGAATTTGGAGCCTTATAAAGACCCGGATGAATTTATGAAGAATCTGGGCAGGGAAGCCTTTGAGGAGCGCATCCGGCAGGCGGAAAACAGCTTTTTCTTTGAACTGAGGATGCTTCAGCGAGATTTTGATTTAAATGACCCGGAGTCAAAAACCAGATTTCACAGGGAAATTGCCAAAAAGCTCTGTGGCTTTTCGGAAGAGGTAGAAAGAGAAAATTACATTGAAGCGGTAGCTGAAAAGTATCATATCGGCTTTGAAAATTTGAGAAATCTGGTGCTTTCCTACGCTGCCCAGACAGGGCTTGCAGTACCCGCTTCACGACCGAAATCGGGGATACAGAGCAGACCGGACCCGGAAGAGAATAAAAGGAAGCCGCAGAAGCTTCTGCTGACTTGGCTGGTGGAGGAACCGGCTGCATATCAGAAAATCAAGAAATATATCTCCCCCAGTGATTTTACGGAGGATTTATATAAAAAAGTAGCTGAAAAGCTTTTTGAGGAGCTTGAGGAAGGCACACTAAATCCAGCGGCCATCATCAGTCTTTTTTCAGATGAGGAGGAGCAGCGCAAAGTGGCGGGTCTGTTTAATACCAAGCTGCAGGAGTTAAGTACGAAGGCAGAGCAGGAAAAAGCATTTCATGATATTGTGGTGGCAGTCAAACGCAACAGTCTTGATTACTTTTCACGCCAGCTCGGAACGGATGTTTCAGCACTCAATCAGGTGATTGAAGGCAAAAAAGCACTGGAAGAACTTAGCAAAACGCATATTTCGTTGAATTAAAGCTAATAATGGTAATGTTTAGAATATCAGGAAGGACGGAAAACCAAAAATGGATGAAAACACACAGGCAAAGTTTGATGAGAAGCTCGGGGCTCTCTTAGCTATTGCCAAAAAGAAAAAAAATGTTTTGGAATATCAGGAAATAGTAGATTTTTTTGCAGATATTCCATTGGGCGAGGAACAATTTGATAAGATCATCGAGACACTGGAGCAGAGTAATGTGGATATTCTCCGCATCACGGAAGAGGATGACGTGGACGATGAAGAAATTATTCTGACGGAAGAGGATGAGGTGGATGTAGAAAATATCGACCTTTCTGTTCCTGACGGAGTCAGCATAGAGGACCCGGTCAGAATGTATTTAAAGGAAATAGGAAAAGTGCCGCTGCTTACCGCAGAGGAAGAGATTGTGCTTGCTCAGAAAATGGAGGCAGGCGCTGTTGCAAAGGAAAAAATTGCCGTATTGGAAAAAAGAATCGGTACGGTAGATGAGCAGGAAGAAGCAGAAATCAAGGCAGAGATTAAGGAACTGGGAAGTGATCTGGAAGCAGGGGATGAGGCAAAGAAGCGGCTGGCAGAAGCCAATTTGCGTCTGGTGGTCAGCATTGCCAAAAGATATGTGGGACGTGGAATGCTGTTCCTTGACTTGATTCAGGAGGGAAATCTGGGACTAATCAAGGCAGTGGAAAAATTCGATTATCGTAAGGGCTATAAGTTCTCTACTTATGCAACATGGTGGATCCGTCAGGCAATTACCAGAGCGATTGCAGACCAGGCAAGAACCATCCGTATTCCCGTGCATATGGTGGAAACAATCAACAAGCTGATCCGTGTCAGCAGGCAGCTCCTTCAGGAACTGGGACGGGAACCTACCCCGGAAGAAATTGCAGAGGAAATGAGCCTCCCGGTAGAGCGTGTGCGCGAAATCCTGAAAATTTCTCAAGAACCGGTTTCTTTGGAAACACCCATCGGAGAGGAAGAGGATTCCCATTTGGGTGATTTTATTCAGGATGATAATGTGCCTGTTCCTGCGGATGCAGCAGCATTCACTCTTTTAAAGGAACAGCTGGTAGAGGTGCTCAGTACACTGACAGACAGAGAGCAGAAGGTATTAAGACTTCGTTTTGGGTTAGACGACGGACGCGCAAGAACGCTCGAAGAGGTGGGCAAGGAATTTAATGTTACAAGGGAACGTATCAGACAGATTGAGGCGAAAGCCCTCCGCAAGCTCCGCCATCCGAGCCGAAGCAGAAAATTGAAGGATTATCTGGACTAATGGCTTTAAAAGTTACTTTGTCTGCGAGAATGCAGGCAGTGGCAGATATGGTAAGTGATGGTAACAGGGTCTGTGATGTGGGATGCGATCATGGATATGTATCTATTTATCTGGTACAGCAAAAAAGAGTGCCGGGTGTACTTGCCATGGATATCAACAAAGGACCGCTTGCCCGCGCTAAGGAGCATGTAAGGCAGGCAGGTCTTTCCGAATACATAACGTTAAGGCTTTCTGACGGGCTTGCTGCTTATGAACCCGGGGAGGCACAGACGCTGGTGTGTGCAGGTATGGGGGGCCCTCTGATGCAGAAAATTCTGGAGAGAGAGCCGGCAAAGACAGAGAGCTTTCAGGAAATGATTCTACAGCCACAGTCAGAGCTTAAAGAATTTCGCAGATTTTTAAGAAACAGGGGATATTCTATTGTCTGTGAAGATATGATATTGGAGGAGGATAAATTCTATCCCATTATCAAGGCTGTTCCTGAAAGAAACAGCAGTTTACAGGACGAGGAAGGAAAGGATTCAAATTTGCCTTTGCAGGATATGGAGCAGGAACTGGAGGATCAGTTTGGCCCTTCACTTCTTGCACGGCGTCATCCTGTCCTGTTAGAATATCTGAAAAGGGAGTGGCAAAATAATCTTAAGTTGCAGGAAACATTGAAGGGGGCAGCGGACAGTTATCGGGCAAGGTGCAGAATGGAGGAACTTCTAACCCGGGCTGAATGTTTAAGGGAAGCACTTAAGCAGTTTGACTATGTATTGTAAAGGGAGGAAGCTATGCTGAAAATCACAATAAACGGTGTTCTGAAGGAATATCCGGAGGGGATTACATTTGAGGAAATTGCAAGGGACTATCAGTCCGAATATGACGATACAATCGCATTAGTGCTGGAAGATGGCAAGATCAGAGAACTGATGAAAAAGGCAACAAGGGATTGTACACTTTCCTTCTTGACCCTTGGTGACAATATTGGTCATAAGGCATATGTG
Organism: Bacillota bacterium; assembly: GCA_029226935.1. Lineage (GTDB taxonomy): Bacteria > Bacillota > Clostridia > Lachnospirales > Lachnospiraceae > Suilimivivens. Next base: position 77,992 of record JAQXYZ010000019.1, on the reverse strand, counting down.
AGAACCGGACTCATGGTTTTGGTCAAGGCAGTCAATGATGTACTGGGGCCGGAAAAGGTAAGCAAGGTCAAGGTAGAATTTGCCATTGGTCAAGGGTACTACTGTAATGTTAAAATGAATGAAAAGCTGACTGCTGATCATGTGGAGAAAATTAGCAAACGGATGAAGGAACTGACGGATGCCAATCTTCCAATTACCAAAAAAGCATATCCCATCGATGATGCCATGAAAATTTTTCATGAGCACAAAATGTATGATAAGGAAAAACTATTCCGTTACAGACGCAGTTCCTCTGTAAATATCTATTGTCTGGATGGTTATTATGATTATTATTACGGCTATATGCTTCCAAGTACAGGCTATCTGAAATACTATGACCTGATGCTTTACGAAGCAGGGATTCTTCTTTTGATACCCGGAAGTGAAGATCCCAAAAAGATTGATTATTTTGAACCAAGAGAAAAGCTGTTTCATACACTGGAAACCTCTTCCCGCTGGGGTGAGATGATGGGAATTGATTCTGTGGGCGATTTAAATGATGTCATTTGTGATGGCGGAATCGGCGATATGATTCTGGTGCAGGAAGCTTTGCAGGAGAGAAGAATTGGAGAGATTGCAAGGGAGATTGTGGATAGAGGAAATGTAAAGTTTGTTTTGATTGCGGGGCCTTCTTCTTCGGGAAAGACCACCTTTTCCCACAGACTGTCGGTACAACTGCGAACTTATGGACTGATTCCCCATCCCATTGCACTGGATGACTATTTTGTAAACCGGGAGGATACGCCCAGGGATGAAAATGGGGACTACAATTTTGAATGTCTTGAAGCGATTGACGTAGAAAAGTTTAATGAGGATATGAACCGTCTGCTCGCAGGTGAGCGTGTGGAGCTTCCACAGTTTAATTTTAAGCTTGGAAAGCGGGAGTACCATGGGAACTTTAAGCAGCTGGGACCTGAGGATGTGCTTGTAATTGAAGGAATCCATGGTCTGAATCCGAGGACTACCCATTCCATGCCGGATGAAAATAAGTTTAAGATTTACATCAGTGCACTTACCAGTTTAAATATTGATGAGCATAACAGGATCCCAACAACAGATGGCAGATTGCTTCGCCGGATGGTAAGGGATGCACGAACCAGAGGCACCAGTGCCAGAAGGACCATTGAAATGTGGCCTTCGGTAAGAAGAGGGGAGGAAAAGTATATTTTCCCGTTTCAGGAGGGTGCAGATGCCATGTTCAATTCGGTGCTCATATATGAACTGGCAGTACTGAAGCAGTATGCGGAGCCTTTGCTCTTTGGCATTCGCAAGGGAGAACCGGAGTATTATGAAGCGAAGAGACTTTTAAAGTTTTTGGAGTATTTTTTGGGAATTGACAGTAAGAATGTCCCCAATAATTCTATTTGCAGAGAGTTTATTGGAGGAAGCTGTTTTAACGTTTAACATTAGGATATTGGAAATCAAGTAGGACAAATGATCGCGGCTGCTATCAGCAGGTGAGGAAAGTCCGGGCTTCGCAGGGCAGAATGCCGGATAACGTCCGGTGGAGGTGACTCCAAGGCAAGTGCAACAGAAATATACCGCCTCCATGCAGCTTTAGGCTGCTTGGGTGGAAATTTGCGAGAGCAAATTTCTCAGGTTCGGCGAAGCCGAATCCTGTGGTAAGGGTGGAAAGGCAGTGTAAGAGACTACCGCCTGCACGGTAACGGGCAGGGCACATGTAAACCCCATTCGAAGCAAGACCAAATAGAAAGCGTTTTAAGCCGGCCCGGTGAGCTTTCAGGTGGGTCGCTTGAGGCTGTCGGTAACGACAGTCCTAGATAGATGATCATTCAACGACATAACCCGGCTTATCGTTCTGCTTGATTTCTTTTATTAATAAAAATGAACATAAAAAACCAGCTCACATGACGGTATGAGCTGGTTTGACTTTTATCTATTTATTTCGAAAAATTAAGCCATCTTGTTTACAGCCTGAGCTAAACGAGATACTTTTCTGGATGCAGTGTTCTTATGATAAACACCTTTAGTAGCAGCCTTATCGATAGTAGCTGTAGCAGCAACTAAAGCTTCTGCAGCAGCAGCCTTGTCGTTTGCTTCAATAGCAGCAACTACCTTCTTTACAGAAGTCTTAACGCCAGACTTGATAGCTTTATTTCTTTCAGCCTTGGTTCTGTTTACTAAAATTCTTTTCTTTGCAGATTTAATGTTAGCCACGATGTACACCTCCTATTATAATCATCAGTTTCCATGATGTTTCATTAAAGCCGGAGACACGGACGTTTTAATGTAAACATACGCATATTATTGTATCCATAAAAAGGGATTCTGTCAATACATAATTCAAGAATATTTGGAAAATACTGTGATAAAGAACATAGAAAGATCATTTTATCAAAACAGAATGCAGAGGTAATGGCAGCATACATGCAAACGTAAGAGGGAGGAACTATATGGGAAGTTTTAAAGCCAGAACGGACTTAGCTCTTGAAGTAAGGGAAAATATGGAGGAAAACGCGTCAGAATGCAGAGGCGTTTCGGTTCGGGAGGAATATCGGGAAGAGAGTGAAATCAGGATTACAACAGTGGTGATTGAAACGATGAATGGGGCAAAAGCAATGGGAAAACCCATGGGAACCTATATTACCCTTGAGGCACCGGCAATGGCGCTTCCTGACGAAAATTATCATCAGGAAATTTCAGAAGAATTGGCGGAGCAGCTGCGAAGCATTATTCCCGGTATTGAACAGGAATTTTCCGTTATGGTGGTTGGACTTGGCAACCGTGATGTGACGGCAGATGCATTGGGACCTAATGTGGTGGATAACCTTACCATTACAAGGCATATGGTAAAGGAATACGGGAAAGCCGCCTTTAACCGGAAAAAAGTACACATGGTCAGCGGTCTTATTCCGGGTGTTATGGCAAAGACCGGAATGGAATCTCAGGAGATTATTAAGGGAGTTGTGGAAAGGACGAAGCCGGATGTAGTTGTGGTAATTGATGCGCTGGCCGCCAGATCTACCAAGAGGCTGAACCGCACCATTCAGATTACCAATACAGGAATTCACCCGGGGTCGGGGGTGGGAAACCATAGAAATGCGATTACCATGGAAACTCTTGGGGTTCCGGTCATTGCAATCGGTGTTCCTACCGTCGTGGATGCGGCTACCATTGTCAGCGATGCTTTTGAAAGGATGATGCGGCAGACTGGAGAGGAACCTATTGAAATACAGGATGAACTGCTTGCGGGGCTTGGAGAGCTTTACAATATGTATGTTACGGGAAAGGATGTGGATTACGAAATTAAGCAGATCGGGCATATTATCTGTAATGCATTGAACAGTGCGCTTGAAATTTGAATGATTGTCTTAAGGGCGGCATATACTTCCGTAGTGGAACTTTTAAGTATGAACAGTGTGACAGACATGGTCTGCGGCTGGCATGAGGATGAGAGTGAATTTAAATAGAGGAAAGCAAATCATAAAAAAATGGAGCATTCCCGGATTATTGCTGCTTTTTGTCATATGCAGCCTGATCAGTCTTTTTCAGAACAGAGGGGACAGTGGAGAAAGCACAGAGAGCTGGCAGCGCAAAATCGGCATTTTTCTGGGAAAGCAAATGGAACAACAGTATTTCCAAATTCCGAGATATTTACAGGATGGGCAATCTGTTCCTGAACTGAACTTGGAGCATCTGATCAGTGGACAGTTCCTGTTATTAAATTATGTGGCTTCTATGGAAGAAACAGAGGAAAATGAAGATGTATTGATGGCAGAGTTGGTAAGGCAGCAGGAAGGGACGGATGAGGATGTAAAAAATATAGATGAGGAGCATTTGGACTATGGGGAGGATGCACTTCATATTGAGAACAGCATTTTGCAGGAGATGGAACGGGAAAATAGTTTACATAATATTGAACAAGGGGAAAATGAAAAAGCAGAAAATGAGGTACAGGATTTTTCCCCCAATGTGGTGGAATTTGAGCCGGTACAATACCCTGCCTATACCTATGACTGGTCAGAAAACTGGGATTATGAAGCTTTGATATCCAATTTTTATGCGGTAGATAATACTACAATGTTAAAAGAGGAGTATGTGGGGCTGAAACAGTTGCTGGAGCCGGACTTGTCCGTGGATAAACAGGCAGATGGTCCCCAGATTTTAATTTATCATACCCATTCCCAAGAGGGATTTATTGATTCTGTTCCGGGAGATCCGTCCACAACTATTGTAGGGGCAGGGGATAAGCTTACGGAATTATTACAGAACCGATACGGATTTAAGGTGCTTCATGATACCGGAGAGTATGATGGAGAAAGAGATGAAGCTTACAATACATCATTACCTGAAATAAAAAGAATACTGGAAGAAAATCCCACCATTGAGGTGGTGATTGATTTGCACAGGGATGCAGTATCGGGAGACAGAAAGCTGGTTATGGATCTTGAGGGGCGTCCCACTGCGAGATTTATGTTTTTCAATGGACTCAGCTATAGCCGGAAAAGCGGGGATATTGCCTATCTGGAAAATCCCTACATACAGGAAAATCTTGCATTTTCTTTTCAGGCACAGGTGGCAGCCAATGAATATTATCCGGGGATTGCCCGGAAAATATATCTGAAGGCCTACCGTTTTAATATGCACCTGATGCCAAAGAGCATGCTGATTGAACTGGGGGCACAGAACAATACAGTGGAAGAAATTATGAATGCCTGTGATCCGCTGGCACATATCCTTGCCATTGTACTTGGTTAAATAATGTGATAAAATACGAGAGAATAACGCATGGGAGGTACCTATGGCACACATAGATCAGAGTAAAATCAGAAATTTCTGCATTGTGGCACATATCGATCACGGTAAATCCACTTTGGCAGATAGAATTATAGAAAAAACAGGGCTTCTTACCAGCAGGGAAATGCAGGCACAAGTCCTTGACAACATGGACCTTGAGAGAGAGCGTGGCATAACCATCAAGGCACAGACGGTTCGAACCATCTATCAGGCAAAGGATGGGCAGGAGTATATCTTTAACCTCATTGATACACCGGGACATGTGGATTTCAATTATGAGGTCAGCAGAAGCCTTGCGGCCTGCGATGGTGCAATTCTGGTGGTGGATGCTGCTCAGGGAATTGAAGCACAGACCCTTGCAAACGTTTATCTTGCACTGGATCACAATCTTGAAGTTTTTCCTGTTATCAACAAGATTGATCTGCCAAGCGCAGAGCCGGAACGGGTTAAAAACGAGATTGAGGATGTGATTGGAATAGAGGCGCAGGATGCTCCACTGATCTCAGCCAAAAACGGGATTGGAATTGATGAGGTGCTGGAGGCAATTGTGGAGAAAATTCCGGCACCCGGAGGCAGCCCGGATAATCCGTTACAGGCATTGATTTTTGATTCTTTGTATGATTCCTATAAAGGGGTTATTGTATTTTGCCGCATTATGGAGGGCAGGGTGTCCAAAGGGACGAGCATTCGAATGATGGCAACCGGAGCGACTGCGGAAGTCGTGGAGGTAGGTTATTTCGGAGCAGGGCAGTTTATTCCCTGCGAAGAACTGTCGGCAGGAATGGTAGGATATATTACGGCATCCATCAAGAATGTAAAGGATACTGCAGTGGGGGATACCATAACAGATGCCAAGAATCCCTGCAAAGAGCCGCTTCCCGGTTACAAGAAGGTTAATTCCATGGTCTATTGCGGCGTCTATCCTGCGGATGGAGCCAAGTATCCCGACTTAAGGGATGCACTGGAAAAATTGCAATTGAATGATGCTTCCCTCAGGTATGAGCCGGAAACTTCCATTGCACTTGGGTTTGGTTTTCGCTGCGGTTTTCTCGGACTGCTGCATTTGGAGATTATTCAGGAACGTTTGGAACGGGAATATAATCTGGATTTAGTAACAACCGCACCGGGTGTTATCTATAAAGTGCACAAAACAGACGGCGAGATCATAGAACTGACGAATCCTTCTAATCTGCCTGATCCTTCTGAGATTGAATATATGGAAGAACCGGTGGTATCCGCGGAAATCATGGTTACAACAGAGTTTATCGGCTCGATTATGGAATTGTGTCAGGAACGCAGGGGACGGTATCTGGGAATGGAATACATGGAAGAGACCAGAGCACTGCTGAAATATGAGCTTCCACTCAATGAAATCATTTATGATTTCTTTGATGCCTTAAAGTCAAGATCAAGAGGCTATGCTTCTTTTGACTATGAGCTGAAGGGTTATGAACAGTCTGAGCTGGTAAAGCTTGATATCCTCATCAATAAGGAAGAGGTGGATGCACTCTCGTTTATTGTGCACAGGGACAGTGCCTATGAAAGAGGAAGGAAGATGTGTGAAAAGCTGAAAGAGGAAATCCCGAGACATTTGTTTGAGATTCCGATTCAGGCAGCGATTGGCGGCAAGGTCATTGCAAGGGAGACTGTAAAGGCAATGCGTAAGGATGTGCTTGCAAAGTGTTATGGGGGTGACATTACCCGTAAGAAAAAGCTGTTAGAGAAGCAGAAGGAAGGAAAGAAGCGGATGCGCCAGATTGGCAACGTGGAAATCCCGCAGAAGGCATTTATGAGCGTTTTGAAGCTGGACGACAAATAATGGAGAGCATCAGTATCTATATCCATATTCCCTTTTGCGTCAGAAAATGCCTGTACTGTGATTTCCTGTCATCACCGGCAGAAAATCAGGAAATGGAAGACTACATCGAGGCATTGTGCTGTGAGATTGCAGAACAAGGCTCGAGTTATGTAAACTATACGGTTCAAACCATTTTTATTGGCGGCGGGACTCCGTCGATTCTGCCGGGAAAGTGCATAGAACAGATTCTGGAAACCGTCTTTAAATGTTATCATGTGGGGCAGGAGTGCGAAATTTCCATGGAGGTAAATCCGGGAACTGTCACTTCGGATAAGCTGATAAGCTGGAAGCGTGCGGGAATCAACAGGCTGAGTATCGGCCTGCAGTCTGCTGTAGATAAAGAGCTTAAGCTTCTTGGAAGGATTCACACCTTTCAGGATTTCTTGAACACCTACGGACAGACTGTTAAAACAGGATTTAATAATATAAATATAGACCTGATGTCGGCAATCCCGGAGCAGAGTCTTTCAAGCTATCAATATACCCTTGAAAGGATAACCGGACTTGTTCCGCCACCGACCCATATTTCTTCTTACAGCCTGATTGTGGAAGAGGGAACGCCTTTTTATGAGAATCCGCCGGAGCTGCCGGACGAGGACTGTGAGAGGGAAATGTATAAAATAACAGGCGATTTTCTTAAGACCATGGGCTATCAGCAATACGAGATATCCAATTATGCCAGACCGGGATTTGAATGTAGGCATAATCAGGTATACTGGAAAAGAGGAAATTATGTCGGCTTTGGAATTGGAGCCGCCTCAATGGTTGAAAATGTTCGCTTCAAGAATACGGAGAATTTGGGAAGTTATGTAAACTATTATTGCGGTCAGGACGCTGAGGGGCAAAAAGAAAAAACAATCAGGGAATGTGTGCAGAAGCTGTCGCTGGAAGAACAAATGGAAGAATTTATGTTTTTGGGACTTCGAATGATAAGAGGAATCAGCGAGGAAAGCTTTCGTGAACAGTTCGGAAAGACTATAGAACAGGTCTATCCCGGGATTGTGGAAGATTTTTGCAAAAAGGGTCTGCTCCGGCGTAAAACTGATCCTGAAACAGGGGAAAAACGGATTGCGCTTACTTCAAGGGGGATTGATGTAAGCAATCTGGTTATGGCAGAATTCCTGTTAACATAACTTGATATTTGTTGCTATTTACAGTGCAAATTTGTATAATAAGTTTGTGGGAAAGGCACTACGGGGCATGGGAGGTCATAGAATAATAAAAATGACTTTGGGGGCACCCTTTGAAAACCTTTCAAAAACCTTTGTCAACTGCGGAAGAGGCCTATTATATTCAGGTATTGCAGAAGGGAAACAGCGACGAAGCTGCTAAGGCCAGAGAGATACTGATTGAGCGAAATCTGCGTCTGGTAGCCCACATTGCCAAGAAATATCAAAATGTCGATGAAGATATGGAAGATTTGATTTCCATTGGGACAATAGGACTGATTAAGGCAATCTCTTCCTTTGATGCGGGGAAGGGGAAACTCAGCACATACGCTTCCAGATGTATTGATAATGAGCTGTTAATGCTGCTTCGCTCCAAGAAGAAAAGCAGAGGAGAGGTATCTTTGTTTGAACCCATTGGTACAGACAAAGAGGGAAATGAAATCAATCTTCTGGACATCATAGAGCATGAGCAGGAAGATATTACGGAACAGATGGAGCTCTATGAAAATACAAAGAAGCTGGTAAGATTGCTCAATGAGGTGTTAAACGACAGGGAGAGGGAAATTATTTATCTGCGTTACGGACTGCTTACGGGTAAGGAGGTTACGCAGCGCGAAATTGGAGAAGCGCTTCACATTTCAAGAAGCTATGTTTCCAGAATAGAAAAGAAAGCATTATTAAAGCTACGAGAGGGTTTTACGAGTTAATGGGGGATAAAGGAGAATGCAGTTTAAAAAGATAGAAGAACTAAAGGTGGGAATGCGCCTGGCACGCCCAATCTACAACAGGAATGGTGTCCTTTTGTATGAAAGGAATTCTAAATTGACCCAACAGGGAATTTCCAGCATTAAGAATTTCGGGTTAATCGGGCTTTTTATCTTAGAGCCGGCTGAGCCTGTTCCGCCCATGTCTGCGGAGGATATTGAATTTGAACGCTTTCAGACCATTAATGTGTTTGCAATCATGGATGAACTGGAGCGAATTGTAAACAACGGAAGAGCTGGAAAACTTCAGATTATCGTATCCAATATCATTAAAAGCTATGGACACTTGGACAAAAAGATTAACTTTATTCAGAACTTGAGAAGTCGTGAGGACTATCAATACAAGCATGCGCTCAATGTTGCAATCCTTTGTGCCATGATCAGTAATAAGCTGAATCTGAAGATTGAGGAGAGGCTTGATGTGGTGACGGCAGCATTGCTTTACGATTTGAGAGACAGTGGCTTAATCGAAAAAATCTGCTCATCCAGTCCGAATGTAAAAAGGTTCTGCCATCAGGCAGAAACGATTGGATATGGTATTGAGGATGGAAAGATAGATCCTTCCGTCAAACTGATGGAAGGAGGAAAAATCCTTGCGGTTTCACAGGTCTTTGACAAAATGACGGCGATGAATATGGAACAGCCTCCCGAATCAGAGGTTGCAGCCATTCGGTATCTGTTAGGACACCCGGAGTTTTTCTCTAAAGATGTGGTAAATGCACTGATGAAGTCGATTAATATTTTAAGTCCCGGCGTCTGCGTGGAACTGAATATCGGAGAAAAGGCATTGGTGCTTGCCGAAAATGAATATGATATCTTTTGCCCTATGGTGCTTGTTTTTTCCGACAATTCGGTTCTTGATCTTGCAGATCGGTCTGTTTATGGGGATGTGGAGATTACGGATGTCATGAAGACCATGGATAACCGTTATGTGATGGACACGGAAACTTTGAAGAAATACGGTTTAAATTTTTAAATTTAATAAATTTTTTATTGATTCTTGAGTTGATTTCCAGTACAGTAGACATATCTTTAGTAGATATATCTACTGTTTTTCTTTTCAATTTATTAAATCTGTCAATTTCATTTTATTATCATTTTATTTCCATGTTTTGTGAGAATAGGAAAGGAGGAACGATTGTTCAGCACAATTTTGTCAGGAGCTGTTTATGGGATTGAAAGTTATCTGGTTCATGTGGAAGTGGATTTGTCATCGGGGCTTCCCTGTTTTGTTATGGTTGGAAGCCTTGGAAATGAGGTGAAGGAGTCAGCAGAGAGGGTAAGGATTGCGCTAAAGAACACGGGAATTTCCATACCGCCAATGCATATTTCCGTGAATTTATCACCTGCGGACTTAAGAAAAGAGGGGACAGGGTTTGATCTTCCCATTGCAATCGGAGTACTGCAGGCGATGGAAAGAATTGATTTTGACTGCACAGATGGAATGTTGTTTGTGGGGGAATTAGGGCTGAATGGAGAGATTAAGCCGGTAAAGGGAGTGCTGCCTATTGTCATAAGTGCGTGGAAGTCGGGAATTACGCGATGTATGGTTGCACAGGAAAATGTAAACGAAGCCAGAGCAGTAACAGGAATGAAGGTTCTTGGCGTGGAAGATCTTCAGAGCGTGATTTACTATTTGGGTTTGCCAAAAGAGGAACGGGAAAGGCATCTTTTGGCAGAAGGAAAAGCCGGAAAACAGAAGGGAAAAGAACAAAAAAAGAAACGCGCAGGGATTGATTTTTCGGAAATTGCAGGACAGGAGAGCATTAAGCGAGCAGCTTTGGTGGCGGCAGCAGGCTTTCATAACATGCTGATTACGGGACCTCCGGGGTCAGGAAAGACCATGGTAGCCAAAAGAATACCGACAATTCTTCCGCCGCTGTCCCCCGAGGAGAGTCTTGAGGTTTCCTCTATTTACAGTATCGCAGGTCTGCTGCCGCAAGAGGGGACACTGCTGACAGAACGGCCTTTTCTAAGCCCCCATCATACAATTTCCCCACAGGCGCTTTCCGGTGGCGGGAGAATTCCCAAGCCGGGCGTAATCAGTCTGGCACATAGAGGGGTGCTTTTTCTTGATGAACTGCCGGAGTTCAAAAGACAGACACTGGATCTGCTGCGGCAGCCGCTGGAGGACAAAGAAATACAGATTGCAAGGAGCAGTGGTTCTTTTATTTATCCTGCGGATGTAATGCTGATTGGTGCGATGAACCCCTGCCCTTGCGGATATTATCCTGACAGAAATAAGTGCCGCTGCACACCCCATGAAATCCATAATTATTTAAGCCATATTTCCGGACCCATCCTTGACCGGATTGACCTGTGTGTGGAGGCTTGCAGAATAGACATTGGGAAGCTGAAAGCCGTTTCCGGAGGGGAAGACAGTCAGAGCATGAGAAAAAAGGTAATGAGGGCAAGAAAAAGGCAGGAGGAGAGATACCGTGGGACAACGTTTCGCTTTAATGCAGATTTAAGTGCGGGAAAGATAGCAACCTATTGTCACTTGGGGGAAAGGGAGATGAAAATGGCAGAAAAGCTGTTTGTGACGCTGGGATTAAGCGCCCGATCCTATCACAGGCTTTTAAAGGTGGCAAGAACGGTGGCAGACTTAGAGGAAAGCGACAGCATACAGGAGAAGCATCTTGCGGAAGCAGCATGCTATCAGAATACGGATAAGCTGGGGAGGTGTTAGCCTTGGAGGAAAAAGCATATCAATACTGGCTTCATAATCTGCCCGGCGTGGGAGATCGGAGCATTGAAAAGCTGCTAAAGGTTTTCGGAAGTGCAAAGGAGATTTATAGCGCCGGCGCAGAAGCAGTGGAAGAGGTTTTGCAAAAAGCAGTGGAGGATAGGGTCAGGATATTTACCGAAAATTGGGAGGTAGAGAAAAATTATGAGGAGTTGTGCAGACAAAAGATTTGGTTTATACCACAGGATGATAAACGATATCCGGGCCGACTGAAGAGACTGGAGCATCCGCCCTATGCCCTGTACTGTCTGGGACAGCTCCCGGAGGAAAAATGTCCGGCAGTTGCCGTAATTGGTGCAAGGGAGTGTTCTGAATACGGGAGGTATGTTGCAGAAGCTTTTACCGCAAAAATGGCGGCAGCAGGCGTTTTGATTATCAGCGGAATGGCGAGAGGAATTGACGGAATTGGACAGAAAGCTGCCCTTGCTGCGAAGGGAAGAACCTATGCGGTGCTGGGATGCGGAGTCGATGTCTGTTATCCCGGTTCGAATCGAAGGCTTTATCAGGAAATTCTGGACGGAGGGGGAGGAATCCTGTCCACATTTCCTCCGGGAACCCAGCCCTTAAAGCAGCATTTCCCGGAGAGGAACAGGATTGTGGCAGGACTTTCAGACGTGGTGCTGGTGGTGGAAGCAAGATTAAAGAGCGGTACATGGATTACGGTTGATATGGCCTTGGAGCAGGGAAAAAGTGTCTACGCAGTGCCGGGAAGAGTTACCGACAGACTGAGCGACGGATGCAATTATCTGATACGGCAGGGGGCAGGAATTGCGCTGACTCCGGAGGATGTGCTTGCAGAGATTGCAATACTGGAAAACAGAAAGGGAGGGAAGAAAAAAGACAGAGCACAGAATATGGGGCTTTCTGCGTGGGATAGCGAAGAAGAAGGGATACTGCGATTTTTGGATGACCAGCCCAAATCCGTTGATGAAATCATGGAAAGAATGAGAAAAAAAGGAGAAAAGATGGAATTAACGGATCTTTTGACCAATCTGATGGAGTTATGCATGGAGAAAAAGGCAGTGCGGACAGGCGGAAATTATTTTGTGAGGGCATATAGAGATATGTTATAATACAACATGCAGACAGGAGGGAAAATATGAATACATTTTTTTACGAAGTGGTCAGCCTTGACGGCGACTATGCTAATTTAAGAAGGACAGATATAGAGACGGAGGAACTGAAGCTTGTAGCGAGGGCTCTGCTTCCACAGGAGATTACGGAGGGAACCAAGCTGAAATACGAGTGGTTGCAGTACGAAATCATAGACTAGATAAGGAGACTCGTGATTAAACTTAACAGAATCGTATATTTGGCATGCAATGTAATGGTTTGCCTATGGATGCTGACGGCGGCAGGCTGGTCTTTGGAAGGGGGCTTGTATTGCGGATGTGTCCCGGTACTGATTCAGGCAGCAGTGGTTGATGAAAGAACCTTTGAGATACCACCGTTTTACAATAGACTGATCGGGATTGCAGGAATGGTTCACCTGATATCTGATTTACCTCATTTTGGAGAATATGTGGCAGGAATGTGCTGTGTCAGCGGATTGTTCGCCGTGATTTGGCAGCTGACCGGAGGAAAAGCTGTTGGCGGTGGAGATATCAAGTTGATGGCATCGGCAGGGCTGCTTTTGGGATGGCGGAAGATTATGGTGGCGCTGCTGGCAGGAGCTGTGGCAGGGACTGTCATTCACACTGCCCGCATGAAGCTGATGGGAAAAACCAGAGTTCTGGCACTGGGCCCCTATCTGGTAATTGGAATTTTTACAGCAATGGCTTATGGAAATGAAATCATAGACTGGTACATAAAACTCCATTTTTAACCACACTGTCATAAATTTAAATTTCATTTATATGATGTATATAATAGGTAGAAATCCATATCCTCTTAAAGTTGAGAAATTTTCAGAGAAATTTTTAAGAAATTTTTTACTTGCAACCGTATGGAAAGTGGTGTATAGTGAAGCACGTTATAAGTTTCAAGGAAAAAGGGGATACATTATGGCAAAATATCTGGTAATTGTGGAATCACCAGCTAAAGTAAAGACGATTAAGAAGTTTTTGGGGTCGAATTATGAGGTGGCAGCAAGTAATGGGCATGTCCGTGATTTGCCCAAGAGCCAGCTGGGAATTGATGTTGAGCATGACTATGAGCCTAAATATATTACGATTCGCGGCAAGGGTGACATTTTAGCAAACTTACGAAAAGAAGTAAAAAAGGCAGAAAAAATTTATCTGGCAACTGACCCTGACCGTGAGGGAGAAGCTATTTCATGGCATCTTTTCATTGCATTAAAGTTGGAAGGAAAAAAGGTATATCGTATCACCTTCAATGAAATTACCAAAAATGCAGTAAAGGAATCTCTGAAAAATGCAAGGGAAATCAATATGAATCTGGTAGATGCCCAGCAGGCACGGCGTGTATTGGACCGTATGGTGGGATACCGGATTTCTCCGCTTTTATGGGCAAAGGTAAAAAGAGGATTGAGTGCCGGACGTGTGCAGTCAGTTGCACTGCGGATTATCTGTGACAGAGAAGAGGAGATTAACAGCTTTATACCGGAAGAGTACTGGACATTGGATGCATCCTTTGCAGTGCCGGGAGAAAAGAAGCCCCTGACAGCGAAATATTATGGAAGGAAGGACAGTAAGGCAACAATTTCATCCAGGGAAGAGATGGATGAAATTTTAAAGGAAATAAAAAGTGCTGAATTTAAGGTAAGTGAGGTAAAAAAGGGAGAACGTCTTAAAAAAGCTCCACTTCCGTTTACGACTTCCACGCTGCAGCAGGAAGCCAGCAAGGTATTAAATTTCTCTACCCAGAAGACCATGCGCCTTGCTCAGCAGTTATATGAGGGTGTTGAGATTAAGGGCAGCGGTACAGTGGGTATTATTACCTATCTTCGTACGGATTCTACCAGAGTCTCAAAAGAGGCCGAGAGGATGGCGGAGGAATACATTACCAAAACTTATGGTAAGGAATATGCAGCGGGCAGCAGCAAAGAGTCAAAGAGTGACCGGAAGATACAGGATGCCCATGAGGCAATCCGTCCTACTGACTTAAGCAGAACGCCCCTTGAAATGAAAGATTCTTTATCCAGAGACCAGCTGCGCCTTTATCAGCTGATCTGGAAACGATTTGCGGCCAGCAGAATGCAGCCTGCAAAATATGAGACAACTTCTGTGAAGATAGATGCCGGAGAGCATCGGTTTACCGTAGCGGCCTCCAAACTCATTTTTGACGGCTTTATGAGTGTTTACATTCAGGAGGATGAGAAGGAGGAAACGAATACTTTAGTTAAGGGAATTGATGTGTCCACGCCGCTTAAACTGGTGAATTTTGAGGAGAAGCAGCATTTCACCCAGCCCGCTCCCCACTATACAGAAGCGTCTTTAGTACGAGCTCTTGAGGAACTTGGAATTGGACGTCCAAGTACTTATGCGCCTACGATTACCACAATCCTGGCAAGACGTTATGTGGTTAAAGAAAATAAAAATCTTTATGTAACGGAACTGGGAGAGGTAGTCAACAATATGATGAAGGATGCATTCCCTACCATTGTGGATGTGAATTTCACAGCCAACCTGGAAGCACTTCTGGATGGTGTGGAAGAGGGAAGCGTGAACTGGAAAACTGTAGTTTCCAATTTTTATCCTGATCTGGATGAGGCAGTTAAGGTTGCCGAGAAGGAATTGCAGGAGGTTGACATCAAGGATGAGGTGTCTGATGAGGTCTGCGAATTGTGTGGAAAGCAGATGGTCATTAAATATGGTCCTCACGGTAGATTTCTGGCATGTCCTGGTTTCCCGGAGTGTCGTAATACCAAGCCTTATTTTGAAAAGATTGGTGTGGAATGCCCTAAGTGCGGCAAAGATATTGTAATGAAAAAGACCAAAAAGGGCAGAAAATATTATGGCTGTATCGGTAATCCGGAGTGTGATTTTATGGTCTGGCAGAAACCGTCAAAAGAAAGATGTCCTAAATGCGGTTCCCTTATGTTATATAAGGGGAACAAGCTTGCCTGCATGGATGAAAATTGCGGATATGTAACAAAAAATTCTGAAACAGATAAATAAGTCAGAAAATTTATATTAATTAATGGAATTATATAAAATTTTTGGCTGAGATGTTGAAATTGCCTAACCCCTGTGTTACAATCATTTTGACAGTTTTGTGCAGGAGGTATGGCATGAGCAGTGTACAGTTGTTAGATAAAACCAGAAAGATTGGTAAACTTCTTCATAATAACAATTCCAGCAAGGTCGTTTTTAACGATATTTGTTCTGTACTATGTGAGATATTATCTTCCAATGTGCTGGTAATCAGTAAGAAGGGGAAGGTTCTGGGGGTAGGTGATGCACCCGGCGTCGATTCTATTACGGAACTGATTGTAGATCAGGTTGGCGGCTTTATAGATTCTATGCTGAATGAAAGACTTTTGGCGGTGCTTTCCACCAAGGAAAATGTGAATCTTGAGACGCTTGGCTTTGAAGAGGGAGATATAAAAAAGTTTCAGGCAATCATTACACCCATTGAAATAGCGGGTGAAAGACTTGGAACACTTTTTATATATAAATGTGCCGAGCAGTATGATATTGATGACATTATTCTCTGTGAATACGGTACTACGGTAGTGGGACTTGAAATGCTTCGCGCAGTGAATGAGGAAAATGCAGAAGAGAGCCGCAAGCTGGCAGTGATCAAGTCGGCAATCAATACACTTTCCTATTCCGAGATGGAAGCAGTGGTGCATATTTTTGAAGAATTGGACGGCATGGAAGGAATTCTGGTAGCGAGCAAGATTGCAGACAGGGTAGGGATTACCCGGTCGGTTATTGTAAATGCACTTCGCAAATTTGAAAGTGCAGGTGTTATCGAATCCAGATCATCAGGGATGAAGGGAACTTACATCAAGGTATTGAATGATATGGTGTTTGATGAGGTGGAGAAATTAAAGAAAGAAACCTCCAGATAAACTGAATATTCAAATAATGGATTATGGTAAGCGTAAAAGGATTTATGAAGCGAGAAGCAGATTAGGTCCTTTTTTATTTTCAAAACAGTTTTTTGAAAAAATGGCTGGGAATACATAAAAACTATATATAGGGTTGTTATGTATACCAAATGCACAACATAAAGTATAATGATTTGATTTTTTTGTAAAAAGACCTTGTCTTTTCGGGTAAATAAACTATAATGTAATAAGGTAGGTGAGGTATGCCCGAACGCAGGCAGGGCATAACACCCGAAACCGTGGACGCCTTAGGAAAGGAGTTATCAGATGATTAACAGCAATGTGTTTGACTATGTGAATGTAATTGGAAAGGCAGCAGATGCCTCATGGCTGAGAAATGATATTCTTGCCAATAATATCGCCAACGTGGATACACCGGGATATAAAAGGCAGGATGTGAATTTTGAGTCACAGCTTAAGAGGGCTTTGGGAAATTCCAGATACAAGACGGTGGACGCTAAGGTTTCCAATGTGACGGGTACGGAATTAGAACCCAGAGTATATACAGATTCGGCAAATTTCTCCTACAGGCTGGATGGCAATAATGTGGATATTGATACGGAAAATGTGGAACTGGCATCTAACCAGATTAAATATAACGGATTAATCAACAGTATCAATCAGGAATTTACCAACCTGAAGCTGGTCATGAAATAGGTGGAGGTAGAGAAGTATGAGTATATTTAATTCATTTAGTATCAATGCATCCGGTATGACTGCGCAGAGGTATCGTATGGACACGATTTCCGAAAATGTGGCAAATGCCAATACCACAAGAACGCAGGATGGAACCCCCTACAGACGTAAGGTAGTGACCTTTGAAGAACGGGGACCGCAGGTGGGAAATTTCAGCAGCTTTTTGGGGAATGCCAGCAGTAAGTTTCAGGGGCAGGGAGTCAGAGTAAGTAAGGTTGTGGAAGATAATTGGACGCAGATGAATATGGTCTATGACCCTTCCCATCCGGATGCCGATGAGAATGGCTATGTTACATATCCAAATGTAAATATTGTGACGGAAATGACGAACCTGATTGATGCAAGCCGTTCCTATGAGGCAAATGCAACTGCTTTTAATGCAAGCAAGACCATTGCAACCAAGGGACTTGAAATGGGACAGGCATAATGAACTGAGAGGATAAGGGCAAATGGATATTTCATCTTTTTATAATCTGTCATCCGGTGCGGTGCAAAAGGCGGCGGAAGCATCTTCCGCTTCAAAATTAAGTGAATCTACGGGAGAATTTGGAAGTCTTTTTAATAAGGCTTTAGAAAGCTTAAATACAACGAATGCATATCTTTCTGATGCTGAGAACGAGGAGATTAAATGGGCGCTGGGAGAGACGGAAAACACTCATGAGCTTACCATTGCACTTCAGAAGGCATCGACTGCCCTACAGTACACAGTAGCAGTGAGAGACAAGGCATTGGAGGCATACCGGGAAATTATGCAGATGCAGATTTAAGCAGGTAAGTAAGGGGAAAAACGGAAGAAGGGGAAACTATGGCAGACAGGATAAAGGAACTTTTGAATAAGGTTTTGGAATGGTGGAACAAATTCTCTGCCAAACAGAAAACGTTTATCATATGTGCAGCAGCGGGTGTTATTTTAGCCTTTGCGATTCTGATTACGATACTTACAAGACCACAGTACATTGTGCTGGTAAACTGTGAAAGTACGAAGGAAGCATCGGAGATTGTGGAGCTTCTGGAAGGGGAAGGGCTTGACTATCAGGTCTCTGATGATGGCTATCAGATTAAGATCAATAAGGATCAGCAGTCGGATGCCAGCTTGCTACTCGGCGCCAATGATATTCAGGCATATACATACACAATTGACAATGTTACTGATGGCGGTTTCAGTACCACGGAAGCAGATAAGCAGAAACGGTACGAACTCTATCTGGAGAACCGTCTTGCCAATGATATTATCGGCAAGTTCACTTCCATTAAGAGTGCGGTGGTAGATTTGTATATTCCCGAGAAGGATGGAACGCTGATCAAGACGGAGGAAGAGTCATCTGTCTGGATTTTGCTGGAATTGGAAGGGGAATTTACCACAGAGAATGCAGCGGGGCTTGCAAAGGCGGTTGCAGTAGCGATTGGAAATAAGACTTCTGAAAATGTTGTGATCATGGATACTACCGGAAATACGCTGTTTTCCGGAGATGACAGCTACAGTGCGGCAGGAACGGCAAGTTCCCAGATGGGGGTAAAATCCCAATGGGAAACAAAATTGAAAAATGATGTTCGGCAGGTTCTTCTTGGCACCAATGAGTTTGACAAGGTGGAAGTGGCGGTCAATCTTGATATGGACTTTTCTTCCAAGACAGTAACGGACCATGAATATTATGTGGCAGATGGGAATACTCAGGGCTATCTTGCTTCGGAGAGAATTTACAGCTCCGAGTCGACTAATGGCGGAGGCGATGTTCCGGGGACGGATTCCAACGGTCAGCAGCTGGAAACAGAATATGTTTATCAGGATAACAGCGAGAGCAGTTCTACGGTCACAGAAGAAGAACGCAACTATCTCCCTTCGGAGAGAATTACCAATCAGGAAATTCTTCCGGGGAGTATCAACTACAATCAGTCCACCATTTCTCTGGCTGCAACTAACATGAATGTGGTCAGGGAGGAGGATGTGAAGGCTCAGGGACTTCTCGACGGTATTACGTGGGAGGAATATAAGCTGGCAAATGCGGGGCAGGAACAGGTGACTGTTTCTGATGAATTATATGATGTTGTATCCAAGGCAACAGGCTTTCCGAAGGAAAATATTGCAATTGTAGCATATTCGGAGAATGTGTTTTTTGATGCCGAGGGACTGAACATATCTGCTTCTGATGTGATGCAGATTATTTTGATTATCGTAATTCTTGCACTTCTTGGTTTTGTAGTGTTAAGGAGCATGCGCTCCGAGAAGGAGGCAGAGCAGCCGGAAGAATTGTCGGTGGAAAATCTGCTCCAGTCTCAGCCGGAGGTGGAACTTGAGGATATTGGCACCGAACAGATATCTGAAACCAGAAAAATGATAGAAAAATTTGTAGAAGAAAATCCAGAGGCTGTAGCAAATCTGCTGCGTAACTGGCTGAATGAGGAATGGGGTTAAGCGTAAGAAGGTCTTTGGAGGAGGAATAGACAGGTATGCCCAGATATGCCGAGGAAAAGATTTCGGGAATTCAAAAAGCAGCAATCCTTTTGATTGCATTGGGACCCGAAAAGTCAGCACTTATATTTAAACATTTAAAAGAAGAAGAAATTGAAGAACTGACACTTGAAATTGCCAATACCAGAAGTGTGACGCCACAGGTAAAGGAAGAGGTAATTGAGGAGTTTTATCAGGTCTGCCTTGCACAGCAATACATTGCGGAAGGCGGTATTTCTTATGCCAAGGAGCTTTTGGAGAAGGCGCTTGGCTCTGAAAAGGCAATGGATGTAATCGGTAAACTGACAGCTTCGCTGCAGGTTAAGCCGTTTGAGTTTGTGCGTAAGACAGATGCAGCACAGCTCCTTAACTTTATTCAGGATGAGCATCCCCAGACAATTGCCCTCATTTTGTCTTATCTGCCGGCTTCCCAGTCCGCGCTGATTATTTCGGCATTGCCACCTAACCGCCAGGCGGATGTGGCAAAGCGTATTGCTGTTATGGACAGAACAAGTCCTGATATCGTAAAGGAAGTGGAAAAGGTATTGGAGTCAAAGCTTGCATCTTTAGTAAATCAGGACTATACCATTATCGGTGGTGTAGATGCTGTGGTAGATATTTTGAATACAGTAGACCGCGGTACAGAAAAACACATTATGGAAACTCTGGAAATTGAAGAACCGGAGCTGGCAGACGAAATCAGAAAGAAGATGTTTGTATTCGAGGATATTCTGCTTTTGGACGACCGCGCTATACAGAGAGTGCTGCGTGATGTGGATAACAATGACCTTGGACTTGCACTGAAAGGTGCCAACGAACAGGTACAGACTGCAATCTTTAACAACCTGTCTAAGCGTCTGGCTGTCATGATTAAGGAAGACATGGAGTTTATGGGGCCTGTGCGTATGAAGGATGTAGAAGAAGCACAGCAGAAGATTGTAAATATTATCAGAAAACTGGAAGATTCAGGAGAAATTGTCATTTCCAGAGGTGGAGGTGACGAGATCATTGTCTAATAATCTGTTTAAAGCGGGGTGGGTTGTTGTCAATGATGATACCCGTGTTATAGATACCAATGAACTGGTACAGCAAAAGCTTATGAAAGCTGCTGAAATGCAGTCGGTGAATGAATATGCGGGCGCAGAGGAAGAAGAGGAATTTATGGCAGGGCTGGAAGCGGATAATGTGGATGCCCTGTTTGACCCGGACAGCGAAGGAGCCGTGCTGAAAAGCGCTTCTGTTGAGGAACAAAAGGCGATTGACAGGGAACTGGAGGCTGCAAGGTGTGAACTTGAGGATATTAAAGCCGAAACCGCAAGAATTAAGGAAGAAGCCAGCGCAAGCATAGAAAAGATGCGGGCGGATGCACTGGAGGAAGCCAGAGCTGCCGGATATCAGGATGGATACGAAAAGGGAATGGCTGAAGCACAGGCACTGAAGGATCAGTATATCAGCATGCAGACTCAATTGGAGGAGGCATATGCTGAAAAAATAAAAGAGCTGGAACCGGAGTTCATAGAGACCCTGACAGGAATCTATGAACATATTTTTAAAGTGGATTTAAGCTCATATCATCAGCTGACGGTAAGCCTTTTGATGGATGCAATGCAGAAGATGGAGCCCTCACGAAATTATATTGTTCATGTGTCCAAAGGAGATTATCAGGAGGTAAATGAAGCGAGAAAAACGCTTCTGGAAGCAACGGGCACACTCTCTGACAGCTTGGAAATCATACCTGATATGACGCTTTCCGAGTCACAGTGCATGATTGAGACCGAAAATGGTATTTATGACTGTTCTCTTGGAACAGAGCTGGAAGAACTGAAAAAAAAGCTGATGCTTTTATCCTATAAGAAACAAGCGTAAAGAAATCAGGACGGAAGGATTATTGATTACATCGGAAATTAATTTAGAAAAATATACAAATATAATACAGGAACCTCTTTTTAAGGTTAGGGGGAAGGTCGTCAATGTGGTGGGTCTTACCATTGAAAGTGCAGGTCCTTCTGCCAGACTGGGAGATATCTGCATGATTTATCCTTCCGCCGGGGGTGCACAGGCAAGTCCTGCTCTGGCAGAGGTAGTAGGCTTCCGCGAAGGGAAGAATTTGCTGATGCCTTATCAGGATGTAGAGGGTATCGGGCCCGGCAGCAGTGTGGAAAATACAGGCGCTCCATTAAAGGTTCGTGTGGATGAAGGACTTCTGGGACATACGCTGGATGGACTTGGCAGAGCAGATGAAAATCTGATACTCACAGGAAAAGAATATTCAGTGGAGGCGAAGCCGCCGGACCCTATGGACAGAAAGATTATTGATGAGGTGCTGCCCCTTGGCGT
This sequence comes from Bacillota bacterium, assembly GCA_029226935.1. Classification (GTDB taxonomy): domain Bacteria; phylum Bacillota; class Clostridia; order Lachnospirales; family Lachnospiraceae; genus Suilimivivens. The sequence continues at coordinate 56,159 of JAQXYZ010000019.1, read as the reverse complement.
GAAAGCAGTGGATGGTCTGATTACGGTTGGAAAAGGGCAGAGAATTGGGATATTTGCAGGTTCCGGTGTAGGCAAGTCCACCTTGATGGGGATGTTTGCGAGAAACACCCGAGCAGACATTAACGTGATTGCACTGATTGGAGAGCGCGGCAGAGAGGTTCGCGAGTTTATAGAAAGAGATTTGGGGCCGGAGGGCATGAAACGGTCGGTGGTTGTAGTAGCAACTTCCGATAAACCAGCGCTGGAACGCAAGAAGGCGGCGCAGACCGCCACTGCAATTGCAGAGTATTTCCGCGATCAGGGCAGGGATGTACTTCTTATGATGGATTCCCTTACCCGTTTTTCTATGGCTCAGCGGGAAATCGGACTGGCAAGCGGAGAGCCGCCTGTGTCGAGAGGGTATCCGCCAAGTGTATATTCCGAAATGCCCAAGCTTTTGGAACGCGCAGGGCGTTCGGATAAAGGGTCCATTACAGGGCTATATACCGTTCTGGTGGACGGCGATGATTTTAATGAGCCGATTACAGATACTGCCAGAAGTATTTTGGACGGGCATATTATGCTTAACAGAAAGCTGGCACATAAGAATCATTATCCGGCTATTGATGTGCTGCAGAGCATTTCCAGATGTATGAGCCAGATTGCACAGAGAGAGCATAAGCGCTATGCGGGAAAATTGAAAAATGTGCTTGCAACTTATAATGAGGCGGAGGATTTGATTAATATCGGGGCATATAAGGCAGGGAGCAATCCTGAAATTGATTATGCCATCTCAAAAATCGGAGAGGTAAATCAGTTTCTTATGCAGGATGTCAATGACAAGTTTTCCTTTGAAGAATCGGTGGAAATGATGAAAAATATTTTTGCTGATGGAGCGGAATAATCAATGGCAAAGTTTATATATCGGATGCAGAGCATTCTGGATATCAAAAATAAAATAACAGAGCAGGCACGGATGGAATTTGCCGCCGCAAGAATGCACCTCACCGAGCAGGAAGAGAAGCTTCAACGTCTTGTGGATAGAAAGGAAGGTTATGAGAAGCGGGGGAGAGAACTTCGCAAAAACAGCCTTAAGGTCATGGACATTATGGAGAACGGGGATGCGATTGCCCGGATGGAGGAATTTATTCTGCTCCAAAAGGAACAGGTAAAGCGTGCGGAAGCAGAATTTGAACTTGCAAGGCAGAAGCTGCAGATTGCCATGCAGGAGAGTAAAACCCAGGAGAAACTCAGGGAAAAAGCATTTGATGAGTTTGTGAAAGAAGAAAATGCCAGAGAGGCAAAGGAAGTGGATGAGCTTGTCAGCTACACCCACGGACGGAAATAGGAAAGTGTGGAACAATTATGCCGATGGACGGAGAATTAAGCTCTCAGGAAGCAAAGCTTGAAAAGCAGCGCCTGAAGGACGAAAAGAAAAAACTGAAAAAGGAACAGAAGGAGCAGCGGAAGGCTGCCAAAGCGAGGGCGAAAGAAATTGCCAGCCAGGAAGCAGAGCTGATGGAGGACGAAGAAGCAAACAGCGGCTCTGTTTTTGCAGTTACCTTTGTAATCGTTCTTATCTGGATTGCAATTTTGTGCCTGATTGTAAAACTGGACATCGGCGGCTTCGGAAGCAACGTCCTAACACCGATTTTGAAGGATGTACCGGTTCTGAATTTGATCTTACCGAATAATACGGATGTGGTTGTTGAGGATGGTGACAGTGAAGCTTATGGCGGATATGATAATCTGAGAGAAGCTGTGGATTATATTAAAGAGCTTGAACTGGAACTGGAACGCGCCAAGTCGGCACAGACAGACAGCTCGGATGAGGTAGCACAACTGAAAGCGGAAGTGGAGCGCCTTAAAACATTTGAGGACAGTCAGGTAGAATTCCAGAGAATCAAAACGGAATTTTATGAGGAAGTGGTGTACGCGGATAAGGGACCGGGAATAGAGGCCTATCGGAAGTATTATGAGGAGATGGACCCTGCCACAGCAGAATATTTATATAAGCAGGTAGTAACGCAATTAGAAGAGAGCGATGAAATCAAAGATTATGCGAAAGCGTATTCGGAGATGAAACCCAAGGAGGCGGCAGCAATCTTCGAGCAGATGACAGATAATCTCGAGCTGGCAGCCCGGATACTGGGGGTAATGGAAGCGGATGACAGAGGAAAAATACTGGGGGTTATGGATTCGGAAATTGCTGCGCGGATCACAAAAATAATGGACCCCGAGTCTTAAGAAATCCCTTTCTTAAACCGATATAAACAATGTACCTTGAAAAAGAGTCTTTTAAAGGCTTATAGAGAAAAGGAGGAATGTGAATGACGAGTGCACCTGTAAAGGACGTGAGTTCTCTGATGAATTATGTCGGAGGGAAAAATCTCACAAAGACAGGCGGTACAGACCAGATGAGCAGTTTTGGTGATGTGATGAGCAGAACCAGAGACGGTAATACCGGATTAAACAGTCAAAGTCAGGTTGTGTCGGAGCAAAAGACGGCAGAGACAAGACCTGTTGATACTCCGGTGAACCGTAAGGACATAGTCCAGACCGAAAAGCCTGTAGTGAAAGCAGAAAAAGATGCAGAGGCTGTGGGCAATCAGGAACAGATTCTGAAAGAGGCGGGAGAACAAATTGTCAGTGAGGTATCCCAAGAGTTTGGTGTCACTGAAGAAGAAGTGCTCGAAGCCATGGAGGTGTTAGGACTCTCTGTTCTTTCCCTGTTAGAACCGTCTGAACTGACAAAACTGGTATTGGAACTGTCGGGAGGTCAGGATGCCACAGCACTTCTCACGGATGAAACGCTTTTTGGACAGCTTCAGGGAATGCTTGATACTCTGTCAGATGTGAAAGACGGATTGATGCAGGAACTGAACTTGAATCCGAAAGAAATGCAGATGGTGGTTGATGAACTCCAGAAAGCTTCTGAACTCCAGAGTGACGCAGAGGGAGAAATGCAAAAACCCGAAGAAGCTGTTATTGGTAGAACGGATACCGTTGATACCGTTGATGCCGTTCAGGAAATCACGGAGGATGTTCCTAAAATTACTGTTGAAGTAAAATCGGGAGAGGATACCGTAAGGCTTGAAGCGGATGAAAAGGGAAATGTCACCAGGACAATGGAGGTTGTATCGCAGGAGAAAGAAAACGTTGCTGATCAAAAGACCGGAGAACGGGAAAGCGGGGACGCTAAAGAAAACAAGGGACAGTCAGAAAGTGCCTTACAGACAGGTAATCCACTGATTGACAGCCTGCTGCAGAATAAGGTACAGGCAGCAGATACAGTTCCGGAACAGACGACTACATTTTTCGACAGACAGACTCAGGACATTATGAATCAGATTATGGATTATATGAAGATTCAGCTTAATCCTGAGATGGATCAGCTGGAAATGCAGTTACATCCTGAAAGTCTCGGAACGGTACATATCCAGCTTACTTCTAAGAGCGGTGAAGTGACAGCACAGTTTCAGGTACAGAATGAAACGGTAAGAGCGGCTTTGGAAAGTCAGATTACAACGTTACAGGAAAGTTTAAGAGAGCAGGGAATCAAGGTTGAAGCGGTTCAGGTAACCGTAGAAAATCACGGATTCGAAAGTAATCTCTGGCAGGGTCAGGGAAGAGAAGAAAATGCTTCCTCACAAAATCAGAAGAGGACACCGAGAAGGATTAATTTGGATGATCTGGACAGGCTGTTTGAGGATGAGGCAAGCGAAGAAGAACTGCTTGCAGCAAAGATTATGGAAGCAAACGGAAATACGGTAGATTATACCGCATAATAATAAAAGCATCCCGCAGGATGCGGAAAGGAGTTTGAAGTGGCAGTAGGAGCAGTTGTTAACAACGGAAAGATAGAAGAGACAACATCGGAAAGTTCTGTTAAAAAGGCGGCCTCCAATAATGGGATGGATAAGGACGCTTTTTTACAACTTTTAGTGGCACAGATGAAATATCAGGATCCCTTAGAGCCTACATCTAACACGGAATATATTTCACAGTATGCAACCTTTTCACAGGTAGAACAGATGCAGAATATGGCGGCAACTATGGAACTGTCGAGAGCTTCTTCCATGGTCGGCAAGCTGGTTGAGGTACAGACCACCGACAGCAATGGAGAGGTTAAGAGTATTCAGGGAACCGTTGAGTATGTAACCTATGAAAACAATAAGGCATATGTTTCCATCGATGGTAATCTTTATTCCGCAGACGATGTTACGGCAGTGGTTGATGAAACCTACCAGACGGCAGTTGATCTTGCAGTGGCATTTATCAATGCAATGGATAAGCTTCCGAGTCTGGAAAATCTTACACTGAATGAAAAAGATTCAGTGACAACACTACAGAATGGTTTTAATAGTATGACTTCTTATCAGCAGTCATTTATCAGCGACAGTTACATTGAAAAACTTAAGAAATATGTTGAGAGAATGGCAATTCTGACAGAGGAAGCCGATAAAACAGAAGAAAATAACGGAACCGAAGAAACCGGTAAGGCAGAAGAAACCGATCAAAACGGAAGTGCACAGGGAAGCACGGAAGGAACAGCAGGTGCAGGCGAAAACCTATAAGAAAGCAGGATGCAGAGTGAACCGCTCAGGGAGGAGAGGAACATGAAGATTCAAAATAACGGATTCCTTTCGATTGAACAACTGCAGGATCAGTATTTTAGCCAGAATAAAAGCCATCCATCGGTAAATGGTACACAAACCAAATCCTTTCAGGAGATATTGGAAACCAGTCAGCAAAAGGCATCTGAAGAAGTAAAGTTTTCCAAGCATGCGGCAGGAAGACTGGCAGATCGTAATATTGAGCTTACCAAAGGACAGATGGAACGTCTGCAGGAGGGCGCGCAGAGAGCGCAGCAGAAGGGAATCAAAGAATCGCTGGTTATTGTGGATCAACTGGCATTTATCGTAAATATCCCTAATAACACGGTAGTGACAGCAATGAATCAAAATGATGCAGCAGAAAATGTTTTTACAAATATTGACGGAGCCGTAATTATTTAGCCGGACCTTATGGAGGCTAAGCGTTCCCGAATGACGGAAGGAACGAAACGGCAGAAAAGCTAAAGGAGGTCATTTCATTATGATGAGATCATTATTCTCTGGAGTGGCAGGTCTAAAGACCCACCAGACCAGAATGGATGTTATTGGTAATAACATCGCAAATGTTAATACGACAGCTTATAAATCACAGTCTATGACATTCAGTGAACTGATGTATCAGACAACACAGTCTGCTTCCGGTGCGAACCCGACCACTGGAGTAGGTGGTGTGAACGCAAGACAGATTGGTCTTGGATCTAAAACCGGTGCAATCAAGACTGCAATTTCCGGTCAGGGTGCATCCCAGACCACCAACGATCCTTTTGACCTGATGATTTCAGGAGATGCATTCTTTGTTGTCAGCAATGGATCGGATAATTTCTTTACCCGAGATGGCTCCTTTTATGTAGATGGTAAGGGGAATCTTGCCATGACCAGTACCGGCTACAATGTTATGGGCTGGCAGGTGGTTAAGGACCCGGCTACAGGAGCAGAAAATATTAAGAGAGATACCGTTTCAGCGCTTCGCATTATGACGCCGGAAAATATGACTTATCCACCGGAGGCAACCAGCAAGGCGACCATCAGCGGTATTGTGGACAAAAACGATACAGATGTAAACAGCCCTTCCGGCAGAATTATGAATCTTGAGTTTTATGACAGTCAGGGCTATAAATATACAGCAAAGTTTTCAATCCATGAAAATGCCAGTGCAACAGGGCTGAGCAAGGACAATGGTAATTTCTATGTTCAGCTGGACGGCATTGTTGATGCCAACGGAAATACGGTTCCCGATAATGGTGGCATTAAATTAAGCTCTACAGCTGTTACCGGTGCAGGTGGTTTGGGATCAGCAACCCTGAATTATGTAAAAGGACAGGGAACCTTTGAAAACGTAGGAGGCACTGCAGGTACTGCAGGGAACAAGTCAATTACGTTAGAGTTTGATGCGACGAAATTCCCCAATTTTAAGAATATTGAAATTGATTTCTCTGCTACCTATAATTACAATGTAAATGGTACCTCTACCATCGGGGCAGTGGCAGGGACTTCTAAAGGAGAAGGATCAGGACGTAAAATTGGTGAGATGAGCGGCGTTACGATTCAGAAGGATGGTATGATTTATGCATCCTATGATAACGGTCAGTCGAGATTGTTAGGGCAGATTTCCACTGCAACCTTTGCAAACCCATCAGGTCTTGCCAAGGAGGGTGATAACCTTTATTCCGCAACCTTGAACTCAGGTGATTTTGACGGAATTGGTGAAGATATCACAGTAGGCGGCGGACGTATGGATTCCGGCGTGCTGGAAATGAGTAATGTGGATTTGTCTTCAGAATTTACGGAAATGATTACCACACAGAGAGGTTTTCAGGCAAACAGTCGTATTATTACGGTTTCAGATACGCTGCTTGAAGAATTGACCAATCTGAAGAGATAATTTGTGGATGCTGTTAATACGGCCACCGCGTTCATGTGACAAAATGATAAAATACATAGCTGTAAGGGAACCTTTTTAAGTGGTTCCCTTTAGGCGTTTTACATAAAAGGAGACGGATTGTGATTGAAGTGACAAAAATCAATGGGAGTAAAGTACTGGTAAATCCGGATTTGATTGAACTTGTAGAGGAAACACCGGATACGGTAATCTCTTTTACCACCGGCAGAAAAATAATTGTAAAAGAAAGTAGACAAGATGTGAAAAATCTTGTAAAATCGTATAGAAAGGATATTTTTGCGGTATAACGTAAAAAAGGTGAAATGTTTTGGATTTAGCGTCGATTTTGGGCTTGGTGCTGTGCTTCGCCATGTGCATATATGGTATTATTGATAATGCAGGCATTGAAAATATAGGACGTTATCTGGATCTCCCATCGGCTATCATTACCTTTGGCGGTTCTTTCTTTGCAGTTATGGCTTCCTATTCCATGGCTGACTTTCTGGGTGGACTTAAGAGCTTTACCTTGATTTTTAAAGCGCCCAGTTCTGATGTGAGAGCAATGATACAGAAAATCATCGACTTGTCAAATGTTGCCAGAAAGGAAGGGCTTCTTTCTCTGGAAGAAGCGGCAGGGGATCTTGATGACGAGTTTATGAAAAAGGGTATCCTTTTGATTGTAGATGGTACAGATCCGGAACTTGTACGCGGTATTATGGAAACGGAACTGGTGAGTACGGAGGACAGGCATAAGAATAAAATTTCATTTTGGGAAACATTGGGATCTATGGGACCTGCGTGGGGTATGATTGGTACTTTGATAGGTCTTGTTAATATGCTTTACGAGATGGATGATCCTTCCAGTATCGGACCGTCCATGGCGGTGGCGCTGATTACGACTCTGTATGGCTCCCTTCTGGCCAACTGGATTTGTGCACCTGTTGCCGCGAAATTAAAGGCAAATAACTCAACTGAAATTATGATCAAGGAGATTATGATAGAAGGACTTCTTTCGATTCAGGCAGGAGAAAACCCCAGAGTTATAGAAGAGAAACTGAAATCCTTCCTTGCACCGGGAGATAGAATTACCCAGGATGGTGGAGGTGAGGAGGATGGCTAAAAGAAAACCGGACGAGCCGCCTAAAGGCGCCCCGGCATGGCAGTCCACCTTTGCAGATCTTATGAATCTGCTTCTGTGCTTCTTCGTAATGCTGTTTTCCATGTCTACCATGGATGCACAGAAGTTTGAACTTTTGGCAGCTTCCTTTAATCAGACTTTTAGCATTTTTTCGGCGGGAGCAACTGCTATCGGAGATGGTGTCCTGATCAGTAACGGTGTAAGCCAGCTGAATGAGCTTGACCAGTATATCAATAGCACCGGACGGGATGCGGAAGGCGACACGATACCGGAAAATCTGGAAAGTGCAAATGAAATCATGGAGGAAGCAAAGCTGGAAGCCTCTGAAGAGATGGCGGAAAAGATTGAAGAAACTCTGAAAGAAAAGAATTTAGATAAGGAAGTAGACATTGAATTTACGGCACAATATGTACAGCTTACCTTAAACGGAGCACTTCTGTTTGATTCGGGAAAGGTTGAAATCAAAAAGGAGGCGTTGCCGTTAATGAATCAGCTTGGTATTATCCTTCAAAGATATAGTGAGGGTACTATTGAGATAGAGGGGCATACAGATAATGTGCCCATGTCCGGTGCTAAATATTCTAATAATGATGAATTGAGCAGCGGGCGAGCTTTATCCGTTTTCTATTACCTGAAAGAAAATACAACCTTGGATATGAGCAGGGTCAAACACTCGGGAAGGGGAGAATATGTTCCCATAGCGGATAATTCCACAGAAGAAGGAAGATCCAGAAACAGAAGGGTAGAAATAAAAATTTATAATTCATTAAGTTCTTATTGATGAAGAAAGGTTGTACCTGTTATGAAGAAAAACCTGATTTCAATTGTTATACTGGCATTGTTGATTGTAAATATTGTGCTGACTTCTATTATGATGTTCAGCGTGATGAGCACCAACAAGAAGACCGCAGCGCTGGTTTCGGATGTGGCGGCGGCAATCAGCCTTGATCTGGGTACAGGAGAAGGCAGTACTGAGGAAGAAGCAGAACTGGTATCCATGGCAGATACCATTCCATATACCATTGCCGATATGACCATTCCCCTTAGAAAGGATCCGGAAGGTGACGGCAAAGACCACTTTGCAATGATATCGGTAACCTTGTCCATAAACAGTAAGCATGATGACTATAAGACTTATGGGGATTTAAGTACCAGAGAGGATTTGATAAAGGGACAAATCAATGAAGTAATTAGTCAATACACCGTGGATCAGGCGCGGGAAAATCAAAAAGTGATTGAGGATGAAATCCTTTCCAGAATTCAGACCATGTTTGATTCAGACTTTATTTTTGATGTGTCATTAAGCAGTACCCTCTATCAGTAGACACCACAGACTGACGATGAATTGACAGAAGATTGTGGCAGAAATGAAGGAGGTGGAAACTCGTGGGTGAGGTATTATCTCAAAATGAGATAGACAATTTGCTTGCCGCCCTAAGCAGTGGAGAACTGGATGTAGAGCAAATGCAGGAGTCGGGAGACAGACAGGTTAAAGACTATGACTTTAAGCGACCTGCGAAGTTTTCCAAGGAACATTTAAGAACCCTTGAAATTATTTATGAACATTACGGTAGATTGATTTCTACTAATCTGCCGGTTTACTTAAGAAAAAATATACAGGTTTCTGTGGCAAGTTCTGAGACGGTCACGTTTTCAGAATTTACCAACGCACTTTCCAATCCGGTTATCCTTGGAATTGTGGATTTTAGACCATTGACCGGAAACATTATCATTGAGTTGTCGCCCAATCTCGGCTTTGCCATGATAGACCGTATGCTGGGTGGACAGGGAGTACCGTTAGAGAAGAACAGAGACTTTTCCGAAATAGAAATGACTATTTTACAAAAGTTGATGGTCATCTGTATGCAGCTGATGCGGGAGCCTTGGAGAAACGTGCTGGACATTAATCCTATGATGGAAAGAATTGAAACCAATGCCCAGTTTGCACAGGTAATTGCGCCAAGTGACATGATAGCCATTGTTTCTATGAATGTAAAAATTGGGGATGCAGAAGGATTTATGAATATTTGTCTCCCATATTTTACATTGGAAGATGTAATGGATAAGTTGAATACCAAATACTGGTTCTCAACAATGCAAAAAGATGATAAAATGGATTATGAGGAGCATATCGAATCGCTTATAAAGAGAGTGGATGTGCCGATAAAGGCAATTCTTGGGAAAAGTCAGGTGTCGGTCAGCGATTTCCTGAACTTGCAGCCGGGAGATATTATCCGGCTGGATGCAAGAGTAGATTCGGAACTGGATGTGTTTGTGGGAAATATTAAGAAATTTACAGCACTTCCGGGTTCCAGTAAGGACAATTATGCTGTCCGTGTGACATCCGTAGTCAGAGAGGAGGAATAAGGCATGGACGGAATGCTATCACAAGATGAAATAAATGCGTTACTTGCCGGCATGGACTTATCCGGTGATGCGGGTGCAGCGGAGCCGGAAGCGCCAGAGGCGGCAGATGTTTCTCCTGTAGATGATAGTCTTCTGACAGAGGTTGAAAGAGATGCAGTAGGTGAGATTGCCAATATCAGTATGGGATCTTCAGCAACTACGCTGTATTCGCTGGTAAACAGGAAGGTAAACATTACAACACCGGTAGTTACACTCGCCAGATGGGCTGAGGTTGTAGAAGATTATGAGCGCCCCTGTGTATTTATTCAGATCCGTTATACTGCAGGGCTGGACGGGTCCAACATCATGGTATTGAAGGAACATGATGTAAAGGTAATTACAGACCTTATGATGGGGGGAGACGGCAGTAATATAGACGGGGAGCTGGGAGAGCTTCACCTGAGTGCAATTTCCGAAGCGATGAATCAGATGATGGGTTCTGCGGCGACCTCCATGTCCACTATGCTGGGGAAGATGATTGATATCAGTCCTCCGGAAGCAAGTCTGGTGGATATGAACGAATTGAAAAAAGGTGGCGATATTGCAGCATTTCTGGAGGATACCTTTGTAAGGATTGCTTTCCGAATGCAGATTGATGATCTGGTGGACAGCACTATCATGCAGCTATACCCGATTGATTTTGCCAAGAGCCTTTATGAAACATTTATATCGACCCAGATACCGGAAGAGGAGGCTCCTGCGGCAGCACCGGAACCTGAACCTTATGTTCCGCCGACGGTGGAGATGCCTTCCGCACAGCCAGATGCAGGGCAGATGAACATGGGAATGGGCGGTCCGCAGATGGATATGGGAATGTCCCAGATGAATATGGGAATGCCGCAGATGAACATGGGAATGCCCATGATGAACATGGGAATGCCTCAGCAGAATATGGGAATGCCCATGATGGGCATGAATGGAATGCCGCAGATGAATATGGGAATGCCCCAGATGAACATGGGGATGCCCCAGCAGAACATGAATATTCAACCGGCACAGTTCCAGAGTTTTAACAATGACATGAATGCTATGGCGGGGCAGGAAAACATTGGACTGATCAAGGATGTACCGTTAGAGGTTACGGTAGAACTTGGCAGGACCAAGAAATCCATAGCAGAGATATTGGACTTCGCACCGGGAACGATCATAGAATTGGACAAGATCGCCGGTGAACCTATAGATGTACTGGTAAACGGTAAATTTGTAGCAAAAGGCGAGGTTGTAGTAATTGAAGAAAGTTTTGGTGTCCGTGTCACTGAAATAATTAAGTAAAAGGTAGGAGAGAGAATATGGCAAAAAATATTTTAATTGTTGATGATGCAGCATTCATGCGCATGATGATTAAGGACATTCTGACAAAGAATGGGTATAACGTAGTGGGGGAAGCAGAAAATGGTGCAAAGGCTTTGGAAAAGTATAATGAATTAAAGCCTGATCTGGTACTTATGGATATTACTATGCCAGAGGTTGACGGTATTGCCGCACTGAAGAACATTAAAGGTGCAGATGCCGGTGCCAAGGTTATTATGTGTTCCGCAATGGGACAGCAGGCTATGGTAATTGAATCCATTCAGGCCGGTGCTAAGGATTTTATTGTAAAACCCTTCCAGCCTGACCGTGTTTTAGAAGCAGTAAAGAAGGTAGTCGGTTAATATGCTCCTTTCAGTTGCTACACGGATGGACAGCTATCTTCAGTTTATTACGGTACTTATCCTTTTTGTTTTTGTGCTTGCACTTACGCATCTGGTTACCAGATGGATAGCTAATTATCAGAAGGAAAAGACCAGTATCGGAAACCTTGAGGTGATTGAAACCTGTAGGATTGCTTCAAATAAATACATCCAGATTGTGAGAGCTGGAGGCAAATATCTGGTAATTGCAGTAGGCAAAGATGAAGTGCATATGCTTTCAGAACTTTCCGGGGATCAGCTGAGTTTTCAGAAGAACGAAGCAGAGACGGCAGGATTCGCAGAGATTTTTGATAAGGTTAAGAAATTGAGGAACAAAGAGAAGGACTAAAGGATAAGGCAATAATAGTATGAAAGAAAGTTTTGCCGTAAAAAAGATAATAAAGATAATATGCCTGCTGACGACGGTGGGCATATTGTGTATTATTCCCCGGTTAGATGCAAGGGCAACTGTGGACACGAATCTGACAGGTGAAACAGAAACAAGAACCAATATTGAGGAACCGGGCAGCGCCCAGTCGCAGGAAGAACTATCAGAACTGAATATTGCGAATAACCTGACTGTTACTTATAATAACGGCAATGGACAGGTAAATGGAACATTACGAATTCTTCTGACACTTACGATGATTGCATTGGCACCTACACTGCTGATTATGCTCACATCGTTTACCAGAGTTATCATTGTTCTTCATTTTACAAGAGCAGCCTTAAACACCCAAACAGCGCCGCCTAATCAGGTGCTGATTGGGTTAGCTTTGTTTTTAACCTATTTCATTATGCAGCCGACCCTGACACAGGTTTATCAGGAGGCTGTGGTACCCTTTGAGGAGGGAACGATAACTCAGGAAGAATTTTTTGAGGCAGGAATAGAGCCGTTTAGGCAGTTTATGTATGGTCAGACCCAGACTAAGGATGTGAGAGTGTTTATGGATATCAGCGGGCAGGAATGGGACGGATCATTGGATGGAATTCCTCTTGCTGTTTTGATTCCAAGCTTTATTATTGGCGAACTGCGACAGGCATTTATCATAGGATTCTTGATTTATATTCCATTTATTGTCATTGATATGGTAGTAGCCTCCACCCTGATGAGTATGGGTATGATGATGCTGCCACCTACAACTATTTCCATGCCCTTTAAGATACTCCTGTTTGTGCTGGCTGATGGATGGAATTTAATTATTGTGAATTTGGTTGAAACATTTTATAGGTAGCCAGATAAGGAGAGGATGTGAAGAGGTATGACAATAGATGAGGTTACGGCCATTGCCAGTACGGCGTTATTTCTGGTAATTAAAGTATCGGCACCGATTTTACTTGTTTCCTTGATTGTGGGGCTTATCATCAGTATTTTTCAGACTGTTACATCGATTCAGGAACAGACGCTTACTTTTGTGCCAAAGATTATTGCTGTTTTTCTGGCACTGATTGTACTTGGAAACTGGATGCTTACGGAAATGTCAGGCTTTATGACAACCCTATGGTCTGATTTTAGCCATTATGTCAGGTAGCGTATTATGCTTGATTATACATTTACTTATGCAGATTTGGAATATTTTTTACTGATACTGGTAAGGGTCGCCAGCTTCGTGTTTGTGGCACCCTTTTTCAGTATGAGTAATACGCCGAGAAATGTGAGAATAGGGCTCAGTGTTTTTGTTTCTCTGCTGCTATATCAGACGGTGCCACGTCAGACAATCGTATATGATACGCTGATTGGGTATTCCATCATCGTAATGAAGGAGGTCCTCGTCGGACTTCTGATTGGATTTGCGGCAAACCTTTGTACCACAGTGGTTTCTTTCGCGGGGCATATTGCGGATATGGAAATGGGGCTTTCCATGGCAAGCATGATGGATCCTACCACCAAGGAGACCTCTACGATTACAGGAATTTATTATAATTATATGGTTCTGCTCATGCTGATGATTTCGGGAATGCACAGATATCTCCTGAAGGCGCTGGCAGAGACTTATACATTGATTCCCATAAATGGAGTAATTTTCCGGTCAGATGCAATGTTGGATTCCTTATTGGAGTTCATGACAAATTATATTATTATCGGTTTTCGAATCTGTCTGCCGATTTTTGCGGTGATGATTATTTTGAATGCGGTGCTTGGTGTTCTTGCCAAGGTTTCACCTCAGCTTAACATGTTTGCTGTTGGTATTCAGATGAAGGTTCTGGTGGGACTTAGTATTTTGTTTTTGTCAACGGCGATGCTCCCGGGAGCAGCTGACTTTATCTATAGTCAGATGAAGCAGATGGTAGTTTCTTTTACAGAGGCAATCATGCCGTAGCTCTGACAGACTTAAGGCGGACAAAGAGAGATGGAGGTTAGCAGATTGGCTGAACAATATAATATGATGCTGCAATACAATCTGCAGTTCTTCGCAAAGGATGGCCCGGGTGGTGAAAAGACAGAAGAACCTACCGCCAAAAAGCTTGACGATGCCCGCAAGGAGGGGCAGGTTGCAAAAAGTAAGGAAATTGCAAATGCATTTGGCATTTTGGCATTGTTTCTTGTATTAAAAGTCTATATAGGAACCATGGGCACAAAATTCATTGAATGCTTCAGTGCTGTCTATAATCAGATTCCGGACGCCATCAAAATGTATGATGGTCAGCTGCCGGTAGCGTTCCTGCAGGTAATCATCCGCAGTATGATGGTTCAGCTGGTAATTATTATAGCGCCGGTTCTGTTGGTGGCGGTTGTGGTAGCGTTTGTCTGCGATATTGTTCAGGTAAAGTGGAAGCCAACAACAAAGCCTCTTATGCCGAAGTTCAACAAATTAAATCCTATCAAAGGATTTGGAAGAATTTTTTCTGCCAATTCATTGGTGGAACTGATTAAGTCCATTGCAAAGCTGGCGGTAATCGGATACATGGTTTACTCCTATCTGAAAGGCAGAATGGGACAGATTTATCTTTTGTATGATATTACATTAAATCAGGCGATAGGACTGATTGGTGAAATAGTGATTGACTTAGGGATCAGAATTGCAGCGGTATATATGGTTATTGCTGCCCTTGACTTTGCCTATCAGAAGTGGAAATTCAAGGAAGATATGAAAATGACCAAGCAGGAAGTAAAGGATGAGTATAAAAATCAGGAAGGAGATCCTCAGGTAAAGGGAAAGCAGAAGCAGCGCATGAGAGAAGCTTCCATGCGGCGAATGATGCAGCAGCTGCCCGAAGCGGATGTGGTAATTACCAACCCTACTCATTATGCGGTTGCTATCAAATATGATCCTGATCAATATGATGCTCCTTATGTGCTTGCCAAGGGGCAGGATTATCTGGCACAGCGTATCAAGGAGGTAGCAAGGGAAAATGAAATTGAAATTGTAGAAAATAAGCCTTTAGCAAGAATGCTTTATGCCAATGTGGATATCGGCGGGCTGGTGCCGCCGGAATTATATCAGGCAGTGGCGGAAGTGCTTGCGTTTGTATACCATGTAAAGGGTAAAGCATAAGAAAAATGACAGAAAGACAGGAGAAAGGAGGATGGAATGAAAAAAGCGGATATTGGCGTTGCGGCATATGTACTTGCAGCATTTATCATGATGATTGTGCCTATTCCAAACTGGCTTTTGGATATTCTCCTTGCCTGTAATATGGCAATTGCTTTTACGATTCTTTTTGGAACAATGTTTTCTCAGGAAGTGTTGGATATGTCATTTTATCCTACCATCCTTTTGTTTACCACCATATTCAGAATCGCCCTGAACATTTCTTCTACCAGGCTGATTCTGACCACCGGAGATCCGGGAGATGTGGTTACGACTTTTGGAAATTATGTCGGCGGCGGTGATTTGATTGTTGGAGCCATTGTGTTTTTGATCCTGTTGCTGGTGCAGTTTATGGTTATCAATAAGGGATCTGAGAGAGTAGCAGAAGTAACGGCGAGATTTACATTGGACGCCATGCCGGGTAAACAGATGGCAATCGATGCAGATTTAAATACCGGTGCGATTACAGATGCGGAGGCTAAGAAACGCCGGGATAAGATTCAGGAGGAAGCGAATTTCTTTGGCTCCATGGATGGTGCAGTTAAGTATGTTAAGGGAGATGCTACGGCAGGACTTGTGATTACGGTGGTCAATGTGGTAGGTGGTATCGCCATGGGTGTACTGCGGCAGAACCTTGAATTTAGCGCGGCACTTAACAAATATGTTATTCTGACAATCGGCGATGGCTTGGTAAGTCAGATCCCCTCGCTTTTAATTTCGCTGTCAACAGGTATTCTGGTTACCAAGGGCTCCAAGGATGCAGATTTCGGTACAGTGTTAATCAGTCAGCTTTTTGGTATTCCCAAGGTACTTTACATCGTTGGAGCTATTATTATCGGACTGGGAATTGTTACACCACTACCGGATATTATTTTTCTGGCTCTGGGACTGGTGTTTATTATTACGGGAAGAATGATTGCGGGTACGATTGAGACTGCTCAGATTGAAGGCGAAGTGAATGCGGAGGAAGCAGCTGCGGAGGAAATCAGGCAGCCGGAGAACGTCAACAGCCTTTTGCAGGTAGACCCTATCGAGTTGGAGTTTGGTTATGGAATCATCCCCCTTGCAGATGTCAATCAGGGAGGCGATCTTCTTGATCGTGTAGTAATGATCAGAAGGCAGATTGCGTTAGAACTGGGTACGGTTGTTCCGATTATCCGTCTTAGAGATAATATCCAGTTAAATCCCAATCAATATATTATTAAGATAAAGGGAATACAGGTCAGTGAGGGAGAAATTCTTTTTGATCATTATATGGCAATGAATCCGGGGTATGTGGAAGAGGAAATAACAGGTATTCCAACCTTTGAGCCTTCTTTCCATCTGCCTGCAATCTGGATTACGGAGGGGCAGCGTGAAAGAGCGGAGAGCATGGGATATACTGTTGTTGATCCTCCTTCCATCATTGCAACCCATCTGACAGAGATTATAAGGCAGTATATTTCAGAACTACTCACAAGGCAGGATGTACAGAACCTTGTAAACAATTTAAAGGAAACCAATCCTTCTCTGGTAGACGAACTTGTACCCAAGCTGCTGGGTCTTGGCGAAATTCAGAAGGTTTTACAAAATCTCTTAAAGGAAGGTATTTCTATCAGAGATTTACTTACGATTTTTGAGACATTGGCAGATTATGCATCAACTACCAGAGATACGGATATTCTTACGGAATATGTAAGACAGAGTTTAAAAAGAGCAATTTCCAGCAAGTTCTTTCCTGCCAATGAGACCAGCAGTGTGGTAACTTTAGATCCAAAACTTGAACAGGAAATTATGGCAAGTGTGAAGCAGACGGAAACAGGAGCATACCTTACCCTTGATCCTGAAAGGACTAAGGCAATCATGAAATCCGTGGGGAATGAAATTTCCAAGCTGGAAAATCTTGGGAAGAATCCGATTATTATAACCTCTCCGATTGTACGTACCTATTTTAAACGTCTGACGGAGGATTACTACAAGGATTTAATTGTAGTTTCATATAATGAGATAGAGAGCAATATTGAATTACAGTCTGTAGGAATGGTGACAGCATGATAATCAAAAAATTTCAGGGGAAAACAGAAGCGGAAGCAGTAGAAAGTGCAAAGAAAGAGCTTGGAAACAATGTGGTCATAATGAATGTCCGAAATGTGAAAAGAAAAGGATTATTCAGTTTCCTGATGCCGCAGCAGGTGGAGGTCACTGTTGCACTGGAGGAAGAACAGGCACGTATTCCGGTTCCTCGAAGGGATGAACCAAAGGCACAGCCACTGGTGGATGCACTTGCATTAAAGCAGACATCTGCCGGCAAAACAGAAAATGAAATCGTTTCGCAGGATGACCGGAAGGAGAACCGGGTGGACAACAGTGCGATTGAAGAGAAACTGGATAATCTGCACATCCTTTTGGAACAGCAGCTTCAAAAGCCGGAGGAGACCAAAAACGAGCCGGCAGAGGAGGAAAAAGAAAGCGAAATGGAACGCTTTATGAAACTGCTCTATAACACGATGCTGATGAATGAAGTGAGTGAACAGTATGCGAATCAGATTATTGATGAAATAGAAAAAATAAATAAACCCAATATGCCCTTTGACTATGCGCTTGCAAACACTTATCAGAAGATGATTCTTAAATTTGGCAAGCCGATAGGAATCACACCGGCACAAAAGGGTCCTAAAGTGGTATTTTTTGTGGGTCCCACCGGTGTTGGAAAAACCACAACGATTGCAAAGATTGCTTCGAAGTTCAGCGTTGAAGGAGGCAGAAAGGTGGCGCTGCTTACGGCGGATACCTACCGGATTGCGGCGGCGGAACAGCTTCGTACCTATGCCAATATTTTGGAAGTTCCGTTCCGGGTAATTTATTCTACGGAGGAAGTGGAACAGTCTCTTAAGGACTTTAAGGATTATGATTTTGTTTTAGTGGATACAGCGGGACATTCCCATCAGAATGAAGCACAGAGGGAAGCGATGAATGGTTTTATTCATTCGGTGGATGGACTGGCAGAAAAGGAAGTATTTCTTGTTTTAAGTGCCACCACTAAATACAGGGATCTGATCAGCATCGCGGATACTTACGCAGCCATGACGGAATTTAAACTTATTTTTACTAAGCTGGATGAAACCACTACGTTAGGAAATCTTCTGAACTTAAAGCTTCATACCGGTGCACCGCTCTCTTATGTGACGTGCGGTCAGAATGTGCCGGACGACATTGAAAACTTTAATCCCCAAAAGACGGTAAAACAGCTTTTGGGCGGAAGGAAGAACTGATAAGCAATAAAATGGTGGATGAGGAAAATACATGGATCAGGCTGAACAGTTAAGAAATATTATTAAAGCAAGTGCAACCACCCATAACAGACCGCTGGCAAGAGTTATCACAGTGACAAGCGGTAAAGGCGGTGTGGGAAAATCAAATACGGCGATTAATCTGGCGATTCAGTTTCGCAAAATGGGGCAAAGAGTGATTATTCTTGATGCGGATTTTGGACTGGCAAATATTGAAATCATGTTTGGAACTGTACCAAGGCATAACCTCTGCGACTTGATTTATCAAGGGAAGAACATACGGGAAATTATTACCTGGGGACCTATGGAGGTCGGTTTTATTTCAGGAGGTTCGGGAATTGCGGGGTTGTCTAATCTGAGCAGAGAGTACCTGGTTTATATTATTCAGAATCTTGCAGAACTGGATGCAATTGCAGATATTATTATTGTAGATACCGGAGCAGGAATATCGGATGCAGTTCTGGAATTTCTGGTTGCCAGTGGGGAAATCCTGCTTGTTACCACACCGGAGCCAACCTCCATTACTGATTCCTATTCCCTTTTAAAGGCACTGAGCCGACACCCCAGATTTTTTAGTGAATCATCGCAAATCAAGGTGATTGCTAACAAAGTGGAATCGCAGAATGAGGGACAGACCCTTTTTAATAAGTTGAATGCTGTGGTAAGCAGATATTTAAAAATTCCGATTACTTATCTTGGAGCAGTACCTCAGGATAATCAGTTATCCCGTGCAGTGATGCAGCAGATGCCGGTATCCTTGCAGTCTCCACAGGCAAAGTCGGCGTTGGCTTATGAGGCAATTGCCACAAAACTGATGAACAGAGAATTGAATCAGAAAGTTCAAAAAAGGGGAATGGCTGCTTTCTTTTCCCATATTGTAAACGGGAAAAAATTCTGACGGGAGGAAAATAATGCTTTCAAAATATGTGATGCCTGGTAACAGGATGGAAATACAGGAGATAGAACGAGCAAAGAATAATGACAGTGCCGAAACAAGGAAAACATATCAGACCAGAGTGGTTGATATTGTTTCAGAGGACAGACTGGAAGTAATGATGCCTATGGAAAAGACAAAGTTGATTTTGCTTCCGGTAAATGCACAGTTTGATTTGTATTTTTATACATCTTCCGGTGTGTTTCAATGCTTTGCAAATGTAATAGACAGATATAAGTCGAATAACCAATACATCCTTCTTATGGAACTGACAAGTAATTTAAGAAGGTTTCAGCGAAGGGAGTATTATCGGTTAAGCTGTGCTCTTGAAATGAGCTCAAGACCCCTTGAAAAAGAAGAAATTGAAGCGATTGAAAATAATAACAGCCATATTGTTCCGGGGCTTCCGCTAAAGAGAAGCGTAATTGTGGATATCAGCGGAGGTGGAATCCGTTTTGTCGCAAATTATGCTTATGAGCCGGATAGCCTGATTTACTGTAAATATAAGCTGATGAGGGGAGGAAGCTTTAAAGAGTACGTTCTGATTTCAAAGGTTCTGAGCGTAAGGAAATTAGATAACAGACCCGGGATTTTCGAACATCGTGCCCAGTATATTAATATCGATACGGAGGACAGGGAAGAAATTATTCGTTTTATTTTTGAGGAAGAGAGAAAATGCCGAAAAAAAGAAAAAGGTTTATAAAATGATTACTATTCACTCATGAGAAGGATGTTTTGTGCTATACTGATACTCGTAAAAATACATAGATGGTGAGAGAATCAATTATGTTTAAAGTAGATCAAACCAAAGCTGTGAAAAAGATTGTTGCAATCGCCAGCTCTACCGGTGGACCAAAGGCATTGCAGACATTGATTCCTCTGCTTCCCGCAAATCTGAATGCTCCTGTTTTAATTGTGCAGCATATGCCTGCAGGATTTACAGAGGCATTGGCAGGAAGACTGAATTCGTTAAGTCAGATCGCTGTGAAAGAAGCTGGAGACGGTGACGTGGTCATGCCTGGACAGGTGTATTTAGCGAGAGGTGGAAAGCACTTGCAGGTATCAAGAAGCGGAACCAGACACCTCATACGCTACACGGATGAGCCGCCCCGTGAAGGAGTCAGACCGTGTGCCAATTACATGTATGAGTCTTTAGCAGATTGTGATTATGGAGAGGTCATATGTGCAGTTTTGACAGGAATGGGGGCAGATGGCACAGCGGGAATCAAAAAACTGAAAGAGAAAAAGAAGGTAACGGTGTTTACTCAAAATGAGGCAACATGTGCAGTTTACGGTATGCCGAGAAGCGCCGCACTTGCCGGACTTTCAGAGAAGGAAACAACGTTAGAACAAATTGCACAGGAAATTATTAAGAACGTGGGGGTAATTTAAGATGGATGTAACTCAATATCTCGAAATTTTTCTTGATGAAACAAAGGAACACCTGGAGAACCTGAATGCTCAGATCCTTAAACTGGAGCAGGAGCCGGAAGATGTGGATACCATTAATGAGATCTTCCGTGCAGCTCATTCACTGAAGGGTATGGCAGGAACTATGGGATATAAGCGCATGCAGACGCTTACTCATGATATGGAGAATGTGTTCTCTGAAATCAGAAATGGTTCTATGAAGGTAAATTCCAATCTGATTGATACTTTGTTCCAGTGTCTGGATGCGCTTGAGGAATATACCAGCAATATCCAGGAAACTGCAGATGAAGGAACCAATGACAATCAGCAGCTCATCAATCAGCTGAATGAGTTCCTCAAATCAGAAGGAAATGCTGCGCCCAAAGAAGACAAGCCCGCGGAGCAAAAGCAGGAGGAAAAGGCCGCAGGTTCTGCCGACGAGAAATGGAAGGATATGAAGGTCGGTGAAACAGAAAGACTTGTATTTACCACGGCAAAATCACAGGGAAAGAATGTTTACGGGTTAACCGTATATGTTCAGGAAAGCTGTCTCTTAAAGGCGGCAAGAGCGTTTTTGGTGTACAAGGCAGTAGAAGAGAAAGCGGAGATTATTGTGTGCAATCCTTCTGCACAGGATATTGAAGATGAGAGATTTGATCTGGATTTCAGTCTGATTGTTATTTCTGACTGTTCCCTGAATGATATTCTTCAGGCGGCAAGAAATGTATCCGAAATTGAAAAAGTAGTAGGCGATGTATATGAATTTGAACCTGTAGAAACAGATGAGAGCAATCAGAAGCAGGTTACAGAGAGCAAGCCGGCAGCTACAGGACAGACACAGAGCGCTCCTGCTAAGACGAATGATAAGAAGGCAGTAGGTAAGCCGGTAGTAAACAGAACCGTGCGTGTGGATATTGAGAAGCTGGATGTCCTCATGAATCTGGTAAGTGAGCTTATTATTGCCAAAAACTCACTGGTGTCTGCGTCTAATACTGAGGGTACTGCCGGAACAGGCTTTAATGAACAGATTGAATATCTGGAAAGCGTAACGACTAACCTCCATGAGTCTGTTATGAAGGTTCGAATGGTTCCCATTGAGAGCGTTGTAAGCAAGTTCCCCAGAATGATCAGGGATCTTTCAAAGAAATTAAATAAGAAGATGGAACTGTATATGTCCGGTGAAGAGACAGAACTGGATAGAACAGTGGTAGATGAAATTGGTGATCCTCTGATGCATTTGTTAAGAAATGCAGCTGATCATGGACTTGAGTCATCAGAGCTCCGTGTTCAGAGAGGAAAGCCAGAGGTAGGTTCTATTTACCTTGATGCATATCAGGATGGTAATAATGTTGTCATTGAAGTAAGGGATGACGGTAACGGTATTGATGTTAACGCTGTCAGATCAAAGGCAATTGAACGTGGTGTAATCACAGCAGAACAGGCAGATAACATGACAGAAAAGGATATTATTAATCTGTTGTTCCACGCAGGATTTTCCACCGCAAAACAGATTTCAGATGTATCAGGTCGTGGCGTAGGGCTGGATGTAGTTAAGTCTAAGATAGAATCTTTAAGCGGTGAAGTAGAAGTCAGATCAAAACTGGGAGAAGGAAGTACATGGACAATCAGACTTCCGCTTACCTTAGCAATTATTCAGGCACTTATGGTTACTGTAGGTGGAGAGAAATATGCAATTTCACTTGGCAGTATTCAGACAATTGAAGATGTAAGTCCAAGTGACATTAAGCTTGTTCAGAACAGAGAGGTGATCAGTTTAAGAGGTTCTGTAATCCCCCTTATCCGTCTGAGCAAAGAGCTGGATATTGAAAGCAGCAAAGGACCTGATGAAAATCTGATAGTAGTAATCGTTAAGAAGGGTGAAAAGCTGGCTGGTCTGGTTATTGATGAACTCATGGGACAGCAGGAAATCGTTATCAAGTCACTGGGCAAATACATCAGCAAGTGCAAGATTATCAGCGGTGCAACTATTTTAGGTGATGGTGAAGTAGCATTGATCTTAGATGCTAATGCACTGATATAAGACAGGGGGAAGAACAATGGACGAACTTAGAGTATCTGATATGAAAGAATCTGAAATGAAAGCAGCATTCGATGCAATACAGTACATTGTAATTAAACTTGGAAATGAGCAGTACGGTATTGATATCAAATATATTGATAATATTGTACGTATGCAGCATATTACCAGAGTGCCTAAGGTGGCGAACTATTTAAAGGGCGTTATCAATCTGCGTGGAGAGGTTATTCCTGTTATGAGCATTCGTCTCAAGATGGATTTGCCGGAAGATGAGATTACGAAGGCAACCAGAATTATTATCCTGAAACTGGAGCAGCATGGAACGATTGGGGTAATGGTGGATGAAGTAAAAGAGGTTGTGACTCTTGGAGCAGATGATGTAGAAAAGGTTGCTTATGATGGTAAAGAGGAAAAGGCAAACTTTATTTCAGGTGTCGGCAAGCATGATGGTGAATTAATTTCACTTTTGGATCTGAATGCAGTAGTTATGGAGAAATAAGAAAGATATACATAAAAAGACAGAATTGATGTTATAGGAGGCACCATGAAGGACCTTAGTATGGAAGAATTAACAAATCAATATTTTGATGTGTTAAAGGAATTAGGAAATATTGGAGCAGGAAATGCGACCACAGCGCTGGCACAGATGATTAACTGTAAGATTGATATGTCTGTTCCTCAGGTTAAGTTGCTTGAATTTCAGGAACTGGGAGCAATTGTAGGCGGAGATGATCAGATTATGGTCAGCATCTATCTTCAGGTTGAAGGGGACGTAGAGGGCAGTATGATGTTTATTTTAAGTAAATCTGCTGCTGCTCACCTGGTAAACAAGTTGATGTGCGGAATGCTGGGAATTGACGAAAAGAACATTGATGATTATACCTTTGGTGAGATGGAATGTTCGGCAATCAAGGAAGTGGGAAATATCATAACCGGTGCATACCTAAATGCACTGTCAGGCTTGACCAACTTAAAGATATATCCTTCAGTTCCGCAGCTTGGGATTGATATGGCAGGAGCGCTTCTGAGTGTTCCGGCGGCTGAGTTTGGTATTATTGGCGATAAAATCCTGTTAATACAGACAAAATTTTCTGATGATGTCGAGTTGGACGGTTATTTTATTCTGATCCCGGAAATGGAATCCTACCAAAAGATTTTGTCAGCTTTGGGTGTTATGTAAGCTTGAGAAAGGATAATGGGGGACTCTTGAAAGATGAGTGAAATAATTAAAGTAGGAATGGCCGATTTAAAGACCTGCAGCGGTGAGGATGGGGTGACCACATTAGGACTGGGGTCATGTGTCGGGATTGCAATCAGAGATCCGGGGACAGGAATTGGTGGTCTTGCCCATGTTATGCTGCCTGACAGCACTGAAATAAAAAATAATTCCAACAGACCTAAATTTGCAGATACGGGAATTGAGGATCTGGTAAAGGAAATTGTAAGTCTGGGTGCAAACCGCAACAGGCTGGTGGCAAAAATTGCCGGTGGAGCCCAGATGTTTGCATTTGGAAATAAAAGCGATATGATTCGGGTAGGAGAGCGAAATGTAATTGCAAGCAAGAAAAAACTTGGTGAACTGAAAATACCGATTCTTGCAGAGGATACAGGCAAAAATTATGGAAGGACTGTTGTTTTCTACCCCAAAAGCGGTGATTTCTATATTCGCAGTGTAGGGTTGCCGGAGAAAATCATATGAAAAAGAACAGATTATTTGCACCTTTTTTGATGCTTCTTGCAGGGGCAGTGGCGAGTATCATGATGTATTATTTTAGATACAGCATGAAACAAATGCTTCCCAGATTATTAATTGTACTTCTGATTTTTTACCTTGCCGGGTATTTTATTCAAAAGAAAGTTACCTCTTTTGTGGAGCAGATTAAAGCCGAGGAAGAAAAAGAAGGAGAGGTCATTGAGAAGGAAGCACCTTTGGAAGAAACGGATCAGGAGACTGGTGAGGAAGGTGCAATGGAAACTGCGGATAAAACTGGGTGATGGAGGTTGCAATGGACGAGGCAGGCAGAAATAAGCTCTGGGATAATTATGCGAAAACGAAGTCGCCTGAAATTAGAGAAAAACTGATATTGGAATATGCCCCGCTGGTTAAGCTTGTAGCAGGGCGTCTCAGCATGTATTTGGGCTATAATGTAGAGTACGATGATCTGGTCAGCTATGGAATATTCGGGCTGATAGATGCCATAGATAAATTTGACAGTATGAAGGCGGTAAAGTTTGAAACTTATGCCAGCCTTCGTATTCGTGGTGCCATTTTGGATCAGATTAGAAAGATGGATTGGATTCCCCGCACCATACGTCAGAAACAAAAAAAGATTGATGCGGCAATAAAGGAAATAGAGACAGCCACAGGACGCATGGCAACGGATGAAGAAATTGCTAAAAATCTTGGAATATCAGAAGATGATTACCTGTCATGGCAGTCACAGATGAAAATCACAGGAGTGGTCTCATTAAATGAGTTCATGGA
Organism: Bacillota bacterium; assembly: GCA_029226935.1. Lineage (GTDB taxonomy): Bacteria > Bacillota > Clostridia > Lachnospirales > Lachnospiraceae > Suilimivivens. The sequence goes on along the minus strand of JAQXYZ010000019.1, from coordinate 30,802 downwards.
ATCAGGGTGTGAAGTGCCGGCAGAACAGACCAGCCAGCATCGTTTCGACAGCCCCGAAGAAGTAATTGAAAAAGAAGAACTGAAAAAGGTACTGAAACAGGCATTGGAGCTTCTTACGGAAAAAGAAAAAAAGGTAATCCTGCTGTATTATTATGAAGATCTGACACTGAAAGAAATCAGCAATGTACTGGAGGTGTCGGAGTCAAGGATTTCCCAGCTTCACACCAGAGCATTACAAAAAATGAAAGTCAAAATGGGAAATTATATGGGAGTTTTCAGGGGGGACATTTAGATGAAAAACGGATATTTCCAGCTGATATGTGGTAACAGTGGGACGGGATTAAAGATTTTTGCGCCTGTTGATGGAGGAATTCCGGTCAACATGAAAGAAGTGGTGGAATATCTTACCCGTTATGGTATTGTGTATGATGCAGCGGTATTGAATAAAGCGGCACAGGAGGCATTGAGTTCCCCTAACGGAGAAGCGCAGGTAATCCTCAACAATATACCTTCCATGGAGGTGCGTGAAAATTATGTGCTCCATGTAAGTCAGGACAGGATGTTGGCATCGGCACGTTTTTATCCTCCGTCTGTTAATGGGGAAAGGATGACGGCACAGGAATTTTTCAATGACCTGGCACATAAAAATATTAACTTTGGCATTCAGACGAATGAATTGACAGAGTTTTTCCGTCAGCCTGTTTATTGTAAGGAAATTCTTGTGGCAAAGGGACAGGCGCCCAGACATGGTGAAGATGCAAGAATAGAGTATTATTTTGAAACGGATTTACGTGCAAAGCCTACACTCAATGAAGATGGAAGCGTAGACTTTTTTCATTTGAACACCATCAGCCACTGTAAAAAGGGCGATATTCTTGCTAGGCTCTTTCCGGGTGATCCGGGGGACTGTGGCAGAAGTATCTATGATGAAATTATTAAACCCAGAGATATCAAGAGAGTTTCCCTTAAATATGGGCGAAATATTTCTATTTCTGAGGATCGTCAGGTACTTACATCAGAAGTGGATGGACATGTAACACTGGTAGATGACAAGGTGTTTGTGTCTGATGTTTTAGAGGTGGAAAACGTAGATAATTCCACAGGAAATATTGAATATGATGGAAATGTAAAAATCAACGGAAATGTATGTACAAATTTTTCTGTTAAGGCAAAGGGTGACATTGAAGTAAACGGAGTTGTGGAAGGTGCGCTTTTGGAGGCGGATGGCAACATCGTCATTGCCCGCGGCATGAATGGAATGGCAAAAGGTGTCCTCAAAGCGGGTGGAAATGTGATTGCCAAATTCATTGAAAACTCTAAAGTAAGTGCCGGAGGATATGTATCTACAGAATCCATTTTGCACAGTGAGGTAATGGCGGGGACAGAAATTACCGTAGATGGACGAAAAGGATTTATTACCGGGGGAAGGGTGTGCGCTACCAATTTAATTCAAGTCAAAACGCTGGGTTCGCCAATGGGAGCAGATACTATTGTGGAGGTAGGAGCCGATCCCGGTGTGAAAATGAAATTGCAGCAGCTGCAGAAGCAGGTTGTTGAAAATAAGAAACTGATTGACTCGATTCATCCTGTTCTTTCGGCAACAGCACAGAAGCTGTCACAAGGCGTAAAACTGAAACCTGACCAGATAAAGTATTTTCAGGAAATGTTGCAGCAGGAAAAGCAAAAGAAGCAGGAAATGGAAGATGCATTAAAAGAGATGGAAGGTTTGCAGCAGCTTCTGGATGAAAGTGCGTCGGCGAAGGTTGAGGTTACAGGGGAAGTATTTGGAGGCACAAGAATCTGCATAGCAGATGTATCCATGGTGGTCAAGAACAGTATGACTTACTGTAGGTTTGTAAAATCTCAGGGCGATGTAAAGATGGTTTCCTTATAAGGAATAAGGACATGGCTGCAGAAAGGATGTGGTTCATTTATGACAATCAGTCGTGTAGAGCTTCAGGGGCAGGTAACCCGGGCACAGGACTTTACGAATATCAAGCATAATGAAGATCATAAAGCCATGGTAGACCAGTCCAACATTCAGCATCAGTTTGACCGGACAATTGATAATAGAGCGCGTCAGGTGCATCAGGGGGAGCGGGCAGAAAACGAAGGAAAACGCTTTGATGCAAAAGACGAGGGAAATGGTCATTATGCAGGAGATGGCGGGCGCAATCGCAAAAAAGAAGAAAAGGAAAAGGATGGAAAGGTTGTGCTCAAAGGAAGAGGCAGCTTTGACATTAAAATCTGATGATATAAGGGTAAAGTTATGGGAACAATGGAAATTGTACTTATCATTCTTGGTATTATTGTATTCATTTTAAGCTTTCTGCTTCCCGCAGGAAACAGGGACAAGGATCAGGAGATTGAAAGATTAAGTGAAGATACCATTCGGGAAATGGTGGGAAGAGAAGTAGAGGAAGCCAAAACAAAGATCAGTGACATTGTAGATGAGACGATTACTTATGCCATGGAAAAGACAGAACGTTCCATGGATCGATTGACCAATGAAAAGATGATGGCGGTCAATGAATATTCTGATACCGTTCTTGCCGAAATCAATAAAAATCATAAAGAAGCCGTATTTCTTTATGATATGTTGAATGATAAGCACGAAAATTTGAAATCAACCGTAAGTGAGGCAGTTAAGACGGCCAGTGAGGTAAGGCAAACCGTAAAGGATGCTGAGGTTACTGCAAAGGAAACTGAGGAAAAGGTTAAAGAGGTTCAGGAAACTGTTATAGAGGTGGCAGGTAATGCACCCAAATTACAGGAGACATCTGGGTGGGAAGAGAAAATTCCAGAGGACGATTTCACACCGATTTTTGCGGAACGGGTGGAGATAATCAAACAGCCTGAAGAGGAAGAAAAAGCAGAGGCGGTTAAACGGAGCACAAGAAAGCCCCGGACTGTAAGAGGAACAAAAGCAGTTCAGGCAGAGACGGAAGAACCGGAAAAGAACACAGCATCAGTAGAGGTCCCGGAGGTTGCCGTTTCGCTGAATTCTGTGGGGAAAACGGGCGGCAGAAACAGCAACGAGAGAATTCTGGAACTTCACAAGGCAGGAAAGTCTAATATGGCGATTGCCAAAGAACTGGGACTGGGGATTGGTGAAGTAAAGCTGGTCATTGATCTGTTTGAAGGAATTTAGAAAAGCAGTGTTTGATCTATTTGAAAAGTTTGACAGATAAATCTAAGGGGAGCATTATGAAACTGAAATATTACCTGAGGGGTCTGGGCATTGGCATCGTTGTCACTGCAGTAATCATGAGTGTAACATATGGAAGCCGGAAGGAGACCTTAAGCGACAGGGAAATCATAGAGCGCGCCACAGAACTTGGCATGGTAATGGAGAGCGATTCTCTTGCAGAGATGGCAAAGAAGGAGGCAGCGGAGACATCCAAAGAGCCACAGGCGACACCGGAGATGGCTTCGAAAGCGACACCGGAAGCAACCACAGAGGCGACACCGGAAGCAACCACAGAGAAAACACCGGAGGCAACCACAGAGGAAACGCCGGAGGCAGCTTCAAAGGCAACGCCGGAGGCAACTCCACAGGCAACACCGGAAGCATCTCTTGAAGCAGTTTCGGATGACTCAGCTGTGACTGAAACCGTGCAGACAGCCAAGACAGTGGTTATTGAAGTAAAATCAGGTGAAGGTTCCTATACAGTGTGCCGGAAACTGGAACAGGAGGGGCTGATTAGCTCGGCATCTGATTTTGACACTTATCTTTGTAGTAATGGTTATGATAAGAAATTAAGAGTAGGAAGCCATAAAATACCGGCTGATGCAGAACCGGAAGAAATTGCAAGAATTATGTGTGGCATGAACTAAGGAGCAGACATTAAGCTTTTGTCTGTTCCTTTTTTATGGGGTGGCAACCGCCTTAAGTCTTAAGTCAAGAAGGCGTAGTATGTCAATACATTTCATGTAGTTATTTTTACATTTCATGCGAAAAATGAAAATTATTCCTCCAATCGGATATAGTAAAAATATCATGTAGATTAAAAGAAGGAGAGGACTAATGAAAAAGACATTGAAAAGATTTCTAACAACAGTTTTAACCACTGCAATGGTGCTTGGAATGTTTGTTGGAAGTGAGATGAAAGTATTGGCAGCAAATCATGAGTGGGATCATCATTCTGGTGGTGTGGAAATTCAGGCGGGAGACACTTTTACTTTTCCTGATGAATATAGATATAGAAATGTAAAATATTATAGTAATGATGAACGTATTATAAGAACAGATGATGGTGTTGACGTTATATATTCAGTAGATTCTATTGACGGAATAACTACATGGGTTATTTGGTATGTTAGAATTTATGGAGGATCAGACAGCTATCTAGGCTTTGATTTATGTCTTAAAGAAAAAGTATCTACACCAACAACACCATTTTCAGATGCAGAAGTAAAACATGAACATGTCTACTCATGGACAACCGTTCAGGAAGTCAGTGCAGGACAGGACGGCATTGAAGAATATAGGTGTTCCTGTGGAGATGTGGCAGAAAGAAGCATGATTCCCGCAAGTCAGGTATTTGTCAAAGGTCTGTATGGTGAAATTAAGAATGCTCCACAAAATGGTTTAGTACAATTCGATTCAGGAAGACTGTACACCATGTCTGACTATATTATCAAGAAACTGGCAGAAAGAAATGATGTCACCACAGTTGTAACGTTTGAGTATGAAAGAAAAGCTTACAAGATGACAATTCCGGCAGGTTTAGATTATACAACAATACTGGCAGATACAGATTGTTTTTATGGGTATTTCTATTTTGCTAAGTTAGTTGGTGCAACCATCGAAGCAGTATAAATAATAAATTCAAGTATATGAGGTGGAAAGAAATGCATTATGGGTTATCGCTATTATGCGGTTTTGAGTGTTGTTTTCGGGATTCTCAGTGCTTATGTATCTGATGGTATAGAAAAATATAGGAAAATTCGGTTAGTTGCTGGAAAAATCCCTTGCGTGAGGGATTTTTCTGTGTTATAATTCTCACGTTGCGGTATGCCGCAGTGAAACTATAAATCACGCGCGTTTTAAGTCTGTCGGTGCTTCTTAACGCGGAAGTTGGCAGAAGAGTGAAATGCGCGGAAGTCTAACCAAATGGAGGTAGAAACATGAGCGTTATTTCAATGAAACAGTTACTTGAAGCAGGTGTTCATTTCGGACATCAGACAAGAAGATGGAACCCTAAGATGGCTCCTTACATCTTCACAGAGAGAAATGGTATCCACATCATCGACTTACAGAAGTCTGTAGGTAAGGTTGACGAAGCTTACAGAGCAGTATTTGAAATTGCTGCACAGGGCGGAACCATTCTTTTTGTAGGTACCAAGAAGCAGGCACAGGACGCTGTTAAGACAGAAGCTGAGCGTTGCGGAATGTACTATGTAAATGAGAGATGGTTAGGTGGTATGCTTACTAACTTTAAGACCATCCAGAGCAGAATTGACAGATTAAAAGCAATTGAAACAATGGCAGAAGACGGAACCTTCGATGTTCTTCCCAAGAAGGAAGTTATTGAAATTAAGAAGGAATGGGAAAAGCTTGAAAAGAATCTTGGCGGTATCAAGACAATGACTAGAATTCCCGATGCTATTTTCGTAGTAGATCCTAAGAAGGAAAGAATTTGTGTACAGGAAGCACATGCACTTGGAATTACTTTGATTGGTATTGGTGATACCAACTGTGATCCTGAAGAATTAGATTACATCATCCCCGGTAATGATGATGCAATCAGAGCCGTTAAACTGATCGTTGCTAAGATGGCTGATGCTGTAATCGAAGCAAATCAGGGAGAAGAAACCCTGACTGCTGAAATGGCAGAAGCAGCAGGCGAGGCAGCTGCGGAAGACATTGAAGAAGTTGCAGATGCTGAATAACAGACGATTCAAGGAGGATTAAAAAATGGCTAACATTACAGCAGCTATGGTAAAAGAATTAAGAGAAATGACCGGCGCAGGAATGATGGACTGCAAGAAGGCCCTTGGCGAAACCGATGGCGATATGGAAGCAGCCGTTGAATTCCTTAGAAAGAACGGTCAGGCAAAGGCTGAAAAGAAGGCTGGCAGAATTGCAGCAGAAGGTCTTTGCAATGTAATTGTAAAGGATGATAAAGTAGCAGCAGTTGTTGAAGTTAACTCTGAAACAGACTTTGTTGCAAAGAACGAAGAATTCCAAGGCTTTGTAGCAGCAGTGGCACAGCAGGCAGTAAATTCCGATGCAGCAGACATGGACGCTTTCATGGCTGAAACATGGAATGCAGACTCCTCTATGACCGTAAAGGACGCACTTGTTGCAAAGATTGCAAAGATTGGTGAAAACTTAAACATCAGAAGATTTGAAAAGGTTGTAGCTGAAAACGGCTGTGTAGTATCCTATACACACGGCGGCGGAAGAATCGGTGTCATTGTTGAAGCTGAGACAGATGTAGTGAATGATGCAGTGAAGGAAGCATTAACAAACCTTGCAATGCAGGTCGCAGCACTTTCACCTAAGTATGTTTCTACAGATGATGTTTCTGATGAATACAAGGAACACGAAAAAGAAATTCTGATGGCTCAGATTGCTAACGATCCTAAGATGGCAGGTAAGCCTGAAAAGGTTATCGAGGGTGCAGTAGTTGGACGTCTTAACAAGGAATTAAAGGAAGTATGTCTGTTAGAGCAGGTATATGTTAAGGCTGAAGACGGAAAGCAGACTGTAGCAAAATATGTAGAACAGGTTGCAAAAGAAAACAGCGCTAATCTTAAGATTAAGAAATTTGTTCGTTTTGAAACAGGTGAAGGTCTTGAGAAAAAGGTTGATGACTTTGCAGCAGAGGTTGCAGCTCAGGCAGGTATGTAAAGAATTTAGTTAAATAAAGTGCTATAAGAAAGGACTGATTTGCGGTTTGAAAATCAGTCCTTTTACTGTTTGAAATTCTATTATCATTACTGGAAGGTGTTTGATACATGATTTGTAAAAGTTGTGGCGCGGAGTATGATAATGCGTGCATTAGGTGCCCTTATTGTGAAACCGAAAATTCAGAAGCTATGGGAAAATGGAAGAAGGGAATTCTCCAGAATTACGACAGGGAAGCGGCAGGAATCCGAAAGGAAATGGAAAATTATCCACAGAAGACCGCGGAAAAGCAGACAAAGAAAATTGTTTTTATAGTTGGTCTGCTGGCAATCATAGGAATTTTTCTGACATTCCTTTTTATCATGTTTGGAAAACTGTCGGTTCGAATACAATATAAGCAGGAACAGGCTCATCTTAATAGGCTTGAGGAATTGTATCAGGAAGAAAAATATCAGGAAATTGATGAGTATATCAGAAAAAATGATCTGTTCGGAAGAAACTATCAGAAGTATGTTCAGGTAGTCAATATAAACAAAGCCATTGAAGGAATGGATGCGGATCTTGAGAAAATTCAAATGATTGCCGCAGAGAATTTCAGCATGGAAGAAAAGATTGTGCAATGTGACTATTGGATGAATGATGTGCTGTATCAGGCGGGATATGTGCTGCGTACGAGCAGAGAGTATGCCGATGATCAGTTTTTTCTTGAAAATGAGCAGGTGCTGAAAAAATTTTATGTAGATTGTGTAAAGAAATTGGTTGAATGGGGATACACAGAGGATGAAATCAGTCAGATCACACAGTGGGACGAGGATATTGAGAAAAAGGATCTTGTTCAAAAACTGGTGGTTCTGTTTTTGGAGAATGATTAGTAAAGCATAAAGCAGTTATAAATGATGAAATAGTTACATATTGGATGAAAAACGATAGGAGTTATTATGAAGTGTCCATATTGTGGAGGGGAAGTTCCCTCTCAAAGTGTGAAATGCCCGTATTGTGATGCTGTTAATCCCGAAGGAGTGGCATTTCAGGAAGAAATTCAGGAAAGGATTGAGAGAAACAGGTTGCTTAGACCTTTTCTCATCAAGCAGAAGACACCGGAATTAAAGCAGCGGATGCTGACGAGAATGATTGTTATTCTGATGGGAATCAATGTAGCCCTGATTGCTTTTTCTCTGGGAATATTTCTCTGGGAAAACAGGGAGGAGAGGCGTGCTGCCGCAAAGGATAGTCAGGCAAAATACTATGAAACGTTTTTTGGTGAAAACAGAAATTATTACTATGATGAGTTCTTAAGAAGAATGAATGAGTTTGTTGACATGGCAGAAGAGGGACAGATTCCGGAAAGAGAAGATATTCTTTCACTCCTTGATAGAGCTTATGATTCTCTTTATTATATGCAGGATGAGGAGAAAGAATTTCAACAGGAAATACTCTTTAATATCAAGGCTTTTTTTATGGGGTATGTAGGTCTTACGTCAGACGAAATGGAATGCTTCGAACCGGATGAAAACGGCGTTTATGACAGATACATGGAGAATGCCGTGGCAGAGCAGGTGGCGACGGTCATCGAGGAAAGGATGAAGACAAAATGATGGGATTGATTTTCACACTGGCAGGAATTGCCGCTTTTTATTTCCTTGTCTATCGTAAATGGGACTACAAAAATAAATTTACTTTCAAAACGATTTCCATTTATCTGCTCCTTGGAGTAACGGTTCTCTCACTTTGGATAGTAATCGGCACAGTGGCTGACGTGGCAGAAGATGAGCAGTATAAGATGCTGGAGCATAGACTTTCAGAAGCGGAGGATAAGGCAAGGCGCGGTGATTACAATTGGATGGCAGACAGCATGTATTTAAACATGGACTACGAGGAGGAATTCGAGTATCTCTGGGAAAGGCTTACAATGTATTCAGCATGTAACCGATATCTGATTTTTGATGCAGCAAGCCGGGCAGAGCTCGGGGAAGTATTTGAAAAGAAAGCGCAGGAATATGAAACATTGTTACGGAAAACCGCATCAAGCCCTTTGTATGAGAAAAATGTTTCATACGGAATGGAATTCCTGAATAAAGCTGGACTTCTAAAAACCAATGACCCCGAGGTGCTCCAATAGAATTTTAAGTCCGATTAAAACCAGAATCAGTCCACCGGCAAATTCGGCTTTTGCCTTGTATTTCAGACCGAACAGGTTACCGATTTTGAGCCCTATACCGGAAAGAATAAAGGTAATGCAGCCAATAAAGAGTACGGCGGCAAGGATGTTTACACCCGGCAGCAAAGCAAATGTAATACCAACCGCAAGGGCATCAATGCTGGTGGCAACTGCCATAATGAACATCGTCTTTATGGAAAAAGAATCATCCACCGAATCTTCATCCTTGCTAAAAGCTTCGCGGATCATATTGCCGCCGATAAAGGCAAGCAGTACAAAGGCAACCCAATGGTCAAAGGAAGTAATATAGTTTTCAAAGGAAGAACCTAAAAAATAACCAATAGCAGGCATCAATGCCTGAAAACCACCAAACCAGATTCCCACAAGGAAAAGGTGTTTGGCAGAAATTTTGCGGGTGGCAAGACCCTTACAGACGGATACGGCAAATGCATCCATGGAAAGCCCTACAGCGATTAAAAACAATTCAATTAAACTCATCTTTTTGTTCCTTTCACAAATAATTTTCCCAATAATAAAAAACAGATACAATAGTCACTGTACCTGAATAAAAAAATGACCCAAGTACAGCACTGAACCATACATGAGTCTCGTTATTTAAGATAAGCCAGATTATAATAATCAGTATGTTGACTTATCACGCGAAGCGCTAACTACTCCCTCACGGAGATTTAAATATAATACAAATGAGAAAAAATGTCAATAAAAATTTCTCTTTCCCACCAAAGCATATTGTGATACAATATATTCAAATCGTTTGTAAGGAGCGAAGACCCATGGAGGGTACAAACGACCGGCGAAAGAGAATACGCCTGCTGAAAAAATTAATATTGGGAACGATTGCTGCGCTGATTATTATTCCGGTTGTTGTAAGCGTTATATTGGGCATTCGTGTTTTTCAACTGTCAAACAGAGTGCAGGAGCTGGAGACATTGGTAAAAATGTACGAAATGCCGGCAGATGAAGTGTCAGGGGTTTTCACTACAGCATCTGTTGAGGAATCCTCTCGTGACGACCTTGAGACACAGCTGATTATTGAAGAGGAAGCTTCAGATACATTTCAAAAGCAGATTTATCTGACCTTTGACGATGGTCCAAGCCGTAATACTGACAGGATTTTGGATATTTTAAAGGAATATGATGTGAAAGCAACTTTCTTTGTAGTGGGTAAGACAGATGATGCATCTGTCAGAGCATATCAAAGAATTGTGGCAGAAGGACATACGCTGGCAATGCACTCCTATAGCCATAAGTATAATGAAATTTATGCATCAAAGGAAAGCTTTGCTTCAGATATAAATGAATTACAGGAATATTTGTATCAGGTTACCGGACTTTGGCCCAGATTTTACCGTTTCCCGGGAGGAAGCTCCAACACAGTAAGCAGAGCAGACATGCAGGAGCTGATTGCCTATGTGAACGAAAGCGGGCTTACCTATTTTGACTGGAACATTGCTTCGGGAGATGCAGTAAGCGGTCAGATCAGTGCGGAGAGCATTGTAAGTAATTGTCTGAGCAAGATTGACGGTATGAATGAATGTATGATTCTGATGCATGATGCAGCAGAAAAAAATACAACGGTAGAGGCACTGCCGGAAATTATTTCACGGATCAGGGATCGGGGAGATGCGGTGTTTTTGCCGATTACAGATGAAACGATACCGATTCAGCATATAACTGTAAAACAATAAATAAAAGATAATAAGATACAAATGGAGGATTAAAAAATGGGTTTTTTCTCAGATTTAAAGGATGATCTGTCACAGGCAGTCAATGAACTTATGCCGGAGGAAAGCACTGAAGATATGGAAAAGGATGCTGTAAAGGAAGCAGCAGAGGAAGCATCGTCTTCAGATGTGACAGTAAATAATTTTGACGCGGATTTAAGTCAGATGCTTGAAAATGTAGTAGAGACAGAAATGCCGGAGGAAGAACCGATTTATGTTGCGCCTGCAGCAGAAGAGAAGCTGGCAGATATGTCAGTTCAGCCCTCGAAACGTCCCTCTGATGAAGTATCCGTATTTACAGAGTCTATGATCATCAATGGTAATATTGCAACGGAGGGCGCTCTGGATGTAAGGGGCAGCATTGTGGGCAATGTGGAGGCACTTGGCAAGCTTAATATTACAGGCGCCATTCAGGGAAATTCACAGGCCGCAGAAATTTTTGCAGATGGTGCTAAAATTACAGGTGAATTACGCAGCCAGGGAAGCATTAAGGTAGGTCAGAGTACAGTAATTATCGGCAATATTTATGCAACCAGTGCTGTAATTGCCGGTGCAATCAAAGGCGACATTGATGTAAAGGGTCCCGTTATTCTGGATGCGTCAGCAATTGTTATGGGAGATATTAAATCAAAATCCGTACAGATTAACAATGGTGCTGTTATTGAAGGTATGTGCTCACAGTGCTATGCAGAAGTAAATCCCACCTCGTTCTTTGAAGAATTAAAGAAGATGAAATAGATCGGAGGAGAATATGCAGAGAATTTTACTGAAATTAAGCGGAGAAGCTCTTGCAGGAGATAAAAAAACAGGTTTTGATGAAGAAACGGTAAGAGCAGTAGCCTTACAGGTAAAGCAGCTTGTTGATGATGGAATACAGGTAGGTGTGGTTACCGGCGGCGGAAACTTCTGGCGCGGGCGTACCAGCGAGAATATTGACAGAACTAAGGCTGATCAGATTGGAATGCTGGCAACGGTCATGAACTGCATTTATGTTTCAGAAATTTTCAGAAGCGTTGGGATGAAGACGGAGATACTTACTCCTTTTGAGTGCAGTTCCTTTACAAAGCTTTTTTCCAAGGACAGGGCAAATAAGTACTTTGGGGAAGGCAAAGTAGTGTTTTTTGCCGGAGGAACGGGGCATCCTTATTTCTCAACAGATACAGGAGTTGTGCTTCGTGCAATTGAGGTGGAGGCAGAGACGATTTTATTGGCTAAGTCCATTGATGGTGTTTATGACAGCGATCCTGCAATAAATCCTACTGCCAAGAGGTACGATGAAATCAGTATTGATGAAGTTATTTCCCAGAATCTTCAGGTGGTAGATATGACGGCATCCATACTTGCAAGGGACAACAAAATGCCTATGTGGGTGTTTGATTTAAATGAGAAGGACAGTATTGTCAATACCGTAAAAGGAAAGTTTAACGGAACAAAGGTAATTGTATAAACGGAGGGATAATAGAATGAATGAAAAACTTAAAATTTATGACGATAAGATGAAAAAGACCTATGAGCACTTGGAAAATGATTATCTGGGCATCAGGGCAGGACGTGCCAATCCTCATGTTCTTGATAAACTGAGAGTAGACTACTACGGAACACCTACTCCGATACAGCAGGTAGGCAATATTACCATTCCCGAAGCAAGAATGATTCAGATTGCACCATGGGAAAAATCCTTGATTAAAGAAATTGAAAAGGCAATTATGTCATCTGATATCGGCATTAATCCATCCAATGATGGTTCGGTAATCAGACTGGTTTTCCCGGAACTTACCGAGGAGAGAAGAAAAGATTTGGTTAAAGACGTTAAGAAAAAAGCTGAGGAATGTAAGGTGGCTGTCCGCAATATTAGAAGAGATGGAAATGATGCATTCAAAAAGCTTGCCAAGGAAGAGGTTTCTGAGGATGAAATCAAGGAACTTACAGATGAACTGCAGAAGCTGACGGACAAATATGTAAAAGATGTTGACAAGTTAATGGAAGAAAAGTCCAAGGAAATTATGACTGTATAAAGGAAATCGGAGGGGCAGGCGATTAAATTCCTAATCGTAGTGCCCCCTTTTTCAATGTATAGGGATTAAAGGAAAAGGAATCAGAGCAATGGCAGAACAAAAAGAACTGATGATACCGCAGCATGTGGCAATCATTTTGGACGGAAACGGAAGATGGGCGAAGAGCAAGGGAATGCCCAGAAACTATGGGCATGTGCAGGGAGCCAAGACAGTGGAAGTTATCTGTGAAGAGGCCTATAAAATGGGGATACAATATCTGACCGTATATGCATTCAGTACAGAAAACTGGAATCGTCCCAAAGACGAGGTGGATGCATTAATGAAGCTTCTTCGTAATTATATGAAGACTTGTCTCGCAACGGCAAAGAAAAACCGTATGTGCGTCCGTGTGCTGGGGGATAAGACCGGATTGGATGAGGACATCAGGAAAAGGATTGAGGAGCTGGAAGAAGCCACCAAGGACAATGATGGATTACATTTCCAGATTGCCTTGAATTATGGCGGAAGGGACGAAATTGTCCGTGCAGTTCGGAAAATTCTTGAAAAGGCAGAGGCTGGTGAAGTGTCTGAAAAAGACATTACGGAACAGTACTTATCAGATATGCTTGATACCAAAGGACTTCCTGAACCGGATCTGCTTATCCGCACCTGCAATGAACAGAGGATATCCAATTTCCTGCTTTGGCAGCTGGCATATACAGAATTTTATTTTACACCGGTAGCATGGCCGGATTTTTCAAAGGAAGAATTGGTCAAAGCTGTGGAAGCATATAATCATAGAGACAGAAGATACGGCCTGATAAAGGAGGAATAAATCATGTTCACGAAGCGATTAATGAGCAGTATTGTTCTTGTTGTGCTGGCATTAGTTACTGTTTTGAGCGGAGGATATCTGCTGGCTGCAGTGCTTCTTTTTTTGGCTTTGACAGCATACAGGGAGCTGATGAAAGCCTGTAAGCTGACAGAAGAGAAAAAATTAAGCCCTTTGGAGGCTGTGGGATATATTGGAATCATTTCTTATTATCTTGCAATGGTATTTGTGGAAAATAAAGTGATTCTTTTCCTTGCTCTGATTACTGTTCTTGTAGCATTTATGTTTGTATATGTATTTATGTTTCCAAAGTACAGGGCAGAGCAGATTATGTGCTCCTTCTTTTGTGTTGCGTATGCACCGATTATGCTTTCCTTTATTTATCTGGTACGGACACTCCCTTATGGGATTTATTCGGTGTGGATGATTTTTATCAGTTCGTGGATCTGTGATACCTGTGCTTATCTGGTTGGAATGTTGATTGGCAGACATAAGCTTGCACCCATATTGAGCCCGAAGAAGTCTGTTGAAGGGGCAATTGGTGGGATTGTGGGTTCAGCGCTGGTAGGTGCGGTCTATGCATATTTTATTGTGGAGCCGGCAATCAGCGAACAGAAGATTACATGGATTTTTGTGTTGATCAGCGCTGTGGGAGCAGTGATTTCACAAGTTGGTGATCTGGCTGCATCTGCAATTAAGAGAAATCATGAGATTAAGGATTATGGGAAGCTGATTCCGGGGCATGGCGGAATCATGGACCGCTTTGACAGTGTGATATTTACAGCTCCCATGATTTATTTTCTTGCATTATTGTTAATTCACGGTTAAATGATGTATCTGGGGTTATCTTGAACAGAATGTTGTATAGGTAAGAAAGGCACTTGGAAGATGAAGAAAATCGGAATTTTGGGGTCTACCGGTTCTATTGGAACACAGACTCTGGAAATTGTAAGGAATAATAAGGATTTACGGATTGTAGCGCTGGCTGCCGGCAGCAGCGTGGATAAAATGGAGGAACAGATCAGGGAGTTTTCTCCCCGCATTGCAGTAATGTGGAGCAGCAAGGCAGCAGATCTGCTACGGATAAAGGTGGCAGATACAAACACCAAGGTGCTCTGTGGCATGGAAGGGCTTCTGGAAATTGCAGTTATGGAGGAAATGGAGGTTTTGGTAACTGCCATAGTGGGTATGATAGGTATTAGACCTACTATCGCGGCAATTGAGGCAGGAAAGACCATTGCACTTGCAAATAAAGAAACTCTGGTGACGGCAGGACACATCATTATGCCTCTTGCGGCAAAGAACAATGTGCCCATTCTGCCGGTGGACAGTGAGCACAGCGCAATTTTCCAGTCTATGCAGGGTGAAAACAGAAAACAGATCAGCAAGATCCTGCTGACCGCTTCCGGGGGACCTTTCAGAGGAAAAAAGAGAGAAGAACTGACAGAAATTACGGTTGAGGACGCACTCAAGCATCCCAACTGGTCTATGGGAAGAAAGATTACAATTGATTCAGCCACATTGGTAAACAAAGGATTGGAAGTCATTGAAGCTAAGTGGCTGTTTGATGTAGAACCCGAAAAAATTCAGGTGGTGGTACATCCCCAGAGTATCATTCATTCCATGGTAGAGTATGTGGATGGTGGCATCATGGCACAGCTTGGCGTGCCGGATATGAAGCTTCCTATTCAATACGCATTATTTTACCCTGACAGAAGACCCATGGAAGGAAAAAGAGTGGACTTTTACGAATTGGGGTCCATTACGTTTGAAAAACCGGATACAGATACTTTTAAGGGGCTTGCAATGGCGTATGATGCCATCAGAGAAGGCGGCAGTATGCCTACCGTATATAACGCAGCAAATGAAAAGGCGGTTGCCCTATTCCTTGATAAAAAGATTAAATTTCTGGAAATCTATGATTTTATTCAGGGTGCAATGGAACATCATAAAACAATACAAAATCCTTCCGTAGATGAAATCTTAGGAGCAGAAGCAGAAGCATGCGAATATATTGAGACCCACAGGAGGTTGTAAGGTGGCAGTTTCTATTATACTATTTTTTATTATCTTTTTTGTTGTGGTTATTTCCCACGAACTCGGACATTTTATTATTGCAAAGAAAAACGGAATTCATGTGGTGGAATTTTTTGTCGGCATGGGACCGACACTGTTTTCCTTTGTGAAAGGGGATACGAAATATTCCCTAAAGCTTTTGCCGATTGGCGGAGCCTGTATGTTTGAAGGAGAGGACGGGTTGGAAACCGAAAAGGGCGAAATGTCAGAAAGGGCATTTCCCAATGCACCTGTATGGGCACGATTTGCGACTGTCTTTGCGGGTCCGTTATTTAATTTCCTTACCGCTTATGTGATGGCACTTCTTCTTGTATCTGTCTGCGGAATTACGACGCCTGAGATTCAAAAGGTATATGAAGGAAGCGAAGCAGAACGGATAGGATTGCAGGCAGGCGATGTGATTACAAAGATCAATGGGAAAAGAATTCATTTAGGCGGAGATGTCACATTGATTTCCCAGCTCAATACCAAGGGAGAAAGTCTGACCGTTACCTATGAGCGTGAAGGGGAAGAGAATACCGTAGTAATTAAGCCTACCTATGATGAAGAAGCCCAGCGCTATTTTATGGGAATTGCAGCCGGAGGATATTTAAAATGCAATCTTCCGCAGACATTCCAGTATGCTTTTTATACGATGAAGTTTTATGCGGAGACTACCTTTAAAAGTCTGGGAATGCTGGTTACAGGGCAGTTATCTAAAGATGATGTGTCCGGTCCGGTAGGGCTTGTAAAGGTTGTAGATGATGTCTATGATTCGGCAAAGCAGTATGGAGCGTTGGAGGTTGCACTCAATATGGTCAATATTGCATTGCTGCTTTCTGTGAACCTTGGAATTATGAATTTGCTTCCTCTTCCGGCATTGGATGGAGGTCGTTTGGTATTTTTGCTCATAGAGGCAATCCGAGGGAAACCGATACCGCCTGAAAAGGAAGGAATGGTTCATTTAGCAGGTATGGCAGCCTTAATGCTATTGATGGTTCTTGTACTGTTTAACGATATAACAAAGTTCTTTTGATATTATATAAAATAACGCATGGAATCCATGTACAGATTTGCCAAAATGATACTTTTGGCAAATTTGTATAATGGATTCTTTTTTTGCGGAATTATATAATCTTATAAAATATCGGATAGATTGATAGGTGTAGGAACGAAATGGTATGTTGATTGTGGGAGGGTTCATCGGGGAGGAAACTGTAAAATTGAAGATACTTTCGGGAGCATATTGGGATCAGGGGAAACGTGTGGTCAATCAGGATTCCATTATGTTACAGCAGGTCATGACAAGCTATGGAAGAGTATTGCTTGTGGCAGTCAGTGATGGCATAGGCGGATTGGAAGAGGGAGAAATTGCAAGCGGCTATATTACAGAAAGGCTTATCGAGAATTTTTATGCACAAATCATCCCATTAACTGTTAGGAGAAAGGGAAAGAGTGCATTGAAGAAAAGTATGTTGCGATGTCTTTATGACATAAGTGATAAGCTTAAACTCTATGGAAAAAGTAAGGGCATTCAGCTGGGAGCGACCCTGTCTTTACTGCTTATATGGGGAAAGAACTATATGATAGTTCATCTGGGAGACAGCAGAATTTATCTTTATCAGGACAAATGGTGGTGTAAGAAAAAATTCAGGCTTCTTACAGAGGATCATTCTGATGGGCGAAGGGGGCTTACACGGTGTATTGGAAGCTTTCCCTTTCAATATCCTGATATCCGGTTTGGAAGGATTTGGGGGAGAAATGGTTTCCTTGTCTGCACAGATGGCTTTTACAGGGCATTGGAGGAGGAAATGCTCCGGATACTTTCTGTTCATGAAATTGAAAATGAAGAGCAGATTTACAGGAGGCTGAAGGAAATGGCAGCCGCATCCCTCAAGAAGGGGGAAAGAGACAATTTATCGGCGGTCTATTCTGTCATTTATTAAGATGATGTGACCTGTATTTTGGATGCCGTTCAAAGAAAACACAAGAGAAACATCAGGAGGTGCAATGAGCAGGGTTTTGTTTTACAAGTATGAACTGATAAGGACAATTGGAAGCGGGGGATCAGGAAAGGTATATCTGGCAAGGGATCTGCATTTGAACCGGTTGGTGGCAGTGAAGGAGCTCCCGAAAGACGCATCGCCATCGGAACTTCAGTTCCTACAGGAATTGGAGCATCCGGGTTTAACGCAGATATTTGATTTTTTTGAGGAGCAGGGCGCTTCTTTTCTGGTGATGGAATATATAGAAGGGATATCTCTTCGTGAATATCTGAATAAACATAAACGGGTAGCTGAAAGGCAGGCAGTAAAGTGGATGATAGATTTGTGCCGGATACTGGGATATCTGCACAGCAGGCATCCTGCAATTATCTATCGGGATTTAAAGCCGGAAAATATTATGATCCGGCAGGACGGAGAATTAAAATTAATTGATCTGGGAGCAGCAATCCGCTATGCATGTGGCAGAACAAATGAAACTGTATGTGCAGGCACACCGGGATATTGTCCGCCGGAGCAGTGGAAGGAGGTCAGAGGGGAGAAAAAATGGGATATTTATAGTCTGGGTATCCTGCTTCACGAGATGCTGACAGGTGCAAGCCCGCTAAAGCCACCCTATGAAAGACGTCCTCTTGCAGAATATGACCGGAGCCTTGCGGGAGCGCTGGATAAGATCATCAATCGTTGCCTCAGCACAGATCCGGCAAAGCAATATCAATCTGTGGAACAGGTGGGAGAAGCGTTGCTGAATTATAGGAAGAAGCGGATTTTCCCGGAAATTTGTCACCTCATCAGAAAACTTTTTCTACTATTTTGCAGCCTGTTCACATGCAGCAGCTTTCTTCTGCCGCTGATCCATGGGATTCCATATCACCAGTTCCCTTTTCCTTATCTGGAAAAACCACTCTTTTTTCTTTCAATTACATTAATTTTGTATTTGGCTTCAGAACGAAAAATAAAGAACGGCTCGATGAAGCAGGAAAAAAATATATGGCTTACACAAAAGAAGTTTCGTGGACTGTTTATGTGGTTTATTGGAATGGCAGGAACAGTATTCATAAGCGGAATATTCGCCTTTTCTATGCCGGTGATTTCCAAGGGAGAGGAGCAGGAGCAGCTGTGGGTCGAGATGCGGGATGATCTGGGAAGAAAGATGCTGCTTAAGAATGATGCGGTATATATCACAGACACAGCCGTCCGGTTTGAACTTCCGGCAGACAGACTCCCCAAGGAGGAGATCTCCATGCAGCTGATAGCAATCGGAGAGGACGGAAGTACATATGCAAGCCGCGTATTCCGGGTAAAACCTGAGTGATATCACAGCCTGAATAAGCCAGAGTCTGTCTTGCGAAAAGGCATTTCAAATGGCGGGATGATTGAGAGATTTGAATTGATATTCCTGCGGGGGTATCTTATAATGTATCATGTGAGCAAAAAGAAAATTTCCGGTATACAGGCTATGAAATGGAGGTAATTATGACCAGAGAGCATACAAGAGTAATTCATATTGGGGACAGGGTAATCGGTGGGGGAAACCCAATTTTGATTCAATCCATGACCAATACAAGGACTGAGGATGTAAAGGGTACAGTAGAGCAGATCCATAAGCTTGAAAAAGCAGGATGTGAGATTATCCGCTGTACGGTTCCTACCATGGAAGCAGCACAGGCAATCAGTGAGATTAAAAAGCAGATTTCCATTCCCTTGGTAGCGGATATTCATTTTGATTATAGAATGGCGATTGCGGCCATGGAAAACGGAGCAGATAAAATCAGAATCAATCCCGGAAATATCGGTGGACAGGATAAGGTGGCAGCAGTTGTGGAAGTGGCGAAGGAGAGAAATATTCCCATCCGAGTAGGGGTAAACAGTGGTTCTTTGGAAAAGGAACTTGTGGAAAAATACCATGGCGTTACCGCAGAAGGTATTGTAGAAAGCGCACTGGACAAGGTGCATATGATAGAGGCGCTTGGTTATGAAAATATGGTCATCAGTATTAAGTCTTCAGATGTCATGATGTGTGTCAGGGCACATGAACTGCTGGCAGATCAGACAGATTATCCTTTACATGTGGGAATCACGGAATCCGGTACGATTATCAGTGGAAATATTAAATCATCCATCGGTCTTGGACTGATTCTGCATCAGGGAATTGGAGATACCATTCGTGTGTCCCTGACGGGCGACCCGGTGGAGGAAATTAAGTCTGCCAAACTGATTTTAAAAACTTTGGGACTTAGAAAGGGTGGAATTGAAGTAGTATCCTGTCCTACCTGTGGAAGAACAAAGATTGACCTGATTGGACTGGCTAATCAGGTGGAAACGATGGTAGCGGAGTTCCCATTGGATATTAAGGTTGCAGTGATGGGATGTGCAGTGAATGGACCCGGAGAAGCAAAAGAGGCAGATATCGGAATTGCAGGAGGAATTGGTGAAGGACTTCTGATAAAAAAAGGCGAGATTATAAAGAAAGTACCGGAAGAACAGCTTTTATCCGTGCTTCGGGAGGAATTGGAGCACTGGGATAACTGATAGAAAAGTAAGGGCGAAATGATATGGCAAAGCAGTTTTTTGATGTGTTTCCAACGCTAAAACTGGATAAGAAAATGCAGGATCTGTTTGAGCAGGTTACAGTTGAGAAGGTTTCAGCTACCAAGCGCAGGGACTATATCCGTGTTACGATTTCCTGTGACTATCTGATTCCGAAGGAAACGATATTTAAGGTGGAAACTGAGGTTAAAAAGCAGTTCTTTTCCACTCACGACGTGAAGGTAAAGCTCTATGAGCGTTTTCATCTTTCGGAACAGTACACACCTGAAAAGCTGATGAATGCCTATAAGGACAGTATTCTGCTGGAACTAAGAAATTACAGTCCAATTGAATACAATCTGTTTAAAGGGGCAGATATTTCATTCCCCAAGGAAAATGAACTCTGCCTTACCATAGAGGACACTGTGCTTGCAAGGAGCAAGGAGGCGGAACTTACCAGAATTTTGGAAAAGATTTTTCAGGAACGGTGTGGTTTCCCTGTAAATTGTTCAATGGAATATAAGGAAAAGAAAGCCGGGAAGTATAAGGAAGAGGATGACTTAAAAATTGCCCGTCAGGTGGCGGAAATTACTGCACGTGCATTAGGGGCATCCGGTAGCTTGGACTATGCGCAGAATGCAGAGAACGGCGGAAAACAGGGAGTTCAGGGAACTGCAGCAGCCGGTGGCGAAGAGAGCAGAAACGGCATGAGCGGGGAAGAACAGAGACTGGCAGACGAGGCGCTTTTGACAGGAGCGGCAATTACCTCCAATCCGGTTCCCAAAGCGCAGGGAAGTACCGGTGCTTTTGCCGGAGATGGAAGAAAAGGATTTAAAAAAGGTGATTTTGGCAAAGGCGGCAAGGGCGACTTTAAACGTGCAGTCAAGCGTTCCGACAATCCGGATGTTATTTATGGCAGAGATTTTGAAGAGGAAGCCATGCCCATAGAGGATATTATCGGTGAAATGGGAGAGGTGGTAATCCGTGGCAAGATCATTGGATTTGATTCCAGAGAAATCAAGAACGAAAGAACTATCTTGATGTTTGACGTAACAGACTTCACGGATACCATGACCATAAAGCTGTTTGCACACAATGAACAGGTTGATGAGATTAAGCAGGGAATAAAGCCTGGTGCGTTTGTCAAGCTGAAGGGGATTGCTACAATTGATAAATTTGATAATGAGCTTACCATCGGTTCTGTAGCCGGTGTAAAAAAGATACCTGATTTTACGACCTCCAGAAACGATAACAGTGCCCGCAAGCGGGTGGAGCTTCATTGTCATACCAAAATGAGCGATATGGATGGAGTTTCGGAAGCCAAGGATATTGTGAAGCGTGCGTATAAGTGGGGACATCCGGCAATTGCAATTACGGATCACGGTGTGGTGCAGTCTTTCCCTGATGCAAACCATGTGTGGGAAGATCTTTGGAAGGAAGAAAAGAACAGGCGTAAAGAAGCCGGAGATTCTAATCCCGACAAACAGGATTTCTTTAAGATTATCTACGGGATGGAAGCCTATCTGGTGGATGATTTGCAGGAGATTGTGACCGGAGAATGCGGGCAGACCTTTGAGAATGATTTTGTTGTCTTTGACATAGAAACCACGGGCTTTTCTCCGGTAAATAACAGAATTATCGAGATTGGGGCAGTAAAGGTATCTAAAGGGGAAATTGTGGACCGTTTTTCCACCTTTGTAAATCCTGACGTTCCGATTCCTTTTGAGATTGAGAAACTGACAGGCATCAATGACGGCATGGTAATTGATGCACCCCTCATTGAACAGGTGCTTCCTGAATTTCTTGCATTTTGTGGGGATGCGGTACTGGTGGCTCACAATGCAAACTTTGATATGAGCTTTATTAAGGAAAATGCAGCAAGGCAGAAGCTTAACAGGAAATTTACTTATGTTGATACGGTGGGGATTGCAAGAGTGCTGCTTCCCCATCAGGCGAAGCATACGCTGGATGCAGTGGCAAAGACATTAGGGGTATCCCTTGAGAATCACCATCGGGCGGTAGATGATGCCGAGGCGACGGCAGAAATATTTGTGAAATTTATTCCAATGTTGAAGGAGAATGGTGCGGACACCCTTGCAAAGGTCAATGCGATGGGAGATTCCAGCCCGGAGATTGTAAAGCGGCTTCCTTCCTACCATGCCATTATCCTTGCGGAAAACAATATTGGAAGAGAAAATCTCTATACCCTTGTATCCGAATCTCATCTGACTTATTTCAGCAAGCGCCCCAGAGTACCTAAAAGCCTTCTGATGAAGCACAGGGAAGGGCTGATCTTGGGAAGTGCATGCGAGGCAGGTGAATTGTATCGTGCCATTATTGAAGGAAAACCGGATTCTGAGATAGCAAGACTGGTCAATTTTTATGATTATCTGGAAATTCAGCCCCTTGGAAACAATAAGTTTATGATTGAATCCGAGAAAGTCCCTTCTATTAACAGTATAGAAGATGTGATGGATGTGAATCGGAAGATAGTAGCACTGGGGGAGGAATTCAATAAGCCTGTGGTCGCAACCTGTGACGTGCACTTTTTAGATCCGGAGGATGAGGTCTATCGTAGAATTATTATGGCAGGAAAGGGCTTTACGGATGCCGATGACCAGGCACCTCTTTATCTTCGTACCACGGAGGAAATGCTGGAAGAGTTTGCATATCTTGGCAGTGACAAGGCGGAGGAAGTAGTCATTACCAACACCAATAAGATTGCAGACAGAATTGATGTGATGGCACCGGTGCGCCCTGATAAGTGTCCTCCTGTCATTCCTGACAGTGATAAAACGTTGACAGATATCTGCTATAACCGTGCCCATGAACTCTATGGAAAGGATCTGCCCCAGATTGTAAAGGATCGTTTGGAAAAGGAACTGCATTCCATCATCAGCAATGGATTTGCGGTTATGTATATTATTGCCCAGAAACTGGTGTGGAAATCAGTGGAGGATGGCTATTTGGTAGGCTCCCGTGGATCAGTAGGGTCTTCTTTGGTTGCCTTTATGGCGGGAATTACAGAGGTAAATTCTTTAAGTGCACACTATCGATGTCCTAACTGTTTTTACTATGACTTTGATTCGCCGGAGGTTAAGGCTTATGCCGGAAATGCAGGCTGTGATATGCCGGATAAAATATGTCCCGTCTGTGGGAAACCTCTGGTAAAGGATGGTTTTGATATTCCCTTTGAAACCTTCCTTGGATTTAAAGGAGATAAGGAGCCGGATATTGACCTGAATTTCTCAGGAGAATATCAGAGTAAGGCACATAAATATACAGAGGTTATCTTTGGTGCAGGACAGACCTATCGTGCCGGAACCGTTGGTACATTGGCAGACAAGACAGCCTTTGGATATGTAAAGAATTATTATGAAGAACGGGGTAAGCGTAAGCGTACCTGCGAGATTAACCGAATCGTGGTGGGATGTACGGGGGTCAAGAGAAGTACCGGACAACATCCCGGCGGCATTATTGTATTGCCGGTGGGAGAGGATATTAATTCCTTTACCCCGGTGCAACATCCGGCAAATGATATGACAACAGATATTGTTACCACCCATTTTGATTATCACTCCATTGATCATAACCTGCTTAAGCTTGATATTCTGGGACACGATGATCCTACCATGATTCGTATGCTTCAGGATCTTACCGGAATTGATCCTACTAAGATTCCTTTGGATGACCCACAGGTTATGTCCCTGTTTCAGAATACCTCTGCCCTCGGAATTACGCCGGATCAGATTGACGGCTGCCCGGTAGGGTCCCTTGGAATACCGGAGTTTGGAACAGAATTCGTTATTCAGATGCTTCTTGACACCAAGCCTCAGTGCTTCTCTGACCTGATCAGAATTTCCGGTCTGGGTCACGGCACAGATGTATGGCTTGGAAATGCCCAGACCCTGATTTTGGAGGGGAAGGCTACCATTTCCACCGCAATCTGCTGTCGTGATGATATTATGATTTATCTCATCAACAAAGGGGTGGATAGTGCACTGTCCTTTACCATTATGGAGAGCGTCCGTAAGGGAAAGGGCTTAAAACCGGATATGGAAAAAGCCATGGTGGATGCAGGAGTGCCGGACTGGTATATCTGGTCCTGCAAGAAGATTAAGTACATGTTCCCGAAAGCACATGCAGCTGCTTATGTTATGATGGCGTGGAGAATTGCTTATTGCAAGATTAATTATCCATTGGCTTATTATGCATCCTATTTTTCCATTCGTGCATCTGCTTTTTCCTATGAATTGATGTGTCAGGGACAGCAGCATCTTGAAAACGTGATGGCAGATTATAAACGCAGAAGTGATACTCTTTCCAAGAAAGAGCAGGACTCTTATAAGGATATGAAAATTGTTCAGGAAATGTACGCCAGAGGATTTGATTTTGTACCCATTGACATTTTTTCTGCACACTCAAGGAATTTTCAGATTGTGGATGGCAAGCTGATGCCTTCTCTAAACAGTATTGACGGTTTGGGCGAAAAGGCAGCCGATGCTATTGTGGAAGCAGCGAAAGATGGTCCTTTCCTTTCAAAGGATGATTTCCGCCAGAGAACCAAGGTTTCCAAGACGATCATTGATCTGATGGACAGTCTGCATCTTCTGGGAGAACTGCCGGAGTCGAATCAGATCAGCTTGTTTGATTTTGTGTCATAAGAGAGTTGTTTAAAAGTAATTTGGTATATTGGGAACGATAAAAACTATGAAAAGAACGATAAAAATATGTTTACTCATAGCAGGAATATTTGCAAGTTTATTTTTGATCCTGGCAGGAAGCTTTTGGTATGTGACAACCTGTAAGTATACAGATATTGATACACAGATATCACCGGATGAACGTTGTCAACTCCTACTACAGATGAAGGGAGAGCCGGAGTGGCCGTTTGGGAGTACATATGGGAGAATTATTGTCACATATGATGATAAGATTATAAAAAAGACTGAATTTGAAATCTGCGATGACGGAGCAATGCTTCGAAAGGAAAACTGGAATGTTGTCTGGGGTGTGGCAGGGGTTCAAATTACTTTAATGGGAAGTGAGCAGGACAATCAAGTTTTACAGATTATGTATGATGGTGCGGAAGAATTTCCCGGTTATAGTGAGGAACAGTTAACAGCAGAGATGGAGAAACGCTATGGCAGCGTTAAAGCTTGTGGCAAGGAGGGGGAACTCTATTGTTATGATACGGTAGAGTTTTCTTTTTTAGTACAGAATGATCTGGTGATGAGTGATAATTATAAAATGGAGTATTATCGCTATTTGACAGAGGCTTATTTTGCAGGGCGGAATCGGGCACATGAGTATGAGGAAAGCGGAACGGGAATTGAAAAGTCTTATATACCTGTTATCGCATTACATTCATCTGCCAGTGAGGAAAAGGAGTGGTTCTGCTTCGACGTTACAAATTGGCTGCTTTATGTTATGAAGGAACTTCCTTATGTAGAAAATGAAGATCTTTATAAGATGATAAAAATTAATTATGGCGCTGAGACATTTGATTATCAGTTTCCATATATGCAGGACTTTACAGAAGAAAATATTTCTTATGTATATAATGATTTATATGATTTTGTAGAAAATATTTTGACAAAGATTTATGAAAAAAAAGTTATAAAAGAAGGAAATATCGTAGAAGAAACGGAGAAAACAGAATTAACGGAAGAAACCATACAATTTTATTTATCTTTGAAGCCGGATTGCAGTTATGAAACTGCTAATGGAGCAGAATACCGAATAATTCCGGTTGACCGGGCATGTGGAAGCAGCTACTATGTATTAGTTGCTACTGCGGATGGAGGAAAGAGTGCTGTTATGGTCAATCCTGATCCTTTTTTGGGCAGCGGTGGAGCTGCTAAATGGATTAGTTTCCTGCAGGATGGACAAACAGGATTTTCCTGCCTGGCCTATAGCGGCGGTGCGTATGGAAAGCTTTACCGAACAGAAGATGGAGGCAGAAGTTTTGAAACAGTAGAATATCCATCTGCCAAAGTAAAGCTTTCGGATGGAACATATTACAATCCTTTTGTGATGCCGGAAAGAGTATATGAAAAGAATGGAAAACTTTATATGGAAGCAGGGCAAGGCGCAGATGGAGATTATTATGGAGAGATAGGCTTCTGTAATGGCTTGTATGAATCCGAGGACAATGGAAGGACATGGACATATGTGAAGGAAATAGCGGTACAGTAAGTCATTAGATGGGACATACTGAAATAAAAAAAGCATTGAAAACCTAACGTTTTCAATACTTTCAAGGGTTGGGCTGTATCAACAGCGAGCAGCTCGTAGGGGAATCGAACCCCTGTTTCCGCCGTGAGAGGGCGGCGTCTTAACCGCTTGACCAACGAGCCATTTAAATGGTTGTGTGCATCACACTTGATTATTCTATTATATGTTGGAGAATAATGCAAGCAAAATTTAAAAAAATTTGTTTTTTTGCAGCTTTTTTTGACAACAGTGTGAGCACACCTAGTTATAAGGACATGTTGGCGGATAAGAAACCACCGCATTAAATCAAATCATATAGTACATGTGCCAGTCCGTCATGATTATTGTCATAAGCTGTAATAGTGGTAGCTGCCATTTTTACATCGTCACTGCCGTTTGACATGGCAATTCCCATACCGGCGGCTTCAATCATGGAAAGATCGTTCTGTGCATCCCCCGCAGCCACTGAAAAGTAGGGGTTGATACCTAAAAGCTCACAGAGCTTTTTGACGGCGGTTCCTTTCCCGGAAATGGAAGGAAACAGTTCCAGATAATAGGGATTGGAATAAATCATGGAAATCCCTTCTTTTTCTGCCCAAGGCAGAAGCGCAAGGCGAAAAGCTTCCATTTTCTGATGATCTTTTAACTCTATGGCAAGGCATTTGCAGGGACCTTCCAGCAGCGCTTCACGCATATCCTTCACAAAGCGGGTAGGAGTTTTGATT
This sequence comes from Bacillota bacterium, assembly GCA_029226935.1. Classification (GTDB taxonomy): domain Bacteria; phylum Bacillota; class Clostridia; order Lachnospirales; family Lachnospiraceae; genus Suilimivivens. The sequence goes on along the minus strand of JAQXYZ010000019.1, from coordinate 3,689 downwards.
ACCCTCTGATAATAGCGCAGTTCCTCTGTATCATGAAAAGCAATAATATTGGTGTCAGAGTAGGTGTGAAAATGGATTCCGAAGGCATCTGCAGTCTCCTTGATGTGGAGTGCCTGTTCAATGGTCAGTGCAACCTTGTAGATGGTTTCTTTACGGTCACAGTCATAAATCTGTCCGCCGTTATAGCCAATCAGATACATGCCCGGAAAATTAAGCTGCAGGTAATTTTTTACATCTCCTACGCTGTTAATATCTCTGCCGGAGCAGAGCACCAGTTTATGTCCTGTCTTAGACCACTTGCCAAGGACATCCCGGGTGTAGCTGCCAATCTGCTTTTCATCATTAAGCAGAGTGCCATCCAAATCGGTAAAAAGAATTTTAGTCGGTCGCAGATGTTCCGGATGTTCCTTCATCCAACGATGACGTTCTTTAATCTTTGTAAGAATTTCCTCTGGAATGAACAGTTTTCCGTAGCCGGTAGCCAAATCCAATCCCGGCTTTGCATTCCCATGATAATCGGAGCCACCGCTGACGCAAAGATCATACTTTGCAGCGAGACTACGCATTTCCCTTTCATCGGCAGAGGTGTAGGTACTGTATACAGCTTCGATTCCCTGCAATCCTGTTTCCTTCAAAAGAGAAACCAGCTTATCCAGACGGCTGCTGCTCATATGATAGAGTACGGGATGCGCCAGTATGGGGAAGCCGCCTGCCTTTAAGATGATTTCTACCGCACGCATGGGAGAAATCTTTTTTCTGGGAACAAAGCAGGGGCAGCGGTCACCGATATAGCGGTCAAAGGCTTCCTTAAGGCTTTTGGTGTATCCATGATTAAGCATAAATTTGGCGTAATGAGAACGGGTAATAACGCAGTCAGGAAATTCAGCAGTCAGTTCCTCGTAAGTGACAGGAATACCGTGTTCTGTAAGACGACGGCACATTTCCCGGTTGCGGATAATGCGACCATTTACAAAATTGATAAGTCTTCGTTTGAAAAAATCACTTTGATAGTCAATATAAAGTCCTACAATATGAATATCCTGCCCCTCATATTCGGAGGAAAATTCAATGCCGGGAATCACCTCAATATTTTTCCCTTTTGCAGCGTTAAGAGCCTCTTCGATGCCGTCAGTGGTATCGTGGTCTGTCAGAGCAAAGGCAGAAAGACCCTTTTCGACTGCATAGTTTACCAGCTCAGTGGGAGTAAGGCTTCCGTCAGATTTATTGGAATGTACATGTAAATCAACAATATTCATAATTTTAGTTATCGTCTTCCTCTGCTTCCTTGGTATAAACAGTACGTTTCCTTGCCATCTCATCACTTTCCAGATATTCATCGTAGGTAGTGATTTTGTCAATCAGGCTGCCGTCGGGAAGGATTTCCATAATACGGTTAGCAGTGGTCTGTACAAACTGGTGGTCATGACAGGCAAATAATGCTACACCGGGGAATTTAATCAATCCGTTGTTCAGTGCGGTGATAGACTCCATGTCAAGATGGTTGGTGGGCTCATCCAAAATCAGGCAGTTTGCTCCGCTAATCATCATTTTGGATAAGAGGCAGCGCACTTTCTCACCACCTGAGAGTACTTTTACCTTTTTAACACCGTCTTCACCGGCAAACAGCATACGTCCAAGGAAACCACGGACATAAGTAACGTCTTTGACCGGAGAGTAGCCGGTAAGCCAGTCAACGATGGTATAGTCGTTGTCAAACTCGGCAGTGCTGTCCTTGGGGAAATAAGCTTGAGAGGTGGTTACACCCCATTTAAAGGTTCCTTCGTCCGGTTCCATCTCGCCCATGAGAATCTGGAACAGGGTAGTTTTAGCAAGTTCGTTGCTTCCAACAAAAGCAATCTTGTCATCATGTCCTACAATAAAGGAGATGTTGTTCAACACTTTTTCGCCGTTGATGGTCTTGGAAATGCCTTCTACAGACAGTACTTCATTTCCAATTTCACGTTCAGGACGAAAATCAATATAGGGATATTTTCTGCTGGAAGGCTTAATTTCATCCAGCTCAATTTTTTCCAAAGCGCGTTTTCTTGAGGTCGCCTGCTTGGACTTGGAAGCGTTTGCGGAGAAACGAGAGATGAATTCCTGCAATTCTTTAATCTTTTCTTCTTTCTTCTTGTTTGCTTCCTTCATCTGCTTGATCAGCAGCTGGCTGGATTCGTACCAGAAATCATAGTTTCCAGCATAAAGCTGAATCTTGCCATAGTCGATATCTGCGGTATGAGTACATACCTTATTTAAGAAATAGCGGTCATGGGATACCACAATCACAGTGTTTTCAAAGTTAATCAGAAATTCTTCCAGCCATGCAATGGCATCCAGATCAAGGTGGTTGGTAGGCTCATCTAAAAGCAGGATATCCGGGTTGCCGAACAAAGCCTTGGCAAGCAGCACTTTTACCTTTTCATTACCGTTTAAGTCTTTCATGGTGGCATAGTGGATAGAAGTGTCGATTCCCAGACCGTTTAATAAGGTTGCGGCATTGGATTCTGCTTCCCACCCATCCATTTCGGCAAATTCTGCCTCCAGTTCACTGGCGCGGATGCCGTCCTCATCGGTAAAATCTTCTTTGGCATAGATGGCATCCTTTTCCTTCATAATCTGGTAAAGACGTTCATTTCCCATGATAACCACATCCATAACAGGATATGCATCATATTTAAAGTGATCCTGCTCTAAGACGGAAAGACGCTGACCGGGGGTAATGGTAACATCTCCGTTGGTAGTTTCCAACTGACCGGAAAGAATTTTAAGGAAGGTGGATTTGCCTGCACCATTTGCTCCAATCAAACCGTAGCAGTTACCTTCTGTAAATTTAATATTGACATCTTCAAATAAGGCTTTTTTCCCAATTCGTAAAGTTACATTATTTGCACTAATCATTCTTAACTCCTCTCGATTCCAAAGCACATCAATACGCTCATCTTTACCTATTTTACAGGAAAACAGGGAATTTGCAAGGAATTTATGGAAAAACCGTTAAATGAAACAAAAATTTAGGAAGGTGTGGGTTAATCCGATTTAATTCATTTGTCAAAAGGAAAGAAAAGGGATAAAATGAACTTATCAATATCAATCCGTAAAGTGAGGGAATACATATGAGGCTGAATTACAGACGGACCTTTTTGATTGGGCTGGCATTTCTTTCCATCAGCGCATTTTGGCAGATGTATGACAATATTATACCGCTGATGCTGCAGGGAACCTTTGGTCTTGAAGAAACGATTACCGGTGTTATTATGGCGGCAGACAATGTGCTTGCGCTGTTCCTGCTTCCGATTTTCGGAAGCATATCTGATAAGGTAGACACCCCTTTTGGAAAGAGAATTCCGTTTATCGCAGGCGGTACTCTGCTGGCAGTGGTATTTCTCATGATGCTGACTTTTGCAGAACAGAATGCAAATTTACTGATGTTCATTCTGGCACTGTTTGCCCTTCTTGTGGCAATGGGACTTTATCGTTCCCCGGCAGTAGCATTGATGCCGGACTTAACACCTAATAAGCTGCGTAGCAAGGGAAATGCAATTATTAATCTGATGGGTGCAGTGGGAGGTGTCTATACGCTGATCATGATCAAACTTCTGTTGGGGAAGGGGGAGCATCCGAGCTATATGCCGCTTACGATTAGTGTTGTGGCACTGATGCTGATTGCAGTAGGAATTCTTGTACTTACT
>JAQXYZ010000018.1 GCA_029226935.1 Bacillota bacterium | reverse complement strand
AAGGTGCCACATTTTTCTACGTTCGGAAAAAACTATACCAGACGTTTTAAGGATACAGATCTTTTTGAGCAGATATTTTCCCATATCCTGATGGAGTGCTACAAATTTAAACTTGTTGATCCTACTGAGGTTTTTGTTGATCCGTGCTCTTTGAAGCGTTGCATAAAGGCTTCTCGCAATGTAATAAACTCAGGGTCATCAGGGTCAATATTCTGCGTAAATGCATGGGATAATGATAAGCTGGCCCTTTTGATTGCGGACTTGCAGGGTGCTGACTTTGATGTATCACTTACTGGTTTTGAGCCTGCTGAACTTGATGATTTATTCAAGGACTCCACCAAAGATAAAATCAAGGACGATGATTTTGACGTTGAGGCAGAACTTCAAAAGCCTACCTTCTCTAAAACTGGTGACCTCTGGTGCCTTGGACAGCATCATCTTTACTGCGGTGATAGTACAAAACCTGAAAGCTATGAACTTCTGATGGCCGGTAAGCAGGCAAATCTGGTAGTAACAGACCCTCCGTACAATGTGAACTACGAAGGAACCGCCGGTAAAATACAGAATGATAATATGGACAACGATTCCTTTTATCAGTTCCTGCTTGATGCTTTCACAAATATGGCTGAAAACATGGCTGACGACGCTTCTATCTATGTATTCCATGCTGATACCGAAGCTCAAAAGAGCACCGCTGATGGCATTGACGAGCAGCTGATGGAACTTCAAAAAGAGCTTCTCAAAAAAGCTAACAACAAAGAAGCCTACGATGAAATTGCTGACCAGATTTTCAAACTCCGCGAACAGCGTGAAAAATGCACCGTTGACACCGCTGCCAGAGACGCGCAGATTGCAAGAATTAATGACCTGCAGGACTACATCAAGCAGCAGCGCACTGACCTTGCTAAATTCGACGAAACATTGGTAAAACGCTGGCTCAAGCAAATCACCGTCTGGGAAGACCACTTCACAGTGGAGCTAAAATCCGGACTAAAAATTGATATTGAAGGATAATGTCCTTAGACGCAAAAAGGCTCCTCACCACTGGAATACATCCGGTGATGGGGAGTCTTGCTTAATTATTATGCGAATAAAAATCTATGATGGGTACATTTTTTTCAATAAGATAATTTCCAATTCCCAATTCCAAGTCTCCAACTGAACGATTTCCAAGTATATCTGATGTCATTGGAAATATCATTACAAAAGATTTATCCCATGATTCGCCAACCTCTTTAACCAATACATCCGAACTTATCGGCTTTCCATCATCATTCTTACTATCAAAGTTAATGTCGAAGCTTTTTGCTACAACACCCACATGACCTTTTTGTGTAAACTTCAGCCATATAAGATTCTTTGGTTCCTCCGTATGAAAAACAGAGCTTATAACATCATACTTATAATCCCATTCCACATAGTCTCTTTTTTCTTTATCGTATATTGGCGATTTCCAATTAAGCTGATTACAGATAATTCCATTGTCAATAATTGAGTGTATAGAATTATCAAGAACAATAGTATTGAATCTTACATTTTTTTCACAATATCCATTTGATGTCCTTAGTAATTCAATGAATTCATTCACATATGAAAAAACGGTGCTAATTGGAGTGGGTGGAAGTTTTGACTGTTTACTTGCCTCATCATTTCTTAATGTATCCCCGTAGTATTTAAGTACACCTCGAAACTTTTTTTCACCTCTGTCATTAGTATAAAACGCATCCTCTTTTTTTGAAAAATATTTTTCTAAATCCATCATTTAAAAGTCACCTCTTCTTTTTATGCATATTTCGTCGTCTGAAAATACCCTCACATAGTGTTGTCGTATTTATACCATATTTTCTAAATTAGCATCCATAAAATTTATAAAGTCAGTTGCGCAATTCAACAAATTTGAAAATGTTTCTGCATAATTTTCATTTTTCATATCAAGTGTTTTAGTTATTTTTTGATAGCCTTTTCCTTTACGATGCCCTGTTCCACTTGAACGTAGCTCTTGCAAATTCCTTAAGAACTTTATATGTTCATCACTATTTTCAATATTTTTTTCAACTAGCCAAGCTTCTAATTTAGATATACTTCCCACCAATTTTTCATAACTTCCAGTCAACTGACTGGTAATTTTCTTTTCATTCATAGAATCAATCAGTATTTTTACTAAAGATAGAACAAGCATATCCATCTCTACAATTGAATTATTAACTGGTATTCGCAAAGTTTCAAAGTTATACGCATCTTGCTCTGTTAATGGCAAAAATAATGGCCAACCTAATTTATCTTCATAAGCTTGGTTTACTCTCCTATATGTTCTTTTAAACACGAAATCTGGAGACTCAGAATCAGCTGCAATGCACATAAAATCTCTTTTTACTTTTGTAAGACTTAATTTACCGCCAACTGCTTTATTAAACCCTCTCCAGTAATGCTGCTCAGATTCACTTGGTAAATCTCTTCCTAAATCTCCTAAATATGCCGAAACGTAATCAGGGTTACTATTATCAACATATATAGCCCACAGTACGCCACATCGTATAATGCCATCCTCAATTTTATAAATCTCTGGCTTAGAATAATACTTATTTAAAACTGCAGTATCGAAATAAACTGGTGTTAGATAATGAGGGGCTGTTGGATTAGCACCGTAATAGTTACTCAAGCAGCTTGGATTACAAGTATGACGTATTTCTTTTCCATTTTCATCTATTCCAATAATGAAATCAACATAGGTTTTTTCTTCATTGTATGGCCATATATTACTATCACATAAACTACAACCCCAAATTACATTTTTACCAAAAATGTATGAATAATTTTCTCTTTTGGTTCCAGTAGATGTATTTCCAATGTTCAGTGTATAAAATATTGAATTCTCATCATTTCTGTACACTAATCCATCCTCTGCAACTTTTTTTGTTGCATCAAGAGCTACACATCTGCTGTCAATATGAATAATCAATGCTTTTTCTTTTACAGCTAAATATGTCTTTAAATATCTTTTATGTATAGTAATGTATCCATTATCATTCATTTTAACAACAGTAAGTCCTTCACCATCAGAAACGTCAACATATTCATTTTTTTGTGAATTAAAATATAGATTAAACAACAGTCTAAATTCTTCTGCAACTTCAATCGAATCTGCTGCTACCCCATTGAAATTTCTTCTAATGATAAGAGGTTCAAAACCATCACCATTTCCCCAGCGATGATACACTTTTTCATCATTTTCCCACGAACCATATACTGTTATTCCCGGCTCCATTGAATGAGCATTATACGTGTCGTTCTCCATATCTGCTTCAACAGCATCAATCGGGAGCAAAAAACTTTGAATATACACATCATATTTTTTATCAACTCTGTTTCCCGAAACTGGAACCATAATTTCAGCATCTAATCCATCTTCTATCCATTCACGTATATCCACTTGATACAAATAATTTTTATCCATAAAAACCATTCCTTCCATAACATCTAATCCACTCCCCGAAAATGCCCTTTGTATCGAGTTGCCGGATTTGTTGTCAACTTTTTTCCTCTTTCAAAAATCACTTCATAATCTCTGACATCTAATCCACATACTCAATTTGCGTTATCTAATCCGAGGTTACAACCTGACACATATTTTCGTAGTAGATATGTTTCCATATAATAAAACCGAGCTTTTTCAGAGGTTAGGCTTTACATCCCAACTTCCGAAAAAGCCCGGAAATGCGTCACTTTCTGGCACTTATTTATCTTTTCTTGACATCAACACCACGGTCTCAACATGAGGCGTTCCCGGAAACATATCTACGCAACAAACCTTCTCTACTTCATACCCATTTTCCTGGAAAACTTCCAAATCTCTAACTAATGAAGTTGGCTTACAGGAAATATAAACCATATGTTGCACTAAATACCGCATCAGCTTCTTAAGTGCCTTGGGATGAATGCCGTCTCTGGGCGGGTCCAAAATGATCATATCCGGTTTATCTTTAATTTCGTCCAGCACTTTTAATACATCTCCTGCAATAAATTCGCAGTTATGTAAACCGTTCAATTCTGCATTTTTTCTGGCTGCCTCCACAGCTTCTTCCACGATTTCCACACCAATGACCTTTTTGGATACAGGTGCCATTAGCTGTGCAATTGTTCCGGTACCGCTGTATAAATCAAACACAATCTTATCCGGTGTCCCCGACTCTTCTTCTGTTCCAAGTTCGCCAATATATTCTCTGGCAGTCTCATATAGAACCTCTGCCCCCAGGGAATTGGTCTGAAAAAAGGAAAATGTGGATATCTTGAACTTCAATCCCAGCAATTCTTCATAAAAATAGTCCTGTCCATACAAAATCTCGGTGTGATCACTCTGCACCACATCTGCCACAGAGTCATTCACAATATGAAGAACGCCTGTTATTTTACCAGTTAAATCCAAATTTAATAATTTATTTTTCCATTCCTCCAGCTTTTCACTCTCTTTCTCACACATCCTGTCATTCTGACTGATGCAATTCTCACTATCGCCTTTCTTTCCCATCGTATCCTGCAGTTCTTCTGCTGCAATAAACTGTGAACTTGTCACCAATGCAATCAGTATCTCCCCGGTCTTCACTGCCTTTCTTACCAGCAGATGCCGCAAATATCCGGTGTGGCGAAGTCTATGATAAAAGGATATCCCATCAAAAAAGTCTCTGGTAAGCATCAGAATCTTCCGATAATCCTCATCTACAATCTGACATTCCTTTACCGTAACAATATCATAAAAGCTGCCTCTCTTATGCATACCAAGCGCCAGCGGCCCATCCTTATATTCATCACCAAAGGAAAATTCCATTTTGTTCCGGTATGCCCTCTGGGTCGGACTCCCTTTAATTCCTTCAAACTGCCAGCTTTCTGTCTGATTTTTAAGTGCAGCATCCAAAAGTTTTTTTACCTGTTCTTCCTTGATTTTCAACTGTTCCTCATAAGGGAGCGAAATATAAGTACAGCCACCACATTCTCCAAAGTGGCTGCATGAACTTCCGGTCTCAAGCATTGAATTTTCCTCAACGCGAAGCAGTCTGCCTTCGGCTCTCCCGTTTCTCTTCTTCTGTACCACAAAAGTAACCTTTTGTCCCGGAAGTACATTTTTTACAATACAATTTCCCTCATCGGTCACAACAACGCCCTTATTTGGGAAATCAACTTTTTCTACCATTCCTGTTAATATCTGTCCTTTTTTCATGTTTCCTCTCATCCTGCCTCTTCAACAAAATAAGGGATGTACACTTCTGCACATCCCTTGTCATTCGCTTTCTTTCCGGGAAATTATTCAGCGAAATCTTCCTCTGATGCTACATTATCTCCCTTAGGCACATCCTCTGTTTCCTTTTCGGTTTCCTTTTCCTCATCTTCCTCGTCTTCAAAGAAATCATCTTCAAAATCATCATCGAAGTCATCTTCAAAGTCTTCCAGATAATCCGGAGTCAAATATTTGTATACGGCATATGCGATTGCTGCTACTGCTGCAACTGCACCGATAACTGCAAGCACCCATAAAAGGGTATTGCTCTTCTTTTCTTCTTCCTTATGATTCCAATAATCCTTTAATTCCTTGATATCGTGTGTTTTCACAAAATCCATTAATTCCTCAACCTTGCTCCATGTATTCATATTGTATGCCTCCCTTTCCAAAATATCAGCACAGCATTTCTTTTCAAAAAACCTCTGCTTTAGTATTTCCTTCTTGAATAATAATATAACATTTCACGATAAAATTTACTACTGCAAATTGAAAAATTTAACATTTTTTTCAGAAAATCCCCGATGTGCCTTTTATATTTTTATCAGCTTAGCAAATGCCGCATACATAATCTTCTGTCCCACATCGTCAAAGTCTACTGTTACCTTATAGTCCCGTGCTCCCGGTTCTAAGTCTGTAACAGTTCCCTCTCCATACTTCACATGCTTTACACGGTCTCCAATATCATAGTCCGGCTTTCCACCCGTAACTGCACCGACTCCCTTATTGATGCCCGCAGCTTTCAAAGAACCTAATCCGCCTCCGGCAATATAAGGCTTATTTTCCGCAGCCGTGCGCTTCGGCATAGGGGTGGCAACCGGCTTGTATTTCGGTGCCGGGAGCCGATTATCCATTAGACGCTCCGGGATTTCCTTCACGAAACGGCTAACCGCGTTCATCTGTGTTTCGCCCCTTACCATACGCAGCTTGGCATAGCATAAAGTTAAATCTTCTTTTGCTCTGGTGATTCCCACATAGGCAAGTCTTCTTTCTTCCTCAATCTCATCAGGATCGTCAGCCACAATCGTCATATAACTGGGGAAAATCCCATCCTCCATTCCCGCCAGATAAACATGGGGGAATTCCAGTCCTTTCGCACTGTGCAATGTCATAAGAAGGACTTTATTGCTGCCATTTTCCACATTATCAATGTCTGCTACCAGAGCGACCTCCTCCAGAAACTCTCCGAGAGTAGGTTGATCGTGCGCTTCCTCATAGGACACCACTTTACTGATTAACTCATCAATATTTTCAATTCTGCTTTCTGCATCCTCCTCATCAGATGCCTCCAGTTCTGCCACATAACCGGTTGTTTCAATCACATCCTTAATTAAATCTTCAAGCCCATAGTATTCCAATTTGCTTCTAAAGGACTGAATCATTGTCACAAAAGGCTTGAGCTTTGATGCACTTTTTCCAAGTCCGGTAATATCATCTGCCTGCCGCAGGGCATCATAAAAGCTGATTTCCCGCATGTCTGCATAATCCTGCACTCTTGCAATGGTAGCCGCTCCTATTCCCCTTCTGGGAACATTAATGATACGCTTGACCGCCAGATCATCCCGCCCATTGTCGATGGTCTTTAAATATGCAAGCAGATCTTTGATTTCCCGTCTCGCATAAAAGTTGGTTCCGCCAACCACATCATAAGGAATGCCCTCCACAATAAAGCGTTCCTCCAAAAGACGTGCCTGTGCATTGGTTCTAAAGAGCACCGCACAATCTCCATAATCGGCTATGCCCTCCCGTTTTTTATGAGCCACATCATCTGCAATAAATTCCGCTTCCTCATAGGCATTTTCAAACTGTCGGAAATGAATTCTGTTTCCTTCCCCCCTGTCGGTCCAAAGGGTCTTTTCCTTCCTTCCCTTGTTATTACGAATTACCGCATTAGCGGCATCCAGTACATTCTGAGTGGAACGATAGTTCTGCTCCAGACGGATAATTTCTGCTTCCGGGTAGACCTTTTCAAAATCAAGAATATTTCTGATGTTTGCGCCCCTGAATTTATAAATGGACTGGTCATCATCCCCTACCACACAAAGATTGTGATGAGCATCTGCAAGAAGCCTGATCAGTTCAAACTGCGCGGTGTTGGTATCCTGGTACTCATCCACCATAATATACTTGAACCGCTTCTGATAACTGCCAAGAACCTCCTGATCGTTTTTTAATAACTCCACCGTCTTCATGATTAAATCATCAAAGTCCATTGCATTACTCTTTTTCAGGGTTTCCTGATACTCTCTGTAAGCCTGTGCAATTTTCTGTTTCCTGAAATCTCCCATTGCACTCACTTCATACTCTCTGGGAGAAATCAGTTCATCCTTGGCAGATGAAATAGCAGAAAGGATTGCTCTCTCCTTAAGTGTCTTGGTGTCAATCTGGAGGCGCTTACAGATATCCTTCATAACAGACTTCTGATCGTCCGTATCGTAGATGGTAAAATTATTATCATACCCCAGTCGGTCTGCATAACGGCGCAGAATCCTCACACAGGTGGAGTGAAAAGTAGTAACCCAAATGCTGTCCGATCCAATCCCTACAAGGTCTTCCACACGTTCCTTCATCTCACCTGCCGCCTTGTTTGTAAAGGTAATTGCCATGATATTCCAGGCATTAATTCCAAGCTCATCAATTAGATAGGCTATTCTGTGGGTAAGCACCCTGGTCTTACCGGAACCTGCGCCCGCCAATAAAAGCACTGGCCCCTCCGTGGTAAATACACCTTTTTTCTGCTGTTCATTTAATGTATCATAAATGCTCATTCTCTTTAAAACTCCATTCTATTGATCGCTCGAAAAATATTAATTTTAAATTTAATTTTCATTCTATTATCCGGTTTCTACTGTACTTCTGTAATATTGCTAAAGGTCCATGCATAAATGTTCAACTCCACAATAGGAGTTCCGCAATACTCACATACCTTGTTTCCTGTGCCGGATACAGGTGCGCCGCAGTTAGGGCAGTTTAATCCAAGAGACAGATCTCTTTCATCCTCGACCACATTTCTGTCCTGTATATAAATAACATCCGTATTGTATTTGCTCTGAAACAGCATTTCATTGCTTCCTTCCAGAATTTTTCCGTTTTCATCTTCCAGTGTGTGATAATACTGTACGGAACTTTGAAATGTAATGATACACCTTCCATTTCTCTTTTTGTAATCGGATATTTCCGTTCTATGAAGCTTGATGCTTCTATAGTGTTCCCTCTTTCCGGCAGCCTTCAACATTTCCAGCCGCATTTCCAGCTTATCCTTTAATTCCTGATTTCCTTCCTTTAATCCCCCTACATTCATATAATCCACTGCCAGCAGATAAGAAGTCAGGGCATTTTCTGCCCTGACTTTCATTTCATCATATTGAAATTCAGGAAAATCCTTCTTGATTTTAGGAAGGTATAAGCTGGTCATTGCCGAAATCGACTTGGGTGTGGATGCATACTCCTGTTCCACCTGCCTAAGTCCCTTTCTGATATCCGCAGTGCCGAATGCTTCTCTTGAAAAGGACTCCACTGCATTCTTCGCACGCATTACCCCATACCAGATGCTGCCAATAATCAGAAGCAGAAGAACCAGTATCACAATTATCCCTGCTATCCCTGCATTCATAAACTTATTTCCTTTCTTCTCCTGACTTACCCCTGCCTTAATTGCTCATCCATACAATCAGGGCAACAATTAAAATAACAGCTGCTACTGTAATAATAACTTTGGGAATGGATATTGGTGTCTTTCCTGATACCTTTCCGGTCTGTCCGTTTACCATGAACTGATATACTTTTTCTTTATATTTATAGCTTGAAATCCACACAGGCAAAAGAAGATATTTGTAGGTCAGGTTGCTGAATAACGTGTGAACTCTTAAATTTCTCACATGATCCGCATTATGGGTGCTTTCAATCTGATCTTCAATATTTCTTTTCAGCTTATATCGAATACTATCCTTTGCCATTTCCCATGCTTCTTTTATGCCGATTGCATATCTCTCCGCTGCAAATCCAGCCACATATTCCGGTTTATATGCCTTATTTTCTGCAGTACGAAAAGGCTCCACCCCCTGTAGCATGGACTGATTATGATTCGTAGTAGCACAGACTAATTCATCGTCAAAGCTTTCCTTATAGGTTCCGCTTACCGGATACCATGTCGTCTCAACATGTTCCTCACCATTTGAACCCTTTTTTGTCTTATCCTTACCATATTCTCCGGTATAATCCGATTTTGTTACTGCATCAAATGTCCAGTAGGGCAGATAAATTCCCTTAAAATGCTTTGCCTTGGCACTTTCTTTCGCAAGCTTGGGGCAAAACCACTTTTTCTTAATCCATTTTTTGAACAATTCTGAAGCCTGTTTGTCTGTAACCTGAAAGGGAACTACTCCACCAGGTGCCATGGCATCCTGAGCCGCTGCCTCCATGACCTGATTAGAACCACAAAACGGGCAAACAGCCGAAATCTCCAGTGCATCATAAATAGATTCCGCACCGCAGGCCTCGCAGACAACCGTCTTTTTGGCAACTCCCCAGTCGCAGTTTCCGGTTTTGTCTGCACTCTCCAAATCCAGTTCCTGCGCTGTTTCCGGTATACTTTCATCTACCGGAATTGTCTCTGTATGTCCACAATAGGGACAACAAAGTCCTCCTGTTTTGGGGTCAAAATCCATGACCCCGCCACAACACGGACACTTTTTGTCTGTTTCCTCCAAAGTGGATACTGTTTTTGCATCCAAATCGGTATTAAACTCACTCATTCTTCCGCCCTTCTTCCTATATACTGTACTCCATTACTGCACGTCATTTTCATTAAAAGGATCACCGCACTCAGGGCAGAATTTAGGTGGATTCTTGGGATCTTCCGGTTCCCATCCACATTTATCACATTTATATAAGGGTTCTCCTGCAGGCTTCTTCGCGCCGCATTCTGAACAGAACTTTCCTTTATTAACTGCACCACAGCTGCATACCCAGCCATCTGCCTTAGGTGCAGGTGCTCCACACTCTGAACAGAATTTACCGGTATTACCCTGCTTGCCACAGCTACAGGTCCATCCTGCTGCCGCAGGTGCATCCTGTGACGGTGCTGTCTGCTGTGTCTGTGCAGGTGCCTGCTGCTGTCCCATCTGGAATAACTGCTGTGCATTCATTCCTCCTGCCTGAGTTGCCATATTCATTCCTGCAAAAGCCATCATCGGTCCTGTAGAGGTATTGGATGCTGCTGACTTCATCGCCTCTGCCTGTGCACCGACTAACGTCGCTGCTGCCATATTGGGATTACGCAGCACTGCACTCTTTTGCAGTTCCTTAATCATTGCCTCATCTTCTTCAGATGCCTTCATGGCATTGATACCAAAGGATACAATTTCAATTCCGCGAAGCTGTGCCCATTTTGCAGAGAGAACTTCATTTAATGCATCAGCAAGCTCCATGGTGTGTGCCGGTACTGCACTATAGCGGATACCCATTGCTGAGATCTTTGCAAATGCAGGTTGAAGAGCTGTCATCAGTTCTGTCTTAAGCTGGCTGTCTATCTCTGATTTTTCAAAATCTTCTGTCACATTTCCGCATACATTGGTGTAGAACAGAAGAGGATCTGTAATCTTATAAGAATATTCTCCGTTACATCTGATGGAAATATCGATATCAAGTCCAATATTCTGGTCAACTACACGGAAAGGTACTGGATTTGCTGTACCATATTTATTTCCCATAATTTCCTTCGTGTTAAAGAAGTAAATTCTCTGATCCTTTGCGGTATCCCCGGCAAAGGTAAAACGCTTTCCTATTGTAGCAAAAGTTTTCTTGATATTTTCACCAAGATTTCCGTAAAGCAAACTGGGTTCTGAGGATGTATCATATGTAAATTCACCGGCTTCCGCACAGAACTCTACAACCTTTCCCTGATCTACAATGATCATACACTGTCCTTCATTGACAGCAACCACTGATCCATTAGAAATAATGTTTTCTTCTCCTCTATTATTTCCACCACTTCTTCCGCTTGTGCGTTTCTTTCCCTTGGTAACCAATACATCTGCTTCCAGTGCATCACAATAGAAATACTCTTTCCACTGATCAGCTGTCACTCCGCCAACTGCACTGGTAATTGCTTTCATTAATCCCATAACTCTTCCTCCTGTCTCCGGATAAATTTCCTATCGTTCTTATTATATATTTTTTGTCGTTTGTTGTCCATAAAAAGTACCTCTTGGTACAAGCAACTTTTCAAATATACCGTATAGAATAAATCATCGAATATAAATGGAGGCATTTATGAAAAAGAAACTGTTAAAAAAATTTGTCTGCTTATCTCTCTGTGTCGCTCTGATCGCCGGGATTGTGATAGGATGTGGCGCAAAGGATGAGAACTCCGCCACCAATGGCATGACGAAAGTTACATTAAATGAGGTCGCACATTCTTGTTTTTATGCACCCATGTATGTTGCTATTGAAGAAGGGTACTTTGAAGAGGAAGGTATTGATCTCACCCTGGTAACCGGCTTTGGTGCAGACAAAACCATGACTGCTGTCCTCACGGATGAAGCCGACATTGGTTTTATGGGATGTGAATCCACTATCTATACTTATGCGGGAGGCACTCAGGATTATGTAGTCAATTTTGCACAGCTGACTCAACGTGCCGGGAACTTCCTTGTTGCCCGGGAGCCCATTGAAAACTTCAGTTGGGATATGTTAAAGGGAAATACGGTTCTGGGGGGACGTGCAGGCGGAATGCCTGAAATGGTATTTGAATTTATCCTGATGAAAAATGGGATTGACCCTAAGACTGATCTCACCATTGACCAGAGTATCGACTTTGGTTCTACTGCTGCTGCCTTCTCCGGTGGGCAGGGAGATTTTACGATAGAATTTGAACCTCATGCAACCTCCCTTGAAGCAAAAGGGGATGGCTATGTAGTGGCTTCCCTTGGTAAAGACTCCGGCTATGTTCCTTACACTTCTTTTTCTGCAAAGCAAAGTTATATAGAAGCTCATCCCGACACCATTCAGTCCTTTACCAATGCGCTGCAAAAGGGTATGGACTTTGTAGCATCACATACCCCCGAGGAAATTGCGAAAGCAATCCAGCCCCAGTTTTCAGAGACTGACCTTGAAACCCTTACCACCATTATCTCCCGTTATTATGAGCAGGATACCTGGAAAACTAATCTGATCTTTGAAGAAGAATCCTTTACACTGCTTCAAAATATTCTGGAAGAAGGCGGCGAGCTTAAGCAGCGCGTTCCCTATGCAGATCTGGTTACTACAAAATTTGCAGAGGAAGCTGCCAAGTAACATATCAATCTGACACCTTATATGTTACTTCTTTAAAAACAGATATTCTGTGAAATACCCTGTGCATGGCTGAGCACCACATCCACAATTCCCATGCACAGGGAAAATCCGGTAACCACAATGGTAAGCAAAATTGCCGGAACATCATAAACTACCTTGCTCTGCTCCACCAGCTGTCCCATCTCATTTCTGACCTCAAAGGTTTTCCACCTGCATCCGGCAAGCACTTCTACACCTAATCCGATGAGAATTACCGGCCAAAAATGAACAATCACACCATAGTCAAGAGCCGGAAGGAATAGTTTCAGAAGGAATAATACACCTGTTACTACCAGCACTATTCCGAAAGTGACTGTGCCTACCCTCCGCACTCTGATTGTCTGTTTTTCCATCCTTATTCCCCTTTCTCATCCTGCTCAACCTTCTTGCCGCTGATCATCTTGATGCCAACCACAATTACTCCGATACCAATCAGTACACTGGGAACATAATCTCCGATTCTCCACATGATTCTTGCAATGAAATCATACTGTTCCGGAAGCAGCTCATTTAAAAGATCTGCGATAGATCCCCACAGGCAGCATGCACCGACAAAAATCAATCCATATGCCAGCAGCTTGTGGTATTTTTCAAATAAAACTTTCATTTCAGGCAGTGCATCCATGCCCATCAGATATTGATCCTCCACCTGCACGAAGTCCTCGTCACTTAAGCTGGCAAGGTGGTTTGCATGAAAGAAGCTGTAAAACCATACCACAATCCCAAGAGCCGATAGAATTCCCTGATTAATCCACGCACCAATAACTATAATTGCAAAAAATACAAGCATCAGGCTAAGCCCCATCTTCATAAATCCCATATACATTTCTGCTGCACCCGGCAGGCATGAGAAGCAAAAAGTTAAAAATCTGTTCTTTTTCTTAGTTTTCATTTTAAATTCCTCCATTACCATCATTTTCTTTTTCAAAAATAGATTCTAAACTGATATTTCCTATCTGCTGAAACAATGAGTTTATTTTTCCATTCAATTCTCTGGTTCTCTCATTAATGACGCTGTTGACATTCGGCTTCCTGTCAAGAGAGGCAGGTTCCTCATATCCTCTGTCTGCACTTTGAATCGGAAGAAGGATCAGCATAAGCACTGCCGCTGCCATACCTGCTGCAATTTTAAACCGATATGCAAAGCTTTGAACCATCGCCCCATGGCTCCTCTTTTCGGCTGGTTCTTCCGCAGACTGCTTTGGAAATGCTCTTCCTAAAATCTGTTCCTTCATATGTTTAGGCGCATACAGTTCCTGCCGCTCCATCTGCCTTATAAAAAGCTCCAGTTCTTCATCCGTAGGGTATTCTCTCATGCTGTTTCCTCCCTTCTATATTTCTTTTTCAGCATTTCTCTTGCCCGATATATCTGCGTTTGGATGGTTTTTACGCTCTGGCCGCGCCTTTCGGCAATCTCTCTCGCACTTAACTCTTTCAGATAATAGTCCCTTGCCACCTCATTATAGGGAGGCTTCAGTTCTTCGCACTGTCTGGTAAGTTCGTTTTTGATTTCCTCCTCCATGCAGATTTCCTCCGGAGAGCCTCTCATTTCCACCTCTGTTTCGAAAAAAGCATCCTCCGTTGGAACATTTCTGCGGCTGGCGCTCCTCAAATAATCAATACTCTTATTGGTTGCAATCCTGCATATCCATGCCTTTTCATTTATACCGTCAAAGGTATCATACTTCTGAAATGCAGACAAAAATGTTTCCTGCATTAAATCCTCGGATGTAAAGTAATCACCGGTCAGCTTATAGCAGATGGAAAAAACAAGCTTATCATAGGTATCAATTAACTCGACCAGCCTGTTTTCCGTACAAGCTGCCCTGTTCTCTATCGCACTTATCTCTCCCACCTCACTTCTGCTTTCTTACTTTCATATGCTATAACGAAGCAATTTTCCCATTGTCTTCAAAATTTTTAAAAATTTCCCAATCAGCATATCATAAATTACCAGCTAATCATAGTCACATTTCTTTTATCAGAAACTTGTCATGTGGTTTTAAATACTATATAATAAGTATCAAAAGCTATTGACTTGTGAAAAGTGAGGCGGAAGTATAATGACAATCGACACAGAAGATTTGATTAACAGTATTATAGAAAGTCTTAACAGAATACATCATATCAAGTTGGAGGATATCCCCAACATTGATCTGTATATGGATCAGGTAACCACCTTTATGGAAAGCAGATTAAGGAATTCTACCAGAAATCCCGGCGAGGATAAGATTCTGACCAAAACAATGATTAATAACTATGCCAAAAATGATCTGCTCCCGCCGCCGGTCAAGAAGAAATACAGCAAGGAGCACCTCATTCTGCTTATATTTATTTATTATTATAAAGGAATTCTTTCCATCAATGATATTCAAATCCTGTTAAAACCTCTTACCGAAAAGTATTTTCAGACCAACGGTGACCTGAATTTGGGAACTATTTATGAAGAGGTTTTCAGTTTGGAAAAAGCTGAAGTGGAGGACCTTAAAGAAGATATTCTTAAGAAGTTCTCTACTTCCAAAGAGACTTTTAAAGACGCCCCTGAAGAAGACCGGGAAATTTTACAATTATTTTCCTTTATCAGCATGCTCAGCTATGATGTCTATGTAAAACGGCTGCTGATTGAAAAGATGGTTGACGGATTCAAAACGGCAACCACAAGTGAAGCCAATACCGGAAAATCTGATGGAAAATCTTCAAAATAAGATTATGTGAAAGGCTGTGAACAGAAAGGTATCTTCTTTATGTTCACGGTTTTTCTTTTTCTTTACTTTAAAACTTTAATATGCTAAAATTCTACTGTGTGAATATGTTTTCCGGAGGTGCTATTTAATGAACAAGAAAATACAGACCACTGCTGTGGATCATTTATTTGAAGCGATTTTGTGTCTTGAAAATAAAGAAGAATGCTATGGGTTTTTTGAAGATCTTTGTACTGTCAATGAACTGCTTTCTCTCTCCCAGCGCTATGAGGTTGCATCCATGCTTAAGGATCGCAAAACTTATCTTGAAATCGCAGAAAAGACTGGTGCCTCCACAGCCACCATCAGCCGGGTAAACCGTTCACTGAACTATGGCAATGATGGCTATGAGCTGGTGTTTGAACGTTTGGGCAGCAAATAAACGGATAACCTTTCGGTTATCCGTTTATATCAATTAATAACATAGGATCAATATACTGGTCATCCTTCATAATCTGATAACCAAGCTCCTGATTATCTTCACCTATCGAAAATAAAATATATCCCTTGCCTAATTCTTCTCCATTCTTTACAAGTGGTGTTCCATTATTTCTGTAAACAGATTTATATCCATTCTCATGGTCTATTACAATCCTTGCTCCATAAACCTCATCCGCATCAACACTGGCTACCGTTCCGGTTCCTGTTGTAATAATGTTGATTCCGCTTGATGCTGTAAATATCAGCATGGGATCTCCATCCTCACTTTCCTTCATGGTAGCAGATCCACTTAAAGGGAACCCTTTGGGCAACGCATTTTCAATCGTTTCCTGTGATAATGCATCTTCCGTTGCCGCCTTCTTACTGACTGTTTCACTTAAAACTGCTATTTTGCTGTTCAATGTAGAATTTTCTACGGATAATGCTTCATTCTCATCTGTCAGGCTGTTAATTGTGACTATCTGATTAACAATTTCTTTTCTTGCGTCCTTAATCGTAATTGTATCATACACAAACTTGCAAATAACTGCTACAAATATTACAAAAAGTATGGCGGCTGCCACTTCAACTACGGTGGAACTGATGTGATGCTGTTTAATAGTACCATCTTCCTTTTCAGTTACCAGCAGAAGCGCAAACTTACTTTTTCTTTTCGTCTGTTGCTCCATAATTTACCTGTCACCTCCATATTAATTGCATTTATTTTATCACAGGTAACAATTTTGAGCAACTTTATTTACCACTTTGTGGTAACTGCCTATGGTAGTTTCGCTTTATTAGGCATTCCGCCCTGCCCTTCGGATGTCGATTCAGGGGCTATGACAGCTTTTATACAGACAGCTTCATATCCCCTTCTTTAATCCAGCCTTTCTTACGCATAAACTCAGAAATACCCAGTGACAGCACTGCCGGAAGTACAAAATGCATAATCACAATCAGCGCAAGCACTACTGCCGGAGAATTTCCCTCGGCAATCATGGTCTGATAAGTATTAATCTGTCCTACAAGTCCGGCAGTTCCCATACCCGAACCGGTAGGATTATTGGTCATATGTACCACCATTGTAGATACAGGACCTAAAATTGCGCTGGTAATGATTGCCGGAAGCCAGATAATCGGTTTCTTAACGATATTGCCAATCTGCAGCATACTTGTGCCAAGTCCCTGTGCAAGAAGGCCATTTACCTTATTCTCTCTGTAGGAAGCCACCGCAAAACCGATCATGTTTGCACAGCATCCTACTGTCGCTGCCCCGGCAGCAATTCCCTCCAGCCCGAGAATAATTCCGAGCGCAGCCGAGCTTATGGGAAGCGTCAGAATCATGCCCATCAAAACGGAAACAACAATTCCCATGAGGAAAGGCGCCTGTATCGTTCCCCAGTTAATGATACTTCCAAGCCATGTCATAAATGCAGAAATAGGAGGTCCTAAAATCAGTCCTACTGCTGAGCCGGATACAATACACGCAAAGGGAGTTACCAGAATATCCACCTTAGTTTTGCCGGAAACCAAACGTCCTATATAAATTCCCACCATCGCTGCAATGAATGCACCAAGCGGTTCGCCCGGACCAGCCAGTACGATTGTGCCTTCGCTTAAAACACTGCCTGCAATAATCTTGCTTGCAAATGCTCCTACCATACCTGTAGTTGCAGCGGAAAGCACCACCAAAGGGCTTTCCTTAAACTTCAGGGCAACTCCGCACCCAATTCCTGCGCCGGTAACTGCTGCCGCCATCTTTCCCATCATATAAATATAAGTGCCAATTGCTCCGGGGATTAAATTCCCAACCTGCTGGATAATGGTACCTATAATCAAAGTTGCAAACAGACCGGACGCCATGCCGCTTAATCCGTCTATAAAAATTTCATTTAAAATGCTCTTCAATTTTTTCATATTGATATCCTTACCTTTCATCTTTACACCACCTCTTCCCACTTATTTGTTGTAGGTGGGACAGGGCAGAATGCATTTACAGCTGTCTTGTCAGTTGTAAACCATTTGTAAGGGTATCACAAACCTACAAAAGATGCAAGCATTATCATGCAATAAATCCTTCTTTTTCCAGTTTCTCCTGTATCAACTCCAGAATCTTCTCATCCTTTGCCTCAACAGTATGATAATGAAGTCCATCCGTCAATGCATTTAACGGCTTTGTCTGATATTCCTCTACCTGTTTCACAAAATTGTCTACATCCTGCCTGCTGTCAATAATTAAATCCACCATTATCTGACCATAAATAGGATGTTCTACCACCACATCCAAAAGTTTTCCTCCACAATCTACAATCAGATACAGTTCTTCCTTCATCCGATCATTGGTATGCCTCACCTTATAGGTTCTTTTATATGCCTTTTTTCCTTCCTCTGCATGGAACAGGATATATCCCTTATTTGTGGAAAGAATATTTTTATTTCCCGCCCGAAGCAGGGCGATATCCTGAACAATAATCTGCCGGCTGACCCCCAGGCGGGCTGCCAATTCGGTTCCTGCAACAGGCAGCGTATTTTCGGACAATATTTTAATAATCTGCTCTCTTCTTTCGTCTCCATCCATTTGTCTTTCTCCACCTTCTTTTTCATTTTCACTGCCGCTTTGTTGTTTATCATAGCATTAAAACGGTGTTTACCGCAAGCCGTTAAATAAGCCGGAATGTTACTGAAAGTTTCCATAATTGTCATAATTTTCTTTACTTTTAAGCATGACTGTGATATTCTGATTATGTTGCAGGATTCTGTGATATGCATTACTATTTATTTTTTTTGGAGGTATCTACAATGAACAAAGGTACAGTAAAATGGTTTAACAACCAAAAAGGTTACGGATTCATCTCTGACGAATCAGGAAACGATGTTTTCGTACACTACTCAGGACTTAATATGGAAGGTTTTAAGTCTCTTGAAGAAGGCGCTTCCGTAGAGTTCGATGTAGTTAACGGCGAAAAAGGACCTCAGGCTGTAAACGTAACAAAGTTATAATTAATCAGTAACACGATGTGCCTTTTCTTAATATAAATGTTTCATTTTATTTTGAATTTGCAATATTGTTTTATCCGATTAACTAAAAAGTAACCTATCTCATAGAGGGATAGGTTATTTTTTGTTTTCTCATTTACCTGTAAACGCCAGCACCTCTTCAAATTTCATGCTGCCTCCAAACAAATCCAGTGCACTTCCTATTGTCACATCAATCTTGTCTTTTCCCAGAAGCTTTAACAGTTCCAAATCCTGAAAACTATGTACACCTCCGGCATAGGTCGCCGGTATTCTGCATTCCCTGCCGAGGAAAGCTGCCAGTTCCTGCTCGATGCCACGGCTCTTCCCCTCTACATCCACTGCATGAATCAGAAATTCATCACAGTAATCCATAAGCTCTTCAAGGGTATCCCTGCATAATTCCACGTTCGTATAATTCTGCCATCTGTCGGTTACAATATAATATTTCCCTTCCTTTTTCCTACAGCTCAAATCCAGCACCAGATGTTCCTTCCCCACTGCTGCCTTCATTTCCTTAAGCCGGTCATAATGGATTTGACCATCCTTAAATACATAGGAGGTAACAATCACATGGGACGCTCCCGCTTTCAGGAAATCTTCCCCATTAAACGGATTAATTCCTCCGCCAACCTGAAGGCCTCCGGGATAAACATTCAGTGCTTCCACAGCCTGATCTTTAGTCTGCTGATAATATTCACTGGAGGATGGGTTCAACAGTATGATATGTCCACCCTTCAGTCCTTTTTCCTGATAAAGGCCGGCAAAGAAAGCAGCATCCTGCACAGCCACAAAATTCTCCATCGCTTCGTTTCCCCGGTCCCTAAGGCTACCGCCAACAATCTGTTTTACTTTGCCATTATGAATATCAATACATGGTCTGAATTTCATTTTCTATTTAATCCTTTTTATTATTTTTATTTTTTCAGTATAACATATCTTTTATAACTGTTACAATTTTATCCATTATTTCATTGTCAAAAAATAACTTTTTGCCTGTATCTAAATTATCATCCTGACTGCAATATGAATAAAATTTTCTTTCCTGCACATAATAGCAACAGAACTGACAAGAATGCGGTTCTTATATAAGGAGGTCATTATGAAAAATATGAGAAAACTGATTATGGTATCTCTTGTTCTTTCAATGCTCTTTGTTTTTACAGCCTGCGGAACTGGAAAAAACAACAATGCAAATGACATGGCAGGAAATACCAACACCACCACACAAAACGGTACCACCGGAACTAACAATACTACCGGTGGTACTACCGGAAACGGCACTGTCACAGACAACACTACAGGGAACACCACAAATGGAACCGACATGGGTACGGGAACCGGAACCGGTACTGATAACAATACAGGAAACACCGGTGACCATGTAACAACAGATGGTACCAACGGGAACAACGTAAATAATGCAACCAACACAACCGGCAATGACGGTAATTCTATTCTGGATGATGCCGGTAATGCAGTAGGAAATGTAGTGGATGATATTGCAAACGGTGTATCTGATGTCACAGATGATGTCATAGGTAATGGTACAGACAACACAAATGGCAATGCTAACAATAATACAAATAACACTGCCAACACAGGTAATGCACAGGCAACCGCAACTCCCAAGCGCTAAGCAGCAATAAAAGGAGGTCCAGACGAAACGTCTGCCCTCCTTTTTATTGCAAAAAATTATTTTTCAATAATCGTACCGTCACGATATGCCTGTAAAAGCAATTCCAGTTGTTTAATGCTTTCTCTGAGCTCTGCACCGACATCCGTATCCGAAACCCGAATTCTTGTGGGTGCAGTTTCAACTACCGTAGAATCTGAAAAGATATCCGATTCATGCAAAATAGCGGCTTCAGTGGATTCAAAGGGTTCATGGGCTACCAGACGCATTCCGTGAGAATTTGCTACCAATGTATACCCTGCGATTCCCGTCTTATTCTGATATGCCTTGGAAAATCCACCGTCAATAATGAGCAGCTTGCCATCGCACTTGATAGGAGTCTCACCCTTCTTTAATTCTACGGGAACATGCCCATTGATGATATGGGATTTTTTCGTATCAAGCCCAAATTCCTGCAAAATGCGATTCAGTATATCTTCGCGATCCAGCATAGAATAATAACTGTTCTTAACCTCTTTGTGGGTCTCCTTATCTTCAATGAAGTACCGCTCGAAAGTCGTCATTTTATCCTTGCCAAATACCGGTGAATTTGGTCCCGCCCAGATATACCAGATATAGTCCTGTGCCTTGCGCATTCCTGCCGGGTCATTCTTGGCATAATAGCCTTTTCTGGCATAATTATCCAAAATGTCATACAGCCCTTTTCCGCTGTATTTCTTGCCATCCACATTTACTGACTTAAAGTTTCCCTCTTCATCAAGCGGCACGCAGCCATGATAAAGGAGGTTGGAATTGTGAATCTTGTAAAGACCACCATTAGAATACAGGAACCGCACATGCTGCTGCAGCTTTTCACATTTTAAGAATGCCTGCTGGATTCTCGTCATTACCTGCTCTTCATCCGGCGTCAAATTGTAAGGATTTTTCGGGTCAACTGTAGGGAAGTCTGTATCCACAATGGGATATTCCTTTCCATATGCCATAATCGTCTTCTTTTCATAGTTGATTTTATCTAAGAGCAGCCTGTCATCCATCTCAAACTCAGGATGCTTTTTGATTACCTGTCCTTCCAGCTTAAACTGAATAATGGCAATCGCCTTATGGATCTTCATATCAAGGCTTAAATCCTTGGTATTATAGTCAGTATTGTATTTGATTGCAAAGGCATCACAATTCACATTCTGATAGGTATCCAACGCAAAGGTTGCCAGCGGAATCAGATTGATTCCGTATCCGTCTTCCAGTGTATCCAGATTTCCGTACCTTGCTGCAATCCGCAATACTGTTGCAATACATGGCAGATGCCCGCAAGCTGCGCCCATCCACACAATGTCATGATTTCCCCACTGAATATCCACCGAATGATAATTCATCAATGTGTCCATGATGATATGTGGTCCCGGTCCTCTGTCATAAATGTCTCCTACAATATGAAGATGGTCAATGACCAGCCTCTGAATGAGATAGCTCAAAGCAATGATAAACTCCTGTGCTCTGCCAATGCGGATAATTGTATGGATAATTTCGTTATAGTATCCTTCCTTGTCGGAAATATCTGATTTTTCTGTAATCAATTCTTCTATAATGTAAGCAAAATCCTTAGGAAGTGCCTTGCGAACCTTGGACCGGGTATACTTGGATGCCACCCTCTTGGTAATCTGTACCAGCCTGTGAAGTGTAATCTTATACCAGTCCTCAATATTATCCTCTTCCGTCAGCACAATATCCAGTTTTTCTCTCGGATAATAAATCAATGTTGCCAGAGATTTTTTATCCTTATTGCTCAAGGTATTTCCGAACTCCTCGTCAATCTGACGTCTCACTGCGCCGGAGCCATTTTTTAACACATGATTAAACTGTTCATATTCTCCATGAATATCCGTCAAAAAGTGCTCCGTCCCCTTGGGAAGGTTCAAAATAGCCTGCAAATTAATAATTTCCGTAGATGCTGCTGCAATATTGCGGTATTGATTTGCCAGACTTTTTAAGTATTTCAATTCCATTGTTTGAAGTTCATTCATCATATTCCCCTTTGATTACTCAGCCAATCACATGGCTCATATTGTAAAGCCCTGCCGGCTGACCTTTTAAGAACTTGGCAGCCTGAATTGCTCCTTTACCAAAAACAGCCTTCGAATATGCCGTATGAGAAAAGGTAATCACTTCGTCTTCTCCTGCAAAGATCACATCATGCTCGCCAACGATAGTGCCTCCCCTGACCGCTGAAAAACCAATCTCTTTTTTAGGGCGTTTTTCTCTTCTCTGGCTTCTGTCATAAACATATTCATATTCATTATTCAGCACTTCATTTACCGAATCACCCAGTGCAAGTGCTGTACCGCTGGGTGCATCCACCTTCAGTTTATGGTGCTTCTCCACAATTTCAATGTCATACCCTGCCGGTGCAAAAATGGCTGTAGCTTCCTTTAACAGCTTCATAAGGGTATTGATTCCAAGGGACATATTCGCGGATTTCAGAATTGCCACCTTCTTTGATGCTTCCTCTACCTTTTCTAACTGCTCCGATGACAGCCCGGTAGTACAAAGCACACAGGGAATCTGCTCTTTCACGCAATAGTCCAAAAGTCCGTCTACCGCAGGTGCTGCACTGAAATCAATGATTACATCTGCCTTAATATTACATTCACTGATATTTTTAAATACCGGAAAAGAATTCTTTCCCTCATCATAGGCATCTACACCTGCTACCAGCGTAACTTCTTCATCTCCTGCAATCAGCCCAGCAATCATCTGACCCATTTTTCCATTGCAGCCGTGCATAATTATTTCAGTCATTATCAGCGCCTCCCTGCTCTACAAAATTCCGTATTCCTTCATAGCCTTTTCAAGTCTGGCGGCATTTTCTTCCTCCATGTCCGTAAGCGGTGGACGAAGGGAGCCAACCTCCTTGCCCATCAGATTCAGCGCCATCTTGACAGGAATAGGATTTACCTCACAGAAAAGTGCATTGCATAAGGGGATTGCCCTGCACTGCTCCGCACAGCTTCCCTCAATATCTCCTGCAAAGAATTTTGCACAAATATCATGTGTCTGTCTGGGTGCAACGTTAGAAAGAACTGAGATAACGCCTTTGGCACCTAACGCCAGTAAAGGTACAATCTGATCATCATTTCCTGAGTACAGATCAACCTTTCCGTTAGCAAGAGACATCAGCTTCACTATCTGGCTGATATTTCCGCTTGCTTCCTTAACGCCTACAATGTTTTCCACCTCATTGCAAAGCTTAACTACCGTTTCCGGTGCAATATTACAGCCTGTTCTGCTGGGTACATTGTAAAGGATGCAGGGGATCTTCACAGAATCCGCAATTGTCTTATAATGCCTGTAAAGTCCATTCTGAGTTGCCTTATTATAGTAAGGGGTTACTAAAAGTAAACCATCTACTCCGTATTTTTCTGCTTCTGTTGACAGATAAACTGCTGTCTCTGTGCAGTTGGAACCGGTTCCCGCAACTACGGGAATACGTCCTGCCACCTTCTCTACACAATATTTAATTACATCCAGATGTTCCTCATGGGTCAGGGTAGATGATTCCCCTGTTGTTCCACACACGATGATTGCATCTGTCCCCCCTGCAATCTGATCTTCAATCAGCTGAGCGAACTTCTCATAATTTACTTCTCCGTTTGGTTTAAAGGGTGTAACAATTGCCACACCTGCGCCTGTAAAAACAGCCATTTCTTCTCCTCCTTAATAAAAAATCGATGCACATCATAATTGCGCACCGACTACTCTTAATACCGTTTCATCGGATAGCGCCCCATCAAAATTGATGACAGTCATACAGTTCTTAACTGTATGCCCAAGAAACCGGTTACAAGGGACCTGAATCTTTCGGCGTTTTTTCCTTTCATTTTCCTTCTTCTGTGCCTGTCACATCCAAAAAATTACTCATAAAACACGCAACCTCTACCTCTAAATCCTATGAAATTTTCCTTAATATAATAATATCATAGCACCATGCGTATAAGCTGTCAACGCATAGATGCTATGATTTCATGCTTACAATATTGCAAAAACTGCGGCTACCACCGCTTAAATTTCAAGGTTTCAATCTTAGAAACCTCGTCAGCCAGCATACAGATCTCATCACTCAGCAGAATTCCCGTAAGGATTACATCCGTTTCCTCATCTCTTGCATTCAGAAGGGTTTTCAGTTCTTCCGCTGTAATGATCCCGTTGTCAATCAGCCCCAGAATTTCATCCAGTATCAGCAAATCACACTCGCCTGTTGCAAGTACCTTTTTTGCAAAATTAAGTCCATTCCTGATATTGAGAATCTCTTCTGTCTTCTTTTCTTCTGGAAGTTCATCAAAATTTACATCAGACTTTTCAAAGCGGAAAATCTTGATCTCCGGTTCCAGTCTGCTCAAGAATTCTGAATCCGCCAATCCCTTACCCTTCAGGAATTGAATAATCACAACGCTCTTTCCCGATGCTGCCATCATCACAGCCTTGCCAAGTGCAGCAGGCGATTTGCCATGCCCATCCCCACTATATATGTATACAAGTCCCTGTCCCATCATACACCTCATATGAATGCTTTCAAAATTATGTTGCTTATCATATCATAGAAGTGTGCAAAAATCAACTTTATTCCTCCATAATCTCCAATTTGCTTACCGATACTTCATAGGCAATTCTCTTCTCTGCATCATCCTCTGAAAGTCTTTTCATATATTCTCTGCTTTGAATTCTTCCCCAGATCTCACATCTGGTTCCAACCGAAAAGTTGCTGGCAAACCTTGCATTTCTTCCCCAGCAGATACAGGGAATATAGTCACTTTTTCCATAGGGTCTGTTGACTGCCAAAAGCAAATCCGCAATTTCCCTTCCCAAAGGAGTTTTGCGGTAAATTGGCTCCTTACAGATATATCCATCCAGATAAATCTGATTGGTCTTAGAACTCTCCGGTGTTTCATCCACAAATTCAATTTCTCGCGCAAATACAGAAAGCACCAGCCTGTTCTTGCGTTCCTCATGCCTGTTGTAGGATCGGAACTGACCCTGTACCATGATGTTAAGCCCCTTATAGTCCTCTCCAACATCAATCAGACGCTCTGATACCATCAGTGGAATAATGTCGCTGGAGTCACTTAGTCTGGGAACCTTTACCTCGACCATGTAAAAGCCCTCTCCGAAAATCTCATGACTGAATTCGAAATCACTTACGATTTCCCCCATGATTACCACCTGGTTGTTTTCAATTACCTTATCTGTCATTTTTGTTCTCCCTTCTTACACTTTAAGAATTTTTTCCTGTCATGTATTACTATTTATATGAAGAAATTCCATGAAAAGAACTGTTACTTATCGCGCAGATAATTTTCTGTTTACAACTCTTAAGCAGTGGTGCTATACTAAAACAGTTTGAAATGTGATAAATACAAGTTTGCAGCGTTGTCTGCCAAATCGGAAGCCGCCCTGCGGCAGAATGAGAGGAATTATGAAACAGAAACGAGAAGACGTAAGAAACATCGCAATCATCGCTCATGTTGACCACGGTAAGACCACACTGGTAGATGAGCTTCTAAAACAAAGCGGCGTGTTCCGTGCCAATCAGGAGGTTGCGGAGCGTGTAATGGATTCCAACGATATTGAAAGAGAGCGAGGCATTACCATTCTTTCAAAAAACACCGCTGTTACCTATAAAAATACTAAGATTAATATCATAGACACTCCCGGGCATGCTGATTTTGGCGGTGAGGTTGAACGTGTGCTCAAGATGGTAAACGGCGTTATCCTCGTTGTGGATGCCTTTGAGGGTGCTATGCCCCAGACCAAGTTTGTCTTAAAGAAAGCATTGGAATTAAAGCTTCCTGTAATCGTATGTGTAAACAAAATTGACCGCCCTGAAGCACGTCCTGCGGAGGTGGTTGACGAGGTACTGGAACTATTCCTTGATCTGGACGCAGATGAATCACAGCTCGACTGTCCTTTCGTCTTTGCTTCCGCCAAGACCGGAACTGCTTCCCTCGATCTGGATACCCCGGGCACAAATATGGTTCCTTTGTTTGAAACCATTCTCGATTATATCCCTGCACCGGAAGGTGACCCCGATGCCGGAACACAGGTGCTGATCAGCACCATTGATTACAATGAATATGTTGGAAGAATCGGTGTCGGCAAGGTTGATAACGGCAGTGTCAGAGTCAATCAGGAGGTTGTGATCGTCAATCACCATGATCCGGATAAAATGAGAAAGGTAAAAATCAGCAAACTCTACGAATTTGATGGACTAAATAAGGTAGAAGTGGCACAGGCAGAGATTGGCTCCATCGTTGCCATCTCCGGTATCTCGGATATTCACATCGGAGATACTCTCTGCTCTCCCGAAAACCCTGTTCCCATTCCTTTTCAGAAGATTTCAGAGCCTACCATTGCAATGCACTTTATCGTCAATGACTCTCCTCTTGCCGGTCAGGAAGGGAAATACGTAACCAGCCGCCACTTAAGGGACCGTCTCTTCCGCGAATTGAACACGGATGTTTCCCTGCGTGTGGAGGAGACAGAAACCACCGAAGCATTCAAGGTATCCGGCCGCGGCGAGCTGCATTTATCCGTACTGATTGAAAATATGAGACGAGAAGGCTACGAATTTGCAGTAAGTAAAGCAGAGGTTCTTTATAAAACAGATGAAAACGGCAAGAAGCTTGAGCCAATGGAGCTTTGCTACATTGATGTTCCCGAAGAGTTCTCCGGTTCTGTCATTGAAAAATTAAGCCAACGAAAAGGGGAACTTCGCAACATGGGAACCGCTTCCGGCGGTTACACCCGTTTAGAGTTCTCCATCCCTTCAAGAGGGCTGATTGGTTACCGCGGAGAATTCATGACCGACACAAAGGGAAACGGCATTATGAACAGCATTTTTGATGGCTATGGTCCTTATAAAGGAGATATCCAGTACCGTAAGCAGGGCTCTCTGATTGCATTTGAGGCCGGTGAAGCAATTACCTATGGTCTTTACAATGCACAGGAACGAGGCACCCTCTTTATCGGTCCCGGCGAAAAGGTTTATTCCGGTATGGTAGTAGGTCAGAATGGAAAGGGAGAAGACATTGAACTGAATGTCTGCAAAAAGAAGCAGCTTACCAATACCCGTTCCTCCAGTGCAGATGAAGCACTCCGCTTAACTCCTCCCCGCGTATTAAGTCTGGAGCAGGCACTGGAATTTATTGATACGGACGAGCTTCTGGAGGTTACACCGAAGTCCCTCCGAATCCGCAAGAAAATTCTCGATCCTACCATGAGGAAACGTGCTGCCATGCGTACTGCATCTATGGCACAGAATTCATAAGTGATTGATTGCACATCCTATGTAGAACACAAAAAACGCATTTCCCATACGGTAAATGCGTTTTTATTATTATCTTAATTAAATATGAAGCAACATGGATGCAATCTGGAAATATACCAGCAGTGAAAGCACGTCTACAATTGTCGTAATGAAGGGGCTTGCCATAACCGCCGGATCGAATCCGATTCTCTTAGCAAGCATGGGGAGCATACAGCCCACAATCTTTGCAATCAGCACCGCTGCAATCAACGTCAGGCAGACCACCAGCGCTACCATGATTTCAACCCTGTCAAACAGCAGCAATTTTACAAAATTAGCCGCTGCCAGAGTGATACCGCACAAGAATGCCACCCGTATTTCCTTCCACACTACCCGGAAGGCATCCCGAAACTCAATCTCATTTAAGGAAAGTCCACGAATAATGGTCACACTCGCCTGTCCTCCCGCATTGCCTCCTGTATCCATCAGCATGGGGATATAAGCAATCAGTACACCACAAGCCATCAGCGCATCCTCAAAGGTCGTCAGGATGCTCCCTGTAAAGGTTGCCGATATCATCAAAAGCAAAAGCCATGGCATACGTTTCTTCCAAGTTTCAATAACACTTGTTTTCATATATGGTTTATCAGATGGCACGATAGCCGCCATCTTTTCCATATCCTCTGTCGCCTCTTCCTGCAGGATATCTACGATATCATCGACAGTAATAATTCCTACAAGTCGATTTTCATTATCCACAACCGGCATGGCGGTAAAGTCATATTTCTGGAACTGTCTGGCGACCTCCTCCTGATCCATAAGCGTATTGATGAAGATAACATTCTCATGCATGATATCTCCGATTACCGCATCGGGAGGGCTGATCAGCAGATAACGCAATGCCACGGTTCCTACCAGCGTTCTCTTGGCATCCAGTACATAACAGATATTAATCGTTTCACTGTCCACACCCACTTTTCTGATACGGGCAATGGCATCCTCCACTGTCATATTTTCTTTCAGATCCACGTATTCCACTGTCATGATACTTCCGGCGGAATCCTCCGGGTATCTGAGCAGATGGTTAATGTCTCTTCTGGTTTCAGGACTGGCATTGGCAAGAAGCTTCTTGACTACGTTTGCCGGCATTTCCTCCAAAAGGTCCGTAGCATCATCCGCCATCAGGTTATTGATAATTCCTGCCGCATCCTTTTCGGACAGGCTGGTAATAATGTACTGCTGGCTGTCCACCTCCAAATAAGAAAACACGTCAGCAGCCAGATTCTTCGGTAAAATGCGGAAGATTTTCAGCATATCTTCCTCTTCCAGCCCCTCCATTGCAGCTGCAATATCGGCAGTATTCATTTCTGCCATCTTCTGGCGGAGTCTGGTATATTGCTTTGTCTCAAGTAGTTCCTTAACTACCTCAAAATCCTTGATTTCTTCCATAGCAATTCTCCTTTATATGTGATTTTTATACTCCGCTTATGGGGAGGAAGATCGGCGTTGCTGCCCGCTATACTTTTCTTCATAAAAACCACCACCTTTCAGAAAATTGCTTCTTAATTATTTGTTCACTGCCAACTTTTACTTTAGCCCACGGTTTGCGCTTTGTCAATAAAATTTACCTGCATTTTACCTCTGCGTATCCATATAGTAACCATAGCCGGTTACCTCTATTCCTGCTCTCGCCGAGGTAGCTTCCACAAGCGCCTTCTGCAAGGGATTTTCCTGCTCCTTGGGAATGCGGATATCAAATTCAACCTTGTCTGTATATCTGGAGTCTGCAATTTCTATCTGTCTGCTGTTTAAGAGATACTGCACCCTTCCGACATCCGTATAATCCATGGAAACAGTCATTTCCACCCCATACCGCATCGTTGCAATTCCCGCATCCTTAAGTCCTTCCTGAACTGCCTGGGTGTAGGCACGCACCAGACCTCCCGTGCCAAGAAGCGTACCTCCAAAATATCTGGTAACCACCACCACAACGTTGGTAACTCCTGCCCCCATAAGAACTTCCAGAATTGGTTTTCCCGCCGTTCCGCTCGGCTCTCCGTCATCACTGCATCTCGTCAGCTGCCTGTTTCTTCCTATTATAAAGGCCGGGCAATTGTGCCGTGCATCATAATGCTTCTTTTTGATAGAATCTATAAAGCTGACAGCCTCCTCTTCCGAGGAAGCAGGTGCCACATAGGCGATGAACCGCGACTTCTTTTCCTCATAAATTCCTGTTCCCGGTTTACAAATCACTTTATATGGTAGAAACTCTGTCCCCTTCTCAGCCATCTCGATTTCCTTTCCTGTCTGCTCTTTTCCGAATATACCTGAAAGAAGTTTAACACAGCCCGGAATAAAAGTGTATCAATTTGTGAACAATTCTTAATAAACTATAAAAAAACTTTATTTCAGTTCCACATTTTGGTATACTCTAAGTATTGCAAATTTGAATTGATTTCAACTAACATGGAGGCATATACATGAATTACAGTAAAAAGGGGATTCGTGAAAAGAGTAAATCCCTGCATGCTACATCAACCAAACTGGGGAAGAAGCTGCTTCTTGCAATCTTAAACCTGTCCCTGCTGCTTATTCTTGCTGTAGGCATTATCGGCATCAGCATGGGAATTGGTATTTTCAAAGGCGTTATTGACACAGCACCCAGCATTGAAAATATCAAGGTGACTCCCACCGGATTTTCTACTTTCGTTTATGATTTGGAGGGCAACCAGATTGCCAAGCTGATTTCTCAGAATTCTAACAGAATTCCTGTGACACAGGATATGATTCCTGAGGATCTGGCACATGCTTTTGTTGCCATAGAGGATGAACGTTTCTATGAGCATAACGGAATTGATATCAAAGGTATCTTCCGTGCTGCTTATGTGGGTATTAGCAATGGCTTCCATTTTACGGAAGGTGCCAGTACCATTACCCAGCAGCTGCTAAAAAATAACGTATTTACTGACTGGACCAGTGAAGAAGGAATGGCGGAAAAGGTAAAGCGTAAAATACAGGAACAATACCTTGCCATTGAACTCAGTAAGACAATGTCCAAGGATGAAGTCCTTTTGAACTACATGAATACCATCAATTTAGGGCAGAATACGCTGGGCGTTCAGGCTGCTTCCCTTCGATACTTTAATAAATCAGTCAACAGTCTGACCCTTTCTGAATGTGCTGTAATTGCCGGAATTACCCAGAATCCTTCCAGATATAATCCCATCTCCCACCCGGACGAAAATGCCAAAAGACGTAAAAAAGTTCTGGGAAACATGCTGGAGCAGGGCTATATCACACAGGAAGAATATGATGATGCAATGGCAGACGATGTTTATTCCCGTATTCAGATCGTAAATGAGGAAGCGGAAGATTCTATGGTTAATACATACTTTGTAGACGCATTAACCGATGATGTGATGAATGATCTTCTGGCTGCCGGATACAATGAAACTCAGGCATTTACTCTGCTTTACAGTGGCGGACTCAAAATCTATTCCACACAGGACCCTCATATTCAGTCTATCTGCGATGAGGTATTCGCCAATGAGGAAAACTATCCGGAAAATGTAAGGTGGTATCTGAACTACGCACTGACCATCAAAAAAGCAAACGGAGATTTTGAAAATCACAGTACTGAAATGTTCCGGGCGCATTTTAAAGAACAAAATGCATCCTTCAATCTGATTTACGATTCTAAGGAGGATGCTTACGCTCAGATTGAAGAATATAAAGCCGATGTATTAAATGCCGGCGATGAAGTTTATGATGAAAACATTACCCTGACACCACAGCCACAGGTATCCATTACGGTTGAAGACCAGAGTACCGGCTACATTGTTGCTATGGTAGGCGGGCGTGGTGCAAAAGAAGGAAGTAAGACTCTGAACCGTGCCACTGATACCAAACGCCAGCCGGGATCTACCTTCAAAATCGTTGCGGTTTATGCTCCTGCTCTTGACAGCGCAGGTCTTACACTGGCTACCATGATCAACGATGCACCTTTTAACTATGCAAGCGGAAGACCGGTAAGCAACTGGTGGGGTGCTGAATACAGAGGTCTTAATTCTCTGCGTCAGGGTATCATCGATTCCATGAATATTGTTGCTGTAAAAACACTGACCATGATTACGCCGCAGCTTGGCTTTGACTATTTAAAAAACTTTGGTTTTACTACCATTGTAGACCGCAAAGAAGTTACCGTAGGCGGTGAAACCCAGGTTTACTCCGATATTCAGCAGTCTCTTGCTCTTGGCGGGCTTACAGACGGTGTTACCAATGAAGAACTGAATGCTGCTTATGCCGCCATTGCCAACGGGGGAACCTATATTAAACCCAAGCTTTACACTAAGGTGGTAGATCATGACGGAAACGTCATTCTCGACAATACCATGCCTGATTCCAGACAGGTTATCAAGGAAACGACCGCATGGCTTTTGACAGATGCCATGGCTGATGTTGTAACTCAGGGTACCGGTGCTTCTGTCAATTTTGGAAATATGGCAATTGCCGGTAAAACAGGAACCACCTCTGATTATAATGATGTATGGTTTGCCGGATATACTCCTTATTACACCGCTACAGTCTGGACCGGTTATGATAATAATACCAAGCTCCGTCAGGGTGCAGAGCGAAGCCTTGCAAAGAAACTCTGGCGTGCAGCTATGTCCAAGATACACGAAGATCTTCCCAGTGAATCCTTCCAG
Organism: Bacillota bacterium; assembly: GCA_029226935.1. Lineage (GTDB taxonomy): Bacteria > Bacillota > Clostridia > Lachnospirales > Lachnospiraceae > Suilimivivens. The sequence continues at coordinate 1,778 of JAQXYZ010000018.1, read as the reverse complement.
ATGCCTGCAAGCGGCATTGTACAGGCAACAGTATGTGCACGCTCCGGCAAACTTCCCATCGCCGGTATCTGTGATGGAACGCTGAAAACCGAATATTTTGCCGAGGGTACTGTTCCTACCGAAAGCTGTGACGTTCACTATCAGGGCATGATCTGCCAGTACAGTAATCTTCCTGCCTGTGAACAATGTCCGTTCAAAGTGCCGGGAGTATTGGAACTGACTCCCGTAGAAGATCCTTCCCTGCAGCAGGGAACCACTGTAACACAACAGGTAACCAATGAGGATGGCACGGTTTCCACAGTTACTGTACCTCAGACTCAGACCGGGACCTGCCCTCACAATGCAGAATTTTTTGCCCAGCCCAATGCCGAAGCGTTGGTAGAACAGCAGCGTGCTGAAATTGCACAGGCGCAGGCTGCATTACAGCAGCAGGCTGCCGTACCTGCCGCTGAAGGAACTGCAGCCCCCGAACAACCTGCCACACCTACCGATGACAGCAACGGAGTCGCCCAGCCCCAGTAATCATCTAGTTTACTCTAAAAAGGCAGTATCTTTCATTGAAAGATACTGCCTCAGTTATTTAATCCTGACATCCGGAATCAGTCTGTATTTCCCATATCTCATTTACTGCTGACGGAATACAATCTCTCCCGTCTCTGCATTCATACTGTCCACAATCGCCAAAGATTCCACTCTGACACCTTTGCCACGAAGCAGCTGACCGCCCTCCTGAAATCCCTTTTCAACGGCAATCCCTACCCCTTCAACGGTGGCGCCTGCACTCTTTACCAAATCAATCAATCCTGCCACTGCACATCCATTAGCGAGAAAATCATCTATAATAAGTACATGGTCATCCTTACCCAAATATTTTTTGGCAACAATCACATCATAAACTCTCTTATGTGTAAAAGATTCAATCTTGGTGGTATATTGCTCACCATCTAAGTTAATGCTCTGCGATTTTTTGGCAAACACCACCGGCACATGGAAATACTGTGCTGCAATACATGCTATTCCAATTCCTGACGCTTCAATTGTCAAAATCTTATTGATTTTTTCACTCGGGAATAAACGTTTAAATTCTTTTCCCATTTCATTAAACAGTTCCACATCCATCTGATGATTTAAAAAACTGTCCACTTTAAGTACATTTCCAGGCTTTACAATGCCATCTTTGCGGATTCTTTCCTCCAAAAGCTGCATGGCCATTTCCTCCTTCTATGTGTATCACAATTATTTTACTACTACTCCTCTACCTTTATCAACTTCTTTCTGCTCCATTTTCCCGAAAGATACCTAATAAATGAAATGAGATAATTAGCCGCCCAACCCACGGGAACCGCAATCCAAACCGCTTCTACTCCCCAAATAGGAGCAAATGCAAAAGCAAAGCTTACTCTGATGCTCAGATTGACTAAATTCGCCATTGTAAACACCACCACGTCACCGGCGCCCCTCAGCACGCCGTCCGTAATTGCCTTTAGCCCTATAAAGACAAAGAAAAAAGCAATGAATGACAAATAAGCATTCCCCGTTTCAAACGCAGATGGTTCACTTCCTACTTCCAAAAATGCTTCTATAATATTTTTATGGAACACGGTCAGTATCAGACAGATGATGACCGCAAAAGCTGCCACCATTCTGACTGCTGCCAGATACCCTCTTTTTATCCTCTCCTGATTCCCGGCCCCCAGATTCTGTGCGGTAAATGTAGATACCGCATTACCGGATGCAATCATAGGCACTACACAGATGGATTCTATGCGCATTCCGGC
>JAQXYZ010000017.1 GCA_029226935.1 Bacillota bacterium | reverse complement strand
ATCCGCAGATGGTAGTTGCAGATGCAGGATATAAAACTCCGGCAATCGCCCATCGGCTGTTGGAAGATGGAATTCAACCACTTTTTCCGTATACCCGTCCCAAGACCAAAGAAGGCTTTTTCGGAAAACACGAATTCGCATATGATGAATACTATGATTGTTATATATGTCCGGGAGCACATATATTGACATACAGTACAACAAACAGAAGTGGATATAAAGAGTATAAAAGCTGCGGTGAACATTGTGCTGAATGACAATGTCTTTCAAAATGCACAGAAAGTAAGGATCATGTAAAACTGATCACACGTCATGTATGGGAAGAATATACGGAAGTGGTAGAAGACATTCGGCACACGATCGGAAACAGACAGATCTACCAGTTAAGAAAAGAAACCATAGAGCGGATCTTCGGTACAGCGAAAGAACAGCATGGATTTCGATATACACAGTATGTAGGAAAAGCACGGATGGAAATGAAAGCCAGGCTTACCTTTGCATGCATGAATTTGAAAAAACTGGCAAAGATCCTGGAAAAACGAGGTTGGAACACAGCCAGATTTTTGTTGATTTTGAAGAAAATAAAAAGAAAAGAAGTTTTAAAAGAAAAATGGTGCTGGCCATAATCCCCAACACCAAGTTTGTCTACAGTCTGAGCCGGTGTTTTTAAACACCGGCTTCATTTGTTATATGGCAGCTGCTTCATAAAGAAAAATGGCTTATTTACTGATTTTTGCTTTTGCAGAAAGTCCCTTACTCTTGAAGAGCTTTTTGTAGGCGGAAAGCTTGCTTGCTGGTACTTTTACTTTCAGCTTCTTGTAGTTGTTTCTGCCGGCTTTGGTGAAAGCACTTTTTCCTACGGTACCGGAGGTAAGCTTCTTGGACTGAATGCTGACAGAAGTAAGGGCCTTGCAGTCGTAGAATGCTTTTTTGCCAATGGAAGAAACTTTGGAGCCAATCTTTACAGTCCGTAAAGCACTGCAGCCCTGGAAAGCACTGGTGCCGATGGAAGAAATATTCCTGGCAATGGTTACTTGTCTTAGCTTCCGGCAGTTTTTGAAAGCTCCGGAAGCAATGGCTGTGACTTTATATGTCCGACCGTTTGCCTTCACAGAGGAAGGAATTGCTGCAGTCGTGATGGCTTTGGACTTTGACCGCTTTAAAGTAACAGAGGTACCATTTTTATTAACTGTGTAGACATTGTAAGAATCACTGAAGGATTTCACTACTGTAGTCTGAGGTTTATCATCTTTGTTATTTGAACTTGAGGTAATCTGGAAATCTAAGGTAATAGTTCCAAAATAGTTGTTCTGGCCTGTAATGGTTACAGTGGCAGTTCCGACTTTTTTGTTATTGCTGTAGGTAACTTTATAATCCTGTCCTTCTATAAGTTTTTGCTTTCCAAGAGTAATAGTTGGAACTGGTTTTAGAGCTTTTCCAGTATAAGCATAAGTCGCTTTAACTCCGGTTACAGATGCCTGAGAAAGGTCGCAGGCATAACCAATGTTGTTCTTACGTGCATATGTAATGGCAGCTGAGTTAGAGGAGGCATAAATGGTGGCGTAGTATACATGACCGCCGGAATACCAGTAGGAGCCTTCCCATACAATGTCATCCCCGATGTTGATTACGCTGTCTGGCAGAGTGACTGTTTCAAGATTAGAGCAGAAAGCAAAAGCTTCCTTTCCAATAGTGTGGACACCGTTTTCAATTACGACTTCCTTCAGATTGGGCAGATAATTAAATGCATTTTCTGAAATACTGGTAATCCCGGATTTTATAACTATTTTTTTTACCTGATTTTTCATGGACTTCCATGCTGTGTCGCTCCAGAAAATGTAGCCGCCCTGAGTGGAAGAAACGGGGAAACGATCGTTTTCATCCGTGGAGATATTAAGTGCACCCTGACCGGAAATGGTGAGAACACCATTTGCAAAATCCCAGGTAGCATTTTCACCTGCAGTACGGTAAATCTTTTTGGAGGCTGTGCCGTCATTTGCATCAATAGAGTAAAAATTAACAGTATTGGCATTGGAGGCGTAGTAAACAACCTTGGAATCTTTAACGACAGGCTGGCAGTCGGATACGGGCGCAGCAGTGGTGTATTCCCTGCTAAGTACATTTCCCTTACCATCAACAAAGAGGTAATGAAGAGTACTGGAAGAAAGCGAATCATCAGCAGATGCGTAATTTTCTGACGAAGAATCGACTGTATTTTCATATTCTTCCCAGGAAATCATGAAACGGTTTTCTGTGATTGGAGTGATCTTTACCCCCATAAAACTCTTTCCATTGCCAGTGTAGTTGGTAAGGTATTTTACAGAGGTTGCTTCTTTTGAAAAATCGGAAACAGGAGTAATTGTAAGGTAAATATTATGAGGAGTGTCACTTGTCACATTGTCATATTGGGACTGGTCGATGGTCGTTCCGATACACAGTACACTGTCAGCAGAAACAGCCATACCATCTACGCTTGCGTAGCAGTTCAGTGCCCATACGGAAGTACGGGAACCACCATAAGGAAGAAGCTCGATAGTTTTTTTATCAAGGGTGGTACTGTCGTATCTGGAAAGTTTGGTACAGCGGGAACCTTCGCTTTGCTCCAGAACATACAGATAAGAGGACTGCGATTTGATATACTGGGCAAAGGAGTGCCACAGATCACAGCTTACGATCTTTCCGGTCATGGAAGCCTGGTCAACGGCAATCATAAGGAATCCCTGATGTCCCTGTCCAACAGATTTATCTACATAGCCTTCATGGCCGGTTACAATATAGAGAGTTCCGTTGGTTTCTGTCATTTCCACACATCCGTAATAGAATGGATAGCGAACCTCTCCTCCAAATAAATCCGGATTGCTTGTAATGGAAGCCGCACCGCTGCGATTCCAGTTTGTATCATATCGGATGACACGGATAACCTCGGCGGAATTATCTTCGGCGGTGTTATTTTGTCCCTCTACCAGGTAATATCCATCAGATCCTGCATAAAAACCACCCCATAAAGGAAGCTCCATGGGAATTTCTCTTTTGTCTGTAATCTGCAGGCTGTTGTCATAGTATTCAATACCGACGCTGTTTGTTTTGCGGAATACTCGCATATAGCCGTTGGAAATAGAAATAAGGTCAGAAGAACGCCTTAATTTAACACTAAGGTTATCTTGCGCAGTAGGGGTGAGAGAGGCTGCCTGTACCTGTCCTGGAAATGCCAGCAGATATAAAAACAGACAGCAAAATAATAGGGATGTCAGTTTTTTGATCTTTTTCATAAGTTCCTCCTTGCTGTGTTGCTTTTCATGATTCTTATTATAATAGGTTTTGGGTAGAGTTGCAATCATAATGATAATGTTTACAGCAGAAAAAGTGAAAAGCTGTAAAAAAAACAGCAATTCTGTAATGCCCTGCAAGTTTACTTGCAAGGGCATTTATTTTTGCTATTTTGATTGATTTTATTCGAATTCAATTTTCTTATAAAACCGCGATTTTTTAACGACCAGAAGTGCAAAGATTAAAAATATCGGAAACAGATATCCGATCAGATTCCATCTGCCTTTTGCTGTGATCAGTATATTATAAATCCCATGAAAAACCACACAGGCCCCAAGTGCACCGATGGTCCCAGTAACCATAATCCACTTCTTTCGAAATACATAAGCAATTCCACAGCTGAGTGCAATTCCGCACAGAAGATGAAGGGAACCAGCCGATACTCCGCGGATCAGAATATCGTAAAAATCAGCTGCACCGTTTTCTATAAGATAACATACTCAAACTTCCCACCCGAAATCCGGGCATAAAGCCTGTATAAATGCAGGCTGGGACACGAACCAATTGATTAGTTGACTTTTGATTTCAGAGGTGATAGTGATCATCTGATTTCCAAGCCCGTTTACCAGTATTTCAAGCAACTGTTTAAGAGCAGTACTGAGTTCCATATCCTGTATGTCATCACAGCACACATAGAATAATTCGCAGATGGTCTTTTCATCATTTTTCTTTCTGCGAAGCCATTCAATCAGTATGTATCTTGTAAATACTATAGCTGTACTGCTGACGGTCATATCGTAACTCAGACCTTGAAATTCAGAGCCAAGATCAAGCAGGGATTTGCTGGTGCGAAAGAAAAGTTCTATGGACCACCGATTCCCATATATTCTGACTATTTCTTCGTTGCTCAGTGTGCAGTCAGTGGAAAGCAGCACAATATATTCACTGCGTTTATTACGGTTTCTGACAAACACAAGTTTTACAGGAATATTCTGCTTTCCTGTTTTAACGCAGATTGAATACAGGATATCACCAGGCTTGCGGAAGGACACCAATTTTCCAAGTTGTTTCAGATTATATTTTTTGCCCTTGTAAATGTAGTACTGCTTATTGTCTTTTAACATGCCAATTACATCCAGACCTTCTGCCAGAATATTTGCGATAAACGGTTCATTGGTAAACCA
>JAQXYZ010000016.1 GCA_029226935.1 Bacillota bacterium | reverse complement strand
AGATCAAAATCTTTCAGCATTCTATTTCACACAGAGGAAATATGCGCTGTAGCCCGGCAGGTCCAAGCCTCCATTTAACGCAATCTTATCTCCGGAGATCAGGTCAACAGCTTCTCCACAGCCTGCATCAAATCCTGCATGATACGACTGATCGGACGCATTGATTGTTACATAAACCTTCTCTCCCTCGTGTTCTCTTAAGAATACACACTGTTCATTGGTAAGTACAACGGACACAAATCCACCATACTGCAGTGCCTTAGAGGTTTTCTTTGCCTCTACCACCTTGGCAATCCAATCGGACAGTTCGTTCCACTGAGGCTCATCATAAGACAGACGAAGACTCGGATCTCCCTCCTCCTTTCTTCCTTCTGCGCCCCACTCACTTCCGTAGTAGATGCACGGGATACCAGGCATACCCACCATCAGCGCATAAATCAGCGGCAGATGCTTCTTGTTGGTCAGAATCGATGCCACACGGGATACATCATGGTTGTCCACGAAAGAAAGAAGATGCTTTCCCCTGTATAATGTCCAGTTCTCCGGACCGAACTGACGCAGAAGTGAATGATTGATCTCGAACATATTCATGGAATTAAAGCTGGAGTACAATCCCTTATAACACTCATAGTTAGTTACGGAATGCAGCATCTCATCATTCATCAGCTGGTTGTAATCGCCATGCAGTGTCTCTCCCACAAGGAAGAAGTCCGGCTTCAGCTCATCACAGAACTTACGCAGTCTGCGGACAAAATCACGATCCAGACAGTAAGCCACGTCCAGGCGAAGACCATCAATATCAAACTCCTCTACCCATCCTCTGATGGCAGAAAAAATATGCTGGATCACATCCTCATTCTTCAGATTCAGCTTTACTAAATCATAGTTGCCTTCCCAGCCCTCATACCACAGGCCGTCATTATAGTTGGAATTTCCACCGAAGTCAATCCGGGAAAACCAGCTCACATACGGGGAACTCTCCCGGTTCTTCAGCACATCCTCAAAGGCCCAGAAGCCTCTTCCCACATGGTTGAATACACCGTCCAGAACTACCTTGATGCCTTCCTTGTGCAGGTTCTCACATACCTTTGCAAAATCCTCATTGGTACCAAGTCTGGTATCAAGCTTTGTATAATCTCTCGTATTGTAGCCATGGGTATCTGACTCAAAGAGTGGTGAAAAATAAATCGCATTGGCACCCAGCTTCTTAATCTGAGGAATCCAGTCATTCACCTTCTCGATCCGGTGCTCTAACACCCCGTCATTTTCAAATGGTGCCCCGCAAAACCCAAGGGGATAAATCTGATAAAAAACACTTTCATAAGCCCACATATTTCTGTCCTCCAATATTTTTTCATTCCTGTATCACCTGATAACACTTATGGTATAATTCCGTGATATCAGTGGTCCTGCGCAATAGCACGAACCTATTTAAGAATACCATATCTCCTGCAATATGAAAAGCTTATAGGACAAATTTCCCAAATAAAATATCAAAAAAACACCTTTCATGCAGAAATATGTAATTCCTGTATGAAAGGTGTAAAAAATAACTTAATAAAAAGATAAATTCTATGTAAATTTTGTAATTAGAAGTCTGTCAGGTTTGCAGCTCTCTTCTCTAAGAAAGCACCCATTCCTTCCTTCTTATCGTTGGTATCGTTCACAACACCAAAGAGATTTGCTTCCATCTCAACGGCATTCTTGATATCCATGTCATAGCCGTTGTTGATAGCAGCCTTTGCAACAGAGATTGCATAGCTTCCCTTGGAAATAATCTTAGCTGCCATAGCCTTAGCGGTTGACATCAGTTCTTCCTTTGGAACAACCTTGTTGACAAGACCGATTCGGTATGCTTCGTTAGCATCGATGTTATCGCAGGTAAAGATCATCTCTTTTGCGCGTCCCATGCCTACCAGACGGGCAAGCTTCTGGGTTCCGCCAAATCCGGGGATGATTCCAAGACCACACTCAGGCTGACCAAATACTGCGTTGTCGCTGGCGATGCGGATATCACAGCTCATGGAAATCTCACAGCCGCCGCCAAGAGCAAATCCGTTGACAGCAGCGATGGTTACCTGACGCATATTCTGAAGCTTAAAGAACGGCTCAGATGCCTTAATTCCAAATGCACGAGCTTCCGGTGCGGTAAAGTTTACCATCTCGGCAATATCTGCACCTGCTACGAAAGCCTTAAACTCGTTGCCCTTCTTGTCCGGACCACCGGTTAAAATCACAACCTTAATATCGTCGTTCTTCTCGATTTCACTGAGACATACATTCAGCTCGTCCAGAGTCTCGCTGTTTAAAGCATTCATAGCTGCCGGTCTGGAAATCTTCAGAACTGCAATGCCATCAGCAACTTCCAGAATCAGGTTCTTAAATTCACTCATTGTTCAATTCCTCCTAAAATTTTTCGTCATCAGATGATTCTATCGTATCACTTTGACAAATTTTTGTCAATCATGCTTCGGAATCAGCTTCTCGGTACCGCCCATGTATGGCTGAAGCACCTTCGGAATGTTGACGCTGCCGTCTGCATTGAGATTGTTCTCAAGGAAAGCGATCAGCATACGTGGCGGTGCAACTACCGTGTTGTTCAAGGTGTGGGCAAAATACTTCTTGCCATCCTTGCCCTTCACACGGATTTTCAAACGTCTTGCC
>JAQXYZ010000015.1 GCA_029226935.1 Bacillota bacterium | reverse complement strand
AAAAACTTGCTTCGCTTCGGACATTGAAACTGGTGTGTACATTTTCTAAAATGGATTTCTTGATTTTTCACAAAATTTTTAATAAGGCGCGTCGCATCTTTCAATGTTATTGGCTTCAAGTTTGTCAGCAGGGCAGCTAATGGATATTTGTACTGCCTGTTTCCCAAAATCCCGAAAGCTGTCATAGCCCCGGAAAGGAAATTCGCAGAGCCAACCCACCCGATCATACTGAACTATTACTATAAATCACTTCTAATGGTATTTGGTACGCTTCCGGTCAATATTGAGCCTATTTTTATTGACTGTCTTAGTATTTTTTCAATTTTGAAATTTCTGTCCTGCAAATTTAAACTAAAAAACAATCATGCTGATTTTGCAAAAAAATGGCAAAAATCATAGAAATCCCCAATTTCCACAGAGTTATCCACAATGACATCTGTGTCATATTTTGTGACTTTATCACTTTTTTCTTCAAAATCCGACGTCATTTTTCAAATTTTCCTTCATTTTAGTCTTACAACCACTCATCCCAGAAGCGTTCAACCCTTTTTTCAATCTGTTCCAGAGATACCCTCTCATAATCTTCCCACTCTCTCGGGAACATTCTAAGATAAGCTGCCGTCAGAAACCGCTCATCCAATAACGCTACGATTCCTACATCATCCACCGTTCTAATCACTCTTCCTGCCGCCTGCAGGACTTTGTTCATGCCCGGGTATTTGTAAGCGAAATCAAACCCATTGTCACCCTGACTTTCAAAGAAACTCTTCAGTATTTCACGCTCATTACATACCTGTGGAAGCCCGGTTCCCACAATCACAGCCCCTATCAGGCTATCCTTCTTTAAATCAATCCCTTCGCTGAATATACCTCCCAATACACAAAAACCAATTAATGTTCCCGCCTGCCCTTTTTCGGTTCCCGGCTTATTTTCAAATCTTGAAAGGAATGCCTCCCGACTCTGCTCATCCATATATTCTTCCTGCAAAATACAGTCCATCCGTGACATGTCAAGAAAATGATGATAAAAAGCCTCATACACATTCTGAAGAAAGGCATGGGATGGAAAAAACAGCATATAATTTCCCTCTCTTTGATTAATAATTTTGGAGATATAAGCTGCAATATTGTAATACTCCATATCTGTTCGTCTGGTGTATTTGCTGGTCACATCATTCGCAATAAAAAGTCCTCGTTTGCGCGGGTCAAAAACCGAGTGGGCATAGACCTCATAATCTCCCTCTTCTGCCCCCAAAAGACGCTTATAATACTGTATCGGAAGAAGAGTTGCTGAAAAAAGAATGGTGCTTCGTCCCCTCATCATGCATTCTCTGAGATTTTTGGATGGATTCACACAGAAAAGCTTTATACTAAAACCCCCATCCGACTCCATCTGCGTATAGATTACATAGTTGTCATCCATCTTGTCATTGATAAGAAGGAAATGAGAAATCTCGAAATAGAAGTCCAGAATCTCCTTCCTGACCGGGCTTTCCTCATGCTCCTCCAGATAATCACTCATAACTGTTGATAGTCTAACCAATGCCCTTACAAAGGGTGCAGCTTCAACATCATCCAGACACAGATAGCTTTCACATTCCCTTTTTAATTCCAACAGTTCTCGATTACATCTTTCCAGCTGACGATACATTTTGCCATCAAAGTCTTTTACAGTTCTTTTTAGCACCAGAAAATCTTCTTTCTTTAAAACAGCACTGTACATCTCCCGTCCTCTGTCCACAAGATTGTGTGCCTCGTCAATAAGAAAAATATATTCTCCCCTGATTCCCTCTGAAAAAAAACGTTTCAAATACACATGCGGATCAAACAGATAATTATAATCGCAAATAACTACATCTGCAAACAGGCTCATATCAAGACACATTTCAAAAGGGCAGACCTGATGCTTCATTGCATAGTCTTCAATGGTCTCTCTGTTAAAATTGTCCGCATGAGTCAATAAATCGTACATTGCATCATTTATGCGGTCAAAATGTCCTTTTGCATAGGGGCAATACTCCGGATTACACTCACTTTCCTCCATAAAACAAATTTTGTCCTTGGCGGTCAAAATTACCGACTTCAGCTTAAGCCCCTGCTGGCGCATCAGTTCAATGGTATCATCTGCAACAGTTCTCGTAATCGTTTTGGCAGTAAGATAAAAAATCTTCTGTCCTCTGCCCTCTCCCATGGATTTCACTGCAGGGAACAACGTTGATATTGTCTTTCCCACTCCTGTGGGTGCCTCAATAAACAGTTTTTTCTTATGGTAAATGGTTTGATAGACATAGGTTACAAGTTCCTTCTGCCCCTGCCGATAGGGAAATGGAAAACCAAGCTGCTTAATGGACTGCTGGCGCAGGTTCTGCCACTGGAATTGAAAATCAGCCCATTTTCTATATTGACCGATCACTTCTTCAAACCATTCCTCCAATTCCTCCATACTATATTCAAAATGAAAATATTTAATCTCTTCTGTATCTATGTTGCAATAGGTAATCCTTATTCTTACGTTTCTTAAATCATTCTGTCTCCCATAAATATATGCATAACACTTTGCCTGTGCCAGATGGACAGGCATTGCTTCCTTCAACTTATGGATATCTCTATAAGTTCCCTTAATCTCATCAACAGTCACGGTTACCGAATCCCTGTAGGAAACAGGGATTTCAATGTCCGTAAGTTCGGGTACTTGTGCAATATCTGCTTCCGGCTCAATAATAATCCCATCTGCCCTTCCTTCAATCCGAATAACATAATCCTTTGTCTCAAACAAATGGCGCAAAAAGACTTCCGCATGATATTCAGAGCCCATACGTCTCTGTATCATCCGATGTATCCGCCCCCCTTCCTGCATTGCATTATCAGGAGAAGCTGCTTTTCGATTGTCAATATTGCCGGAACGCAAAATGAACTCCACCAGGTTCCTGACTGAAATCTGTATTTCCATACTGACTGCCCTGTTCAAATTCTTCTTTGTAAAATATAAAATAAGAAAACTCCCTAAAAAGATAGTACGCTATCTTTTACAGGGAGTCAATGAGACAAAAGAATACTTACTAATGATACGGAAGACTCATTAGTGATCATTATTATTTAGAAATCTTTAGTAATAAAATTAGCTTGCGAGACTAAGCCGGTTTAGCATTTTTTCAAATTGGGCATCATATCCATTATAGGACACGGTTAACACCTGATTTAAATCAAGACCTAATACCCCAACAATAGACTTGGCATCTACCACATATCTGTTATAAGAAATATCAATATCGAAGTCACACTTTGAAGCTGCGGAAACAAAATCCTTCACTTCATCCAATCTCAGTTTTATTCTACGCTGCATCATATTATCACCTTTCCTTTTCCTAAAATGCAGGTTAAAAAAACGTTTTCTTAGTACTTGAAGCAAGATTACCACCCAGTTTCTCATTTGTAAAGTATTTTTTTTGATACAAAGCACTTTTTAAGAATATATTAACATATTGTAGTACCTTTTTCCCTATCTTTCGTGCTTTCATGACATTCCAAGCGCAATATATTGTTATTTTTGCTGAAATTCTGTCATATATTCGCGATACCTTAAAGGCAGCATATTCCGCTGAAGTCTGTAATTCTCTCGTTCTTTTATTGCTATTGTATGAAAGAACTGGCAAAACAGTTCACTATACTTCTTCTCTCCCTCTGAAAAAGTATGTTCTATCTGCTTTATCCCTTCTTCTCCATGTACCAGATACCAATCGCCCCCGGCAGGATGCATTGCATAAATATTTCTTATTTCATCATATATTACAAAGTTTTCCAGTGGAAATCTATCTGCAAAGTGCGGAACAATAAAGGTAATTAAATTATTCTTAGGTCCGATTTCTGCATATAAAATTCCATTTTCCAGTTCCTTAAACCGCAAAAGCTCTATGTGGAAGTGCACTTCGTTTGCTGTAAAACGTGCCAGTTCAAACACTCTGTGAACTGCCGGATTCGCCAGATTGCCCATCAGTTGATGACGATTTTTCATTTGAAAACCTGACACAACAGTCTTATAAATTGCTTCCCCTTTATCAGTTTCCTTTGATGCCAGTGCACGGCATATAGCCAAATATGTCTCCTTACCAAACTCCCTTAAAATAGTTTTCGCCACCTTGGCAGCTTTCTCTTCATTTGGAATACAGTTTTCATATACCGCAAACAAACGATAATTGTCTTCTCCTTTCACAAGAATATGGATCTGCTCATGTGGCTTTTTTTTCAAGTAAGCATCATAAATCCCCGTAAAAATTCCTTCCAGCGAATCCTCACAGATTAAATAATATTCCTCCATAGCCTGTTTCCTTATTTTTCTTTCCTGCTTAGTTAATCCGTTCTGTTTTCATCCATTTACAGCTAATTTCCAAAGGCTCTCCTGTTCATCATCAAATAATGACAACTGCCGGTAAGTCATTCCGTCTCTGTCAAAAGGCAGCTTTTCCTTGTTGGAAATCAGATTTCTGGCAATGTAATCCTCTTCCAGCTTAGTGGGATACATCATTTTTCCGTTACAGGTAATAAAATACAGTGCTCTCTTCAATGTAACTCCTATTTTCTTCAGGTCATCAAAATTGAGCTTTCCGTTTCTTCTTGCACGCACAATTCTCTGTGCGCTCTTTACACCAATCCCCGGGACGCGAAGTATCATCTGATAGTCTGCCCGGTTAATCTCCACCGGAAACAATTCCAGATGGCGCAGCGCCCAGTCAGCTTTAGGATCTAAAAGAATATTAAAATTGGGTTTACTTTCACTCAAAAGCTCCCCTGCTTCAAAACCGTAAAACCGAAGCAGCCAGTCTGCCTGATACAATCTGTGTTCCCGAAGAAGCGGAGGGCCACCCGGCAGCGCCGGAAGCTCCTTGTCCTCATTTACATTTACGAAGGCTGAGTAATATACCCTTTTAAGCTCGAACTTCTTATAGAGGTTTTCTGCTACCGTCATAATATGATAGTCACTTTCCGGTGTAGCTCCCACAATCATCTGGGTGGACTGCCCGGCAGGAACAAAGTTTGGAGCATGCCTGTACACGACGAGTTCATTCCTGTTCTGTGCAATTCCCTGCTGTATCTGCCTCATGGGTGCAAGGATATTCCTGCGATGCTTATTGGGTGCCAGTTTCTGAAGTCCTTCCGCTGTGGGCAGCTCCAAATTAACACTCATCCTGTCCGCCAATAATCCCAGTCTCTGCACAATTTCCGGGTCTGCTCCCGGAATTGCTTTCACATGAATATATCCCTGAAACCGATATAGTGTTCGCAGCTTGTACACCGCCTCATAGATCAGTTCCATGGTATAGGTTGGATTGTTCAGAATCCCTGAGCTTAAAAATAATCCCTCAATGTAATTTCTCCTATAAAACTGAATCGTCAGTTCACAGATCTCATCCGGTGTAAAGGATGCTCTTGGCACATCATTTGATTTCCGGTTGATACAATATTTACAATCATAGATGCATTCATTGGTAAAAAGAATTTTCAGAAGGGAAATACATCTCCCATCTGCACCAAAGCTATGACAGATACCTGCCGCTGAGGTGTTCCCAATTCCGGTTCCGTCTCCTCTTCGCTCCACACCACTTGAAGAGCATGAGACATCAAATTTAGCTGCATCAGCAAGAATCCTGAGCTTTTCCATAAGGGACATTTGCTTTTCTGATTTAAGAATCAAATTGCCTTCCATATCCACGCCCTCTTCCGAACATTTGTTTGTTCTTATCATATCACGACTCGCTATGGAAAGCAACACTTTTCTCGAACATATGTTTTAACATTTTAACAATTCAGCATGATGGGAGGAGAGCCGTCTGTGGATAGACGTACAGGGCTATCCACAGACACCTCCCTCCCACTACGCTGAACCGTTACTATAATGTTTTCTTATACGCCTTTATCTGCTCTAGTCGTTTTTTCATTTCGGCTTCCGCACCTTGTACGGTGGGCGCATAATATTCCTTTCCCTGCAGGGAATCCGGCAGGCACTGCATATCTGTTACCTTTTCCAACGTATCATGTGCATACTGATAACCTTCCCCATAGTGAAGTTCCCGCATCAGTTCCGTCACCCCGTTTCTGATTTGGAGAGGAACCGGTTCGTTCAGCATATGCCTTGCATCCTCCCTTGCCCTGCCATATCCGACATAAAGTGCATTGGATTTGGGTGCCATGGACAGGTACACCACCGCATGGGTCAGATTCACGTCGCACTCCGGCATTCCATTAAAGTGACATGCCTGATAAGCAGATACCGCTACCTGCAATGCCTGTGAATCCGCCATTCCCACATCCTCGCTGGCAAACCTTACCAGCCTTCTGGCTATATAGAGAGGATCCTCTCCTGCCTCCAGCATCCTTGCCAGCCAATAGATTGCCGCATCAGGATCACTATTACGCATAGACTTGTGAAGTGCTGAAATCAGATTATAATGTTCTTCGCCGTTTCGATCATACAAAAGCATCTTTCTTCCGGTGCACTGTTCCAGGATGTCCTCTTTTACTGTAATTGACCCATCCGGTTTAATCTCTCCGTTAAGAACCGCCATATCCAGCGTATTTAAAGCCGTTCTGGCATCTCCATTAGAGAAAACTGCTATTGCTTTTAACAGTCTTTCTTCTATATTAATAGTGGAATTTCCAAACCCTCTTTTGTCTGTAAGTGCATTGTGAAGAAGTTTCACTATATCCTGTTCGGTCAATGCCTGTAATACAAACACCTTACATCGTGACAAAAGCGCCGAGTTAATCTCAAAGGACGGATTTTCTGTAGTGGCACCAATCAGAATAATGCTTCCTTTCTCTACATAAGGAAGAAAAGCATCCTGCTGTGCCTTGTTGAAACGATGGATTTCATCTACAAACAGGATTGTCTTAAGCCCCATCATCCGATCGTTTTCCGCCTGTCTCATTACATCCTTAATTTCCTTAATTCCACTGGTTACCGCACTAAAATCAATAAATGACGATTGTGTCATATGCGCGATAATCCTCGCTAATGTCGTCTTTCCAACCCCTGGCGGTCCCCAGAATATCATGGAAGATATCATATCTTTATCTATCATCTGCCTAAGAACCTTTCCATTCCCCAGTAAATGTTCCTGACCGATATAGTCATCCAAAGACTGTGGACGCAGCCTGCTGGCAAGCGGGGTTTCTATTCCACTTTCACCTGAAAAAAGTGATAATTGCTCCATAAAAACATCTCTCCCAAAGAAAAAAGACGCATAGAAGCTGTTTTCTATACGCCCTTTTTAATTTTTATTCCATCCCTGCTTTTTCCACCAGAATCTGCAGCTGTTCAAAGGTTCCCTCTACCTTATCCGCATATCTGCCAACCTTCTCAGAAGCTCCGCTAATGGTTCCCTTACATGTCTGTGTTCCTGCAGATACTTCCTCTGATGCTGCAGATAACAGAGAAATACTATCAACAATTTCACGGTTTGCTTCCAAAACCTTTTCCACTTCCTGACTCATGATGGCAACATCTCTCTGCATAGCAATCATGCCATTTTCCACTTCCGTGAAACTTTCGTTTACTTCTTCTACTTTCTTACGCTGAATAATGATTGACTCTGCCGATTCTTCAATGCCGGCCTGTGTCTCATTTGTTACGTTTGTCAGCTGATTAATAATTTCCGTAATCTTTTCTGTTGAAACCTTGGTTTCTTCTGCAAGCTTTCTAATTTCATCCGCTACAACAGCAAAGCCTTTTCCCGCTTCGCCTGCTCTTGCTGCCTCAATACTGGCATTTAATGCAAGCAGATTTGTCTGGGAAGAGATATTTAAAATGGAATCCGTGATACCGGATACCTTCTGTACGTTGGAAACAAGCTCTCCCACCGTTTCTGAAATTCTTGTGATATTCTGGTCAACCAGATTTGACTGCTCCTGCAGATTATCTGCCAGTTGTTTTCCATCCTCCACCACATTTTTCAGTTTCTCGGTAGTTCCTTTTGCATTTATTACCAATTCATTTGTATTTTCAATACGAGTCTGAATATCAGAAGTCATGTCAGCCTGA
>JAQXYZ010000014.1 GCA_029226935.1 Bacillota bacterium | reverse complement strand
TGCGCTGCGCGGCAGAAAGCTGAATTCGGTAGAATTTATGCGTGTGGGACGTTTCATCGATGTCTTTGCAGAAAAAGTTTTCGGTATACCGGAGGGAACCTTTGATATTTATGGAGAAATTGCAGAATATGAAAGACTTCAAAGTGGTGAAGTATCAGCAGATTGTGGTGTTTCTGAAAATGAGACGATCCCAATTCAGGGGATTAAGGACAGCAGCCAGTTGGTTGCCTCTGTAGATTACGTCCCTGAAGAAGCTGATGAAGATAAACAGGATTATACTAACGGAAGATTAGATATTTTCCGCTCGTATATAGAGCAGCTCAATATGACAGGGCATGAGGAGATGGGGGCAACTCTTAAAAACGGAGAGATTGCGACCCATGCACACAATATTTATTTACAGGTAGCTTATGACCATGGAATTCCGGTGGGAATTGTGTTTGTTTTGGTGGGCATCATAACCTTGTTCATGTCCCTTAAATATTTTCATAAGAAAAAGGACGGGGCTGCATATGCGGCATTACCGTCGGTAGTGACGATTTCAGTGGCAGTTGCAGGTATGGTGGAATGGATTTTTCATTTGAGCAATCCCTGTGGTCTTGTGCTGATGCTGGTAATTACACCATTGATATTTAAAAGTGAAGGTTAAAACATGGATGTAAAAGAAAACAAAACCAAAAGAATATTTAACGCAAAGCTGTTCTACAGGAGAACCTGTCTGATTATTTATGATATGATCAGCGTGATTGCCGCCAGCTATCTGGCACTTTTGATGCGTTACAATTTTGATATATCGGCAATCCCGGAGCACTTTATTATTCCCATTAACAGATTTCTGCCATTCAATATCCTGATTACTCTGGTGGTGCTGTATCTGTTCAGGATGTACCATAGCCTTTGGGCGTTTGCAGGGGAAACAGAATTGCAGAATCTGGTGATTTCCAGTGTGATTTCCGCAGTCTGTTACAGTGTGGGAATCCAGTTTTTCCGAATAAGGGGCGAGCAGGCGGTTCCCAGCAGCTATTATTTTCTGTATGTGTTTCTGCTGATCAGTTTTATTTTTG
Organism: Bacillota bacterium; assembly: GCA_029226935.1. Taxonomy (GTDB): domain Bacteria; phylum Bacillota; class Clostridia; order Lachnospirales; family Lachnospiraceae; genus Suilimivivens. The sequence goes on along the minus strand of JAQXYZ010000014.1, from coordinate 29,848 downwards.
TGAGCCGTTTTTCCTATCGTTTTTTCAGGGGATTGAAGCATAAGCAGCAGAACAAGAACAACAGCATTTCCGTAATGGTAATCGGGGCAGGGGAAGCGGCAAACCTGATTATCAAGGAAATTGTGAACAGTAATTTCTCCACCATGGTAATCCGCTGCATCATTGATGATGATAAGGGAAAATGGGGGAGATTCATTCAGGGAATTAAGGTAGTCGGCGGAAGAGAAAAGATTATCGAATGTGCCGATATTTATGGAATTGACGAGATTATCGTGGCAATGCCATCCATTTCCAGATCGGAACTGTCAGCCATTCTGGATATCTGCAAAGAAACCAGCTGTAAGCTGAGGTCTTTGCCGGGAATGTATCAGCTGGTAAATGGTGAGGTCAGCGTCAGCAAGCTTCGGGACGTGGAAGTGGAGGATTTACTGGGAAGAGATCCCATTGAGGTGGATCTGGACTCCATTCTGGGGTATGTGAAGGGAAAACGCGTACTTGTAACAGGCGGAGGCGGATCTATTGGGAGCGAGCTGTGCAGACAGATTGCTTCTCATCATCCGTCACAGCTGATTATTGTGGATATTTATGAAAACAGTGTTTATGATATACAGCAGGAGCTTCAAACGAAGTATCCTGACCTTTCGCTGGTAGTGCTGATCGCGTCAGTACGGAATACCAATCGCGTAAACTGGATCTTTGAGCACTACAAGCCGGAAATCGTCTACCATGCGGCTGCCCACAAGCATGTGCCACTGATGGAAGCAAGCCCCAATGAGGCGGTCAAAAATAATGTGTTCGGTACATGGAAGACAGCTCAGGCAGCAGCCATGAATGATGTAAAGCGTTTTGTGATGATTTCTACAGACAAGGCGGTAAATCCTACCAATATTATGGGGGCCAGCAAACGTATTTGTGAAATGATCATCCAGACATTTAATAAACATTATGATACGGAATTTGTGGCGGTGAGATTTGGAAATGTGCTGGGAAGTAACGGAAGTGTGATTCCGCTGTTTAAAAAGCAGATTTTGGCAGGCGGGCCGGTAACTGTTACCCACCCGGATATTATCAGATATTTTATGACCATACCGGAAGCAGTGTCGCTGGTACTGCAGGCGGGAGCTTACGCCAAAGGTGGAGAGATATTTGTTTTGGATATGGGAAAACCGGTAAAAATTCTTGATCTTGCCAAAAACCTGATCCGTTTATCCGGTTATCGTGTGGGAGAGGATATTAAGATTGAATTTACCGGACTGCGACCCGGCGAAAAATTGTATGAAGAACTTCTGATGGCAGAGGAAGGCATGACTGAAACTGCAAATAAACTGATTTATATTGGAAAACCTATCGAGATAGATGAGAGCAGGTTTTTTGTCCAGCTTAAGAATTTAAAGGAAGCATCCAAGAACGAGAGCAGTGACATCAGACCTATGATTAAGGAGATTGTGCCTACTTATCATTATGATGAGCAGCAGAATGGAGGAAGAGATGGCAGATAAAAGAATTTATTTATCAAGCCCCACCATGCATGGCGAGGAACAGAAATTTATCAAGGAGGCTTTTGACACGAACTGGGTGGCACCTCTTGGACCAAATGTAAATGCTTTTGAGCAGGAAATGGCAGACTATGTGGGCATTGGTCACGCCTCTGCTTTAAGTGCAGGCACTGCGGCGATCCATCTGGCATTGAAAACCTTAGGAATCGGAGAAGGGGATGTGGTGCTGGTTTCCAGTCTTACATTCAGTGCTTCCTGCAATCCTATTGTGTATGAAAAAGCAATTCCGGTGTTTATTGATTCGGAAAGAGATACATGGAATATGGACCCGGTGGCACTTGAGAAAGCTTTTGAAAAATATCCGGATGCAAAAGCAGTGATAACGGTTCATCTATACGGAACTCCTGCAAAGCTGGATGAAATTATGGAAATCTGTAACAGACATCATGTTCCGCTGATCGAGGATGCAGCGGAATCCTTAAGCAGCACCTATAAAGGAAAGCATACAGGAACATTTGGAAAAGTGGGAGTCTATTCCTTTAATGGAAATAAGATTATTACTACTTCGGGCGGTGGTATGCTTGTTTCTGAGGATGAAGAGCTTACGAAGAAGGCAACATTTCTTGCCACACAGGCAAGAGATCCGGCGAGACATTATCAGCACTCCCAGATCGGATATAATTACAGAATGAGCAATATTACTGCCGGAATCGGAAGAGGACAGCTCCTTCATCTTGAAGAGCATAAGACATTAAAGAAGGCTATTTATGAAAAATACAAAGAAGCCTTCAGTGACATCCCGGAAATTACCTTGAATCCCATGAACGGGGATGGGGATGCGAACTGCTGGCTCAGCTGTATGACAATAGATAAGAAGAGCAGTGTGACACCGGATACGGTCATGGATGCTCTTGAAAAGGAGAACATCGAGTCCCGCCCTATCTGGAAACCCATGCACATGCAGCCTGTGTTTGCAAAATACGATTTTATAACCGCGAGCGGAAGCAGACTGGACGGACAGGATGGCGAGAGCGTTGCAGAGGACATTTTTGCAAGAGGCTTTTGCCTGCCCAGCGACATCAAAAATACACCGGAAGATATGGAAGAGATCATCTGTATTGTGAGGAAGTGCTTTGGAAGATAAAATGTGAGGAAGGAATTCGGCATGTACAGAAATTTTTTTAAACGCCTCTTGGATATTTTAATTTCGCTGACCGGAATGATTGTTCTGTCACCGGTACTGCTTATTGTATGGGTGCTGGTAAGAGTAAAGCTGGGAAAGCCTGCTTTCTTTACCCAGCAAAGACCGGGAAAGAATGGCAAAATCTTTAAGCTCTACAAGTTCCGTTCCATGACGGACGAAAGGGACGAAAATGGGGAGCTGCTTCCTGATGAAGTGCGTTTAACCGGGTTCGGTAGATTTTTGCGTTCCACCAGTTTGGATGAAATTCCTGAGCTGTTTAATATTTTGAAAGGGGATATGAGTCTGATTGGTCCCCGTCCACTGCTGGTAAAATACCTTCCCTACTATTCAGAGGAAGAAAGCCATCGCCACGACATCAGACCGGGGCTCACAGGTCTGGCGCAGGTAAATGGAAGAAATGCCATCGGATGGGAGGAACGCTTTCGCTATGATGTGGAGTATGTAAATAACCTAAGCTTTGGGCTGGACTGCAAGATCCTGCTGATGACGGTAGGGAAGGTGATCAACCGTTCAGGGGTTCTTTCAGGAGAGGAACAGACCACCATTGATTTTGATATTTACAGAAGAAGGCAGCAGGAAGAAGCATCCGGTAAAATCAAAGAGGAGCCATAGAGGGATTCTTGATATTATCAAGTGGGAAAGGCAGGGGTATATAGCATGAATATTCTGGTATTAAGTGCAGGAACAAGAAATAAAGTAGTGCAATATTTTAAAGAAGCAGTGGGAGCAGAGGGCAGAGTGATTGCTACAGATTGTTCTAATCTGGCACCCGCGGTTTATGAGGCAGACGCCTTTTATCTTGTACCCAGAATTACGGCACCGGATTATCTGGAAAGGGTGCTTGAAATCTGTGTGAAAGAAAAAATTGACGGTGTGTTTTCGTTGATTGACCCGGAACTTAGTCTTCTTGCCAATGAGCGGGAAAAGTTCCTTGCGGTGGGAACGACACCCATTATTTCTCCCTATGATCTTGTAGAGACCTGTTTTGACAAGTACAGGATGTTTCAGATGCTTAAGGAGATGGGCATTCCTACAGGACAGTGTTATGTGGATAAGGAAGCATTCTACGAGGATGTGCAGGCTGGAAAAATAAGTTATCCTGTATTTGTAAAGCCGGTAAAGGGAAGTGCCAGTCTGAATATCAACAGGGTAAACTCAGACAGCGAGATAGAGGTATTGTTTAACCTTTATGATGATCTGATGATTCAGGAATTTATGAATGGCCAGGAGTACGGGGCAGATGTATATATTGATATGCTGTCCGGCAAATGTACTTCCATTTTTGTAAAAAAGAAGATTAAAATGCGCGCAGGAGAAACAGATAAGTCTGTTTCCGTAAAGATTCCGGCGCTTTTTGAACTGCTTCAAAAATTCGTGGAAAAATGCGGATTTTGTGGTATGATAGATATTGATATATTTGAAATTGACGGAACCTTCTATATTTCTGAGGTGAATCCCAGATTTGGAGGGGGATATCCCCATGCTTATGCCTGTGGGGTAAATATGCCGATACAGGTTCTGAACAATCTGAAGGGAAAAGAAAATCCTGTTACGATTGGAGAATACAAAGAAGGAATCTGTATGATGAAGTACAATGAAATTGCCATCATGGATTTTGAGGGCAGGGAGATTGTGGAATAAAATGAAAAGCAACAAGATTCTGATCTTAGCCAATTCATCCGGTGGGTTGTACGACTTTCGCAATGAGCTGGTTCAAAAGCTGCTAAAAGAGTATCAGGTGGTGGTCAGTCTTCCTGATGAGGTAAGAACCGCCCAACTGGCGGCGGAGGGCTGCAAGGTAGTACAAACTTCCATCAACCGCAGGGGAGTCAATCCTTTTGAGGATTTAAAGCTGATCCAAAGCTATTTTAAATTGTTACGGCAGGAAAAGCCGGATTTGGTGCTGACTTATACGATTAAACCCAATATTTATGGTGGATTTTGTTGCAGATGCATGAAGATCCCTTATATTTCAACGGTGACAGGACTTGGAAGCACCTTTCAGAAACAGGGGATGCTTCTTCGGATGATTGTGTGGATGTACCGCACAGGCCTGAAAGGATCCGGTTGCGTATTTTTCCAAAACAAAGAAAATCAAGGGATATTTGAGAAATATCATATTAGGGGAAAAGACAGCTGTCTGGTTAAGGGGTCCGGTGTTAATCTGGAACGTCACAGAAAGGAACCTTATCCGGAGGATCATCAGGTACATTTTCTTTTTGTGGGCAGGATGATGAAGGAGAAAGGAATTGAAGAACTGCTTGCTGCCGCAAGGAAGCTTCATGGACCGGATGTGAAGTTCGACCTTCTGGGTTATTGTGATGAGGATTATCAGGATATGCTGGATACCTGTGAAAAAGAGGGTATTATCCGGCAGCTTGGATTTGATCCTGAGGTGCACGATTACTTAAAACGTGCTTCTGCTCTTGTTCTTCCAACCTATCATGAGGGGATGAGCAATGTGCTTATGGAGGCATCGGCAACCGGGAGGCCTGTGATAGCAACAAACATCAGTGGTTGCAAAGAGATATTTGAGGAAGGTGTTACAGGCTTTGGGTGTGAGCCGGGAAGCAGTGAAAGCCTGATTCAGGCATTAAAAAAATTTCTTGCACTTACGAAAGAAGAGCGCGCCCATATGGGAGAACGTGCAAGAACAAAGATGGAGCAGGAATTTGACCGAAATAAAGTCGCACAGACTTATTATGATAAAATACAAGAATTGATGATGAAACAGAAAGGATAAAGAGATGGACTTATACGAAAAACTCCTGAGCGGAGAAGAAAAATTATCACTGGTGGGTCTGGGCTATGTGGGAATGCCTATTGCAGTAGCATTTGCTCGGAAAATTAAGGTTGTAGGCTTTGATCTGAATGAAAAGAAGATTGAACTGTACAAAAGCGGCATTGATCCTACCAATGAGGTGGGGAATGAGGTAATCAAAGAAACTAAGGTGGAATTTACGGCAGATCCTGCGAAGCTTCGTGAGGCAAAATTCCATATTGTGGCTGTTCCCACCCCGGTTAATGATGACCATACGCCGGATTTATCTCCGGTGGAGGGGGCAAGCAGAATTTTGGGACAGAATCTTACCAAGGGCTCCGTTGTTGTGTTCGAATCTACCGTTTATCCCGGCGTTACCGAGGATATTTGTGTGCCAATTCTTGAAAAGGAATCAGGATTAAAATGTGGTGTGGACTTTAAGATTGGGTATTCCCCGGAACGAATCAATCCCGGTGATAAGGTTCATCGTCTGGAAACGATTGTGAAGATTGTTTCCGGTATGGATGAGGAAACTTTGGACACTGTAGCGAAAGTGTACGAGCTTGTAGTGGAAGCAGGTGTTTATCGCGCTCAGTCCATTAAAGTGGCAGAGGCAGCCAAGGTAATTGAGAACAGCCAAAGAGATATTAATATTGCATTTATGAATGAGTTGTCCATTATCTTTAATAAGATGGGCATTGATACCAAGTCCGTATTGGAGGCTGCAGGAACCAAATGGAATTTCCTGAAATTCTATCCCGGACTTGTAGGCGGTCACTGTATTGGCGTTGACCCTTATTATCTGACTTACAAGGCAGAGGAGCTTGGTTATCATTCACAGATTATTCTGTCAGGTCGGCGTATCAATGATGATATGGGTAAATATGTTGCAGAAAGTATGGTCAAGAACCTGATTAAGGCAGATATTCCCGTAAAGGGTGCCAAGGTGGCAATCTTAGGCTTTACCTTTAAAGAGAATTGCCCGGATACCAGAAATACCAAGGTAATTGACATTTATAGGGAATTAGGGGAGTACGGCATTACACCGGTAGTAGTAGACCCGGCAGCAGATGCGGATGAGGCGAAACGTCTTTACGGTATTACCTTTGATTCTATGGATGCTGTGAAGGATATGGATGCGGTCATTGTCGCGGTGGCACATACCCAGTTCCTTGATCTTAACAAGGAGAAGGTCAGCAGCTTTTATCATCCTTCTCATAAGAAAAAGGTATTTATGGATATTAAGGGACTGTTTGACAGAAATGAGTATTTGACAGAGGATTATATTTACTGGAGACTGTAAAGGAGCAAAAAATGGGATATAAAGATTTGAAATTTGATCAAGACAGTGTGTTTCTTGTGACCGGAGGAGCCGGATTTATTGGCTCTAATCTGTGTGAGGCAATCTTGGACATGGGATACACGGTCAGATGTCTGGACAATCTGTCCACAGGAAAGTACGAGAATATCGAACCCTTTACCACAAACCCGAGGTTTACCTTTATCAAAGGAGATATCAGAGAACTGGATACCTGTATGGAAGCCACTAAGGGAGTGACTTATGTGTTGAATCAGGCGGCATGGGGAAGCGTTCCCAGAAGTATTGAAATGCCGCTGCTTTATGAAGAAATCAACATTCGGGGAACCCTGAATATGATGGAAGCTTCCAGACAGAACGGAGTTAAGAAATTTGTTTATGCTTCCAGCTCTTCCGTTTACGGGGATCATCCGGTGCTTCCTAAGAAGGAAGGGCAGGAGGGTAAGGTACTTTCTCCCTATGCATTGACAAAAAAAGTGGACGAAGAGTACGGCAGATTGTATAAGGTGCTCTATGGACTTGATACCTATGGAATGCGTTACTTTAATGTGTTTGGAAGACGTCAGGATCCCAATGGCATGTATGCAGCTGTTATTCCTAAATTTATCAAGCAGCTGATGAATGGGGAAATACCCACCATTAACGGGGACGGCAGACAGTCCAGAGACTTTACCTATATTGACAACGTAATTGAAGCGAACCTGAAAGCTTGTCTGGCATCCTCTGATGCGGCAGGAGAAGCGTTTAATATTGGTGCAGGCGGAAGAGAGTACCTGATCGATGTTTATCATGACCTCTGCAAGGCTTTAGGCAAGGAGGTTGAACCTAATTTTGGTCCGAACCGTGCAGGAGACATCAGAGATTCCAATGCAGACATCAGCAAGGCAAGAGAGTTGTTAGGATACGATCCTGAATATGATTTTGCAAAAGGGATAAACCTTGCAATTGACTGGTATAAGGAGAATTTGTAACCCTTTTTAAGAACAGGGAAGGAATCACAGAGCCATGAAATACAAAGTCGTTGTTTTCGGGGTTAAGGATACCTCGGAAAATATAGTAACCTTTATACAGGAAAATATCTGTCCGGTGGATCTGGTCATAACAATCAGCCCGGAGGTAACTAAAAAAAATCAGGTTTCAGGCTATAAAGGGCTTTCTGTGCTGACAGAGAAGTATGGAATACCGGTACATGAAGCGGACAGCTACTTTCTGACAGATGAAAAGACGCAGAAATTTTTGGCTGAAAATGAATTTGAAATTGGAATTTCCATGGGCTGGCAGAGGCTGATACCGCCTGCTGTTTTGGACAAGTTTCAATACGGAATCTATGGATTTCACGGAAACTGCGGTTATCTGCCTTTTGGACGCGGACGTTCTCCGCTTAACTGGTCCATTATCCTTGGGGATACCAGATTCAACCTCAATCTTTTCCAATACGATGAAAACGCAGACAGTCCTAATGTGTTTGCGACAGAAATGTTTTCTATTACGCCTCATGATGACATTCGTACTGCACAGTATAAAAACATGATTTGTTCCAAAAATCTGATACGCAAGCTTCTGAAGGCATATCAGGAAGGAACAATTACCATCCGCCGAACCTCTAAGGATTTTGACTCATGGTATCAGAAGCGCACGGCAGTGGATGGAAAAATAGATTTTCGTGCGCGAACCAGAGAGATTTATAATTTGATTCGCGGGGTTGCAGCTCCTTTTCCGGGGGCGTTTGCTTATGTGGGAGAGGAGAAGGAGGAAAACAGGATTACCGTCTGGGAGGCACATCCTTTTGACGAGATGATTGATTTTTCGGGATATGCACCTGGAGAAGTGATTGATATTTTTGATGAGAAGCTGGTGATTCGTACCGTAGACGGCTCGCTCCTGATAGATCGTTTTGAGTGCAGCAGAAAAATCAAGGCAGGAGATGTGCTGTGCTAATAAACTCGGCAAAGTATGGGGAAGAATATGAAAATAGCAGTAAGACTTGATGACATAACACCTGATATGGATTGGGAACGCTTTTTTAAATTTAAGGCGCTTCTGGATCAGTATCAGGTGAAGCCGCTTGTAGGGGTAGTGCCTGATAATCAGGACGAACATTTAATTAAGAAAAATCAAAGAGCGGTAAGTGACCAGATACCGGAAGATTTCTGGGCATATATACGGCAGCTTAAGGAAGAGGGATGGGTGGTTGCAATGCATGGATACCGCCATATTTATTCCACCCGAAAAGGCGGCATTTTTCCACTCAATAATTTTTCGGAATTTGCAGGAGTTCCTTTTGAGGAACAAAGGAATATGCTGGAAGAGGGCAGACGTATCTTAGGCTCAAAGGGGATTGAAACCGATATTTTTATGGCTCCGGCACATTCTTACGATAATCATACACTGAAAGCCCTTAAGGAAACCGGATTCAGGGCGCTGACAGATGGATTTGGAGCAGCGCCATATTGCTGGAGGAATCTTGTCTTTTACCCTATTTCCTTCCGCCTTGATGCCACCTTTAAGAAAAAGGATGGATTTTCTACCATGGTAGTGCACACGGATACCATTTCGGAGGAGGATCTAATACGGTATGAAGGATATTTCAGACGGGAGGATGTCAGCTGGATTTCTTATGGGGAGTATCTGGAACAGCCGGTGGAAAAGAGAGGCTGTTTGGAAAGATTTAAGGAGTTCTTGATGGCAAAGGGCAAGTTCATGCTGATGAAGCTTAGGTAAAGGGGAAGAAAAATGGCAGAACCAATTCGCATTTTACATGTACTTGGGTGCATAGACTTAGGCGGTGCTGAAAGCAGGATTATGGACTTATACCGCCATATTGACAGAAGCCGGGTGCAGTTTGATTTTCTGGTGCATACGCAGCAGGAAGGATATTTTGAGAAGGAAATTAAGGAACTGGGAGGACGAATTTTTCGTGTTCCCCGTTTTCGATTATACAACTATTTTTCCTATAAAAAGTCGATCAGGGATTTTTTTGCGGAACACAGAGAATTTCGGGCGGTACAGGGACATATGACCAGTACTGCGTCTGTTTATCTGCCTATTGCAAAAAGAGCAGGGATTCCCATTACCATTGCTCATGCAAGGAGTGCCGGGGTAGATCCGGGGATGAAGGGATGGTTTACCGGGCTAATGCGAAAGGATCTTTCAAAGAGAGCGGACTATCTGTTTACCTGCTCGGAAATTGCAGGGATTTCCGTGTTTGGAGAAAAGGCGGTAAAGGAAGGAAGAACCATCTTTATTCCTAATGCGATTGACTGTCAGGCTTTTGTCTATCACACGGGGAAACGGGCAAAAATGCGGGAGGAATTAAGATTGTCTGATGCATATGTCATTGGACATGTGGGAAGGTTTCATTATGCAAAAAACCATGAATATTTACTGCGGGTGTTTGCGGAATTGTGCCGAAATGAAAAGGAAGCAGGCAGGAATTACGTGCTGATTTTGCTTGGTGAGGGAGGCAAAATGGAGGAGATGAAAGAACTTTCCTATCAGCTTGGAATCGGAAATAAGGTTTATTTTCTTGGAAATCACAGCAATGTCTGTGACTACTATCAGGCCATGGACTACTTTGTGTATCCCTCGCGCTTTGAAGGGCTTCCGGGAACTGTTGTGGAGGCACAGGTATCGGGGCTGAAATGTGTGATGTCAGATACCATCTGCAATGAGGTGGCAGTTACCGATCTGGTACATACCATGAGCATAGAGGATAATCCAAAGAAGTGGGCAGCTTATATTGAAAAGACAGCAGATTATGAAAGAAATGACCGATTTGAAGAAATGAAGGCTGCAGGTTTTGACGTAAACAGTCAGGCTGAAACGATGATGAATTTTTATGAAACCGGAAAATGGAATGGAAGGTGACAGGATGGCAGAGAAGAAAAAACTGATGCTAATATCTCCCATGCTTCATCAGGGAGGATTCGAAAGGGTGTGTATTACTACCGCCCGTTTGATGGAACCGTATTTTGACGTAACGATTGTTATTTTTAATTCCGCAAATATTGCATATGATGTGGAAGGATTAAAAATTATAGACTTAAACCTGGGTGTTAGGAAAGGGAAAATAAAGAAAATTCTGAATATTATAAAGCGGAGCTGCCGGGTACGAAGACTGAAAAAGGAGATGAAGCCGGAGATTGCGTACAGCTTTGGACCTACGGCAAATATGGTAAATGCCTTTTCCAAAACCAAGGAAACAAAGGTATGGCTGGGACTTCGCAATTATACGGATGTGGAGGAAAAGGTAAAAATAAAGCTTTTTACCCGCTTGGCAGATCTGATAATCTGCTGCTCAAAAACCATTGAAAATGAATTAAAAATTAAATTTAAATTTAATAAAACATCAACCTTGTACAATTTATATGATGTGAAGTCCATCAGAAAAGAGGCAGAATCCAAAGAACCGGATTTGCCGTGGGCGGAAGTTGATAAAGAGGGAAGAAAGATTCGCTGCCTGGTTTCTATGGGAAGAGATGACGATATGAAAGGTTTCTGGCACATGCTGAAGGTATTTTCGTTGATTCATGAGAGAATTCCTGAAACCAGACTTATTTTGCTGGGGGCGGGAACCTTTGAAAAGTACAGAAAACTGGCAAAGGAGCTTAAAATCGAGGAGGCTGTTTTCTTTGCAGGGATGCAGAAGGAACCTTATAAATACCTGAAGAAGGGGGAGGTTTATCTGCTTACCTCCCTGAATGAAGGATTTCCTAATGCACTGGTTGAGGGAATGACACTTGGACTGGCGGCTGTGAGCGTTGACTGCATGACAGGTCCTGCTGAGATTTTGCTTGAAGATGGTGATACCTCCATATTTGAGCAACAAAAGCAGGATAACAAAACACAAGTTATTTATGGAGAATACGGAATTTTAGTTCCTGTCATGAGCAAAGAAAGGAACTTGGATGCCGGATATATTTGCCCGCAGGAAAGAGCAATGGCAGAAATTGTTGTGGATTTAATGATGGATTCCTCCAAATTGAAGACCTATCAGGAAGCGGCACAGAGACGTGCACAGATTTTTACTTATGAACATTATGTGGAGCAGTTCCTTAGGCTTGCAGATTGTGATAATGATTAATATGTGTTAAAATAAATAAATTAAACAGAGACAGGAAACACATTGATATGCATAAAATATTATTTCATTTAAACTGCCTTGAGCAGGGGGGCGCTGAGAGAGTTGTTTCGAATCTCGCGAATCAGTTCTCAAAAGAAGGATATCAGGTCATTGTTGCCACCGAATGGCAGGGAGAAAACGAATTTCAGCTAAATGAGGGCGTGCAGCGTGTTCATGTGGGATTGAAAGAGCAGGATGAAAAGAAAGGGCGTATTTCCAAGATATTTCTTCGTGTAAAATATCTGCGGGAATTTATCCGTAAGGAAAACCCGGACATTACAATTGCCTTTGCACACAAGGCAAATTACCGTGCATTGATGGCAACAGTTGGAATGAGGATGCCGGTGGTTATTTCGGTAAGGACAGATCCGGTGGGACACTATGATTCACTTTCAGACAAAATACAAATTCCCCTGCTGTTTCCAAGGGCGGCGGGCTGTGTATTCCAGACAGAAGGACAGCGTGAGTTTTTCCCGGAATATCTGCAGAAAAAATCCAGAATTATACTGAACCCGGTAAATGATAAATATTTAAATGTGCCGGAACCCGAGGTACGGGAAAAGACGGTGGTGCAGTCAGGAAGACTGGTGGACTTTAAAAATCAACCCATGCTTTTGGAGGCATTTATGAAGGTTCATGCCAAACACCCGGATTATACCTTGAAAATTTATGGCGGGGATTCCTTTGATGGGACGAAAGAAATATTGGAAAAGATGATTCGGGAGAATCATGCCGAGGATTTTATCCGGCTGATGGGAGCAAGTGACAGTTTGGAGAAGGAATTGCCTAAGGCAAGCGTATACGCTTTTTCCTCCGATTGGGAAGGGCTTCCCAATGCACTCCTAGAGGCAATGGCGCTTGGTATGCCTATTGTGGCAACGGATTGTCCCTGCGGAGGTCCCAGAACAGTAATGACGAATGAGGTGGATGGGCTTTTGGTTCCGATTAAGGATGCAGATGCGATGGCAGAAGGAATTAATCGTTTGATTGAGGATCGAAAGTTAGCAGAAAGACTGGGGCAGAATGCGAGAAAAATCAGCGATAAAATTAATGGACCGGCGGTCATTGCCCAGTGGCGGGATTACATTGAAGAGGTAATTGATCATTATCAAAAATAGACAGGAGCGGCTTATGTTTTCGTATTCAGATTACAAGGAAATTATTAAAATCATTAAGGCAACAGGTTTACAGGCAGATTACAAGGAGGCGCTTAAGCGGGACAAGTTCGTCATTATGCGCCATGATGTGGAATATAGTGTGGAACGTGCTTATAATCTGGCGAAGGTAGAAAGAAGCATGGATTTTACTTCCACTTATTTTTTTCAGTGGACGAACAATTCTTATAACATTCTTTCCAGAAGAAATATGGATATGATTAAGGATATGCATGAAAGAGGGCACTGTATAGGGCTGCATTTTGCACTGAACGGTATGACGGATATGGAACTGATCCGCAAACAGATTGTAAAGGAAATTGATATTTTAAGCGAAATGTTTGGATTTAAGATTGATACCTTTTCTGTGCACCGCCCTTCGAAAGATGTGCTTAGAGAGAACATTAAGCTTCCGGGAATTATCAATGCTTACCAGGATGATTTCTTTACCTTTGCAGAAAACGTGACAGAAGACACACCTGTTAAAGTTAAGTATATGTCAGATGCCAATCACATTTGGAGATATGGATATCCGAATGAGGCAAATATTACGGGATATGATAAGGTGCAGATATTAACGCATCCTTTTGCATGGTGCAAGAACGGTTATGATAATTTTGACAATTATAAGGCACTGGTGCAGGAAAAATATAAAGAGATGATTGAAAGCATTGACAATGAATGTAAGGACTTCGGGGAATACAGGGACTGGTTCTTTGAGCATACAGGACTTCAAGAGTAACCTTTCTGACGAGGAGAACATTTATGTGCGGCATATGTGGTTTTATATCAAAACAGAATATCAACTTAGAGCAGTTGAAAGCCATGAACGATACGATGTATCACAGAGGTCCCGATGACAGTGGGGAAGAAATTTATCCCATGAAAGAGGGGTATGCGCTGGGAATGGCGCAGAGACGCCTTTCTATTCTTGATTTGTCTCCCTTGGGGCATCAGCCTATGCACTCTGTGGACAAGCGTATCAGCGTGGTATATAATGGGGAAATTTATAATTTTCAGGAACTGAAACAGGAGCTTTCCGACTACCCTTTTCGTTCCAATTGTGATACGGAGGTAATCATTGCATCCTATCTGAAGTGGGGGATTGATTGTGTAAACAAATTCAACGGAATGTTTGCAATCTGCCTTTATGACAGAGAAACAGAGTCAGTGTATCTGGTAAGGGATCGGATTGGAAAGAAGCCTCTTTATTATGAACTGGATGGTGACAATCTGATTTTTGCATCAGAATTAAAGCCCATTATGGCAAGACCGGGATTTCAGAAAAGAATTCGTAAGGAAGTGCTCTCCCGGTATTTATTTCAGCAATATATCAATGCACCCGACAGTGTATTTGAAAATGTGTATAAACTGGAGCCCGGAAGTATACTGGAATTTCGTAATGGTAAGGTTTCCACCCGGAAATACTGGGATGTGGGGGAAGTTTATCACAGAATGCAGGAACAGCCTGTAACTGACTTTGAGCAGGCAAAGAGTGAGTTAAAGGAAATTCTGAAGCAGTCGGTAGCAGCCCGTATGATTGCAGATGTGCCGCTGGGAGCTTTTTTAAGCGGGGGATATGATTCATCCCTGATGACAGCAATGGCGCAGGAACATTCTGCCGAGCCGGTCAAAACCTTTTCTATTGGATTTCATGAAGAAAAGTATAATGAGGCAAAATATGCTGCCAAAGTAGCGGAATATTTGGGGACGAACCATACAGAGCTTTACATTACGGAAAAGGAAATGTTTGATCTGGTGGAGAGTATTCCGAAATATTATGATGAACCGTTTGCGGATTCTTCGGAGATTCCCACCATGCTGGTTTCCATGCTGGCAAGAAGTAAAGTGACGGTGGCCTTATCCGGTGATGGAGGAGATGAATTTTTCTGCGGCTACAATATTTATGAAAATGTGCATCAGGCACAGCTTTTGGATGTACTGGGTGGAATGACCCACAGCATCTGTAAACTGCCGGGATTGAAGCAGCTTCAAATGGAAGAAAAGCTTCCTTTCAGGGTACAGGTAATTGCAGGAAATAGAAATAAAGAAACTAAGACTCAGTTTGGAGCAAGCAACTATATTACCAGAGCCAACGCAATGGTACTGGGAGATGGAATATCCTGTCATTTCCCTGTTGAGAGCAGATATGATGTAAAAGACTGGCAGATACGCAGAATGCTTCTTGATATGGATACTTACCTTCCGGGGGATATTCTTTGCAAGGTAGACCGTGCATCCATGAAATATTCACTGGAAGCAAGATGCCCTATTCTGGACAAAAATGTCATGGAATATTCGTTCAGAATGGATCATCGCTTAAAATATCAAAAAGGGAATAAGAAACGCATTTTAAAAGAAATTGCCTACGATTACATTCCTAAGGAATTACTGGAAAGGCCGAAGGTAGGATTCGGGGTACCTTTAGATAAGTGGCTCAGAGGTCCGTTAAAGGAACAGCTACTCGATATGTGTAACAGAGACTATCTCCGCAGACAGGGAATTTTTGATGCAGAGTTCGTGGCAGATATGATAGAGGGGTATGTGCGCACCGGAGATGGTGGTCCTGCGACCGGAGCAAACTATTCCAAGCTTTCATGGTCATTTTTTGTGTTCCAGCAATGGTATCATAATTATTTTGAGGTATGAGATTGAAAGAAGAAAAAAGAATACATGTTGCCATGCTGATTGGCGCGCTTACCAGAGGCGGCTCGGAGAGAGTTCTGATTAATCTATCAGAATATCTGGTATCTATTGGATATAAGGTTACTATGGTAACGCAGTATAAAAGAGAAGCAGAATATCCTTTAAATCCTTCTGTGAAAAGAGTAATTTCAGATATTACGGAGGAAGAATGCAGTAAAAGCCGAATCGTTAATTTTGGCAGACGTTTTGGCAAGCTCAGAAATATTTGGAAACAGGAAAAGCCGGATGTTATTTTGTCCTTTATCGGAAAAAATAATATGATGGCGATTTTGACTTCAAGATTTCTGCATATACCGGTAGCTGTTTCTGTGCGCGGAGAACCTTCCATGGAATACTACAACGGATGGATGCGTTTTATGGCAAGGCATCTTTTTAAGTATGCTGATGGAATAATCCTTCAAACTAAACAGTGTTATGAGTTTTTCCCTGAAGCTGTGAGAAAAAAAGCAGTAATTCTTCACAATCCTGTTAATTCATCGTTCTTTCGAAAACGATATGAAGGAGAGAGGGAAAAAGAACTGGTGTCGGTAGGCAGAATAGATGAAAATAAGAATCACGAAATGCTGATCAGGGCATTTGCGGAGATAGCGGAAGAATTTCCTGAGTACCGTTTAACTATTTATGGAGAAGGAGAGAAACGCGGAGAACTGATAGAACTTGTAAGGCAGCTAGGGTTGGAAAACAGGATCAGCCTTCCGGGGAGCATTGAAAATGTAGCTGATACTATTTACAAAACGGGTGTTTTTATATTGCCATCCAATACTGAAGGTGTGCCCAACACTTTAATTGAGGCAATGATTTTAGGACTTACAGTGGTGTCAACAGACTGTCCCTGCGGTGGTCCTGCGGATTTAATCAGGCACGGAGTCAATGGTCTGCTTACCCCGGTTGGGGATGTGCAAAAAATGAAGGAGAACTTGCAAAATATATTAAATGACTTGCAAATGCGAGATTTGCTTGGAAAAGAAGCGGCAAAAACAAGTGATATTTATCAGCCGGAAAAGATTTATAAGGAATGGGAGAATTACTTGATTTCTCTTGCATTGCGGAGGAAATGATGACAAAAGGACAGCTGCTTAAATCGACAATCTTTATATGCATTTTTCTGACAATTTTAGTCACGATAACATATATTATACGAACCAATGGTGATGTAAAGGATATTTTTAATGGTTTTTATGCGGAAGAGAATGATACGCTGGATGTAGTTATGATAGGCTCAAGTCCGGTATATCCTTTCTACAGTGCACCTAAGCTGTGGGGAGAGTATGGAATTACCTGTTATCCGTTATCCAGTCATGTTCAGCGTCCAAGTGCTGCTCTTCCTCTTTTGAAGGAAGCTTATAAAACCCAGGAACCTAAGGTAATAGTGTTTGAAATGCGTATGTATACCATGGAGGATGGTGATATGGAAAGCAATATGGCATATGCCCGTGGTGTAACGGATAATATGAAGTACTCAATGAACCGCATTTATGCAATCAATCGTCTTGTGGCAGAACCGTCTGAAAGATATACTTATTATTTTGATATTTTTAAGTATCATTCCAACTGGAAAACGATGGTTCTACCCGATCAAATTGCCTGTTTTCGTTATGAAAAGTCTCATCCTTTAAAGGGATTTGCAATCAGGGATGAAGTGGGGCCATTGGAGGAAGAGAGAATTCCGGTCTGTACGGATCTTAAGGAAACTATGGCGATTCCGGCAGAGCAGGAAGCACGTCTTTATGAACTGCTGGATTATCTGAAGGAGCAGGAGCAGCAGGCTCTCTTTATCGTATCGCCTTACCGGATTGAGCCAAAAGAGCAGATGATGTTTAATTATATGAAGCCGATCATTGCCTCCTACGGATATGATTTCATTAATATGAATGAGTATTATGAGGAGATTGGCATTGATTTTGCCACGGACTACTATGATTATGGTGGCCATGTAAATGCCCTGGGGGCAGAGAAATGTACTGCTTTTTTGGGAAAGCTGTTGGAGGAATTTGAACTGCCTGATAAAAGGGATGAGCAGGGGTACGAATCGTGGGATAAGGCTTACCAATTATACTGTGAGAAAAGTGAACAGGCAATCGATCTGATCTATCAGCATATTCAAGATGGAGAATTTGCGGAACGTTAGTGCACACAGGTAATAACGGGAAAATGGCAGCATGACGGAGACCTGACAGGCAGATGGGAGAAAAATATGTGCGGAATAGCCGGATTTTGTAATTTTAGCGGAGACAGACAAAAAAATATTGAACGCATGAAGGAGCGAATGTATCACAGAGGACCGGATGCGGGTGGAACCTACATTTCGGAGGATGGAAAGGTTGTGTTGGGGCATCGGCGTCTTTCCATTGTAGACTTGTCCGATGCCGGCGCTCAGCCTATGACTTCCCACAGTGGACGCTATGTGATGGCGTATAATGGGGAAATTTATAATTATAAAACGCTGTCAGATAAGCTTATAAAGGAAAAGAAAGTAGAGCTTTTCCGGGGAACCTCAGATACGGAGGTACTGTTAGAAGCCTTTGAGGCATATGGCATCAAGGAGACCATCAGCCAGTGTAAGGGAATGTTTGCAATTTCCCTTTATGACAAGGAAGAAAAGACCCTGTATCTGCTTAGGGACAGAGTGGGAGAAAAGCCTTTGTATTATGGAATGGTGCAAGGAAGCTTTGTGTTTGCATCTGATGTGGGATGTATTGCGGCATTGGACGGATTTCATAACCCTATTAACCGGGAAGTGCTGGATTTGTATTTTGTACATGGCTATATTCCGGCTCCATATTCCATTTATAAAGACATATATAAATTGGAACCGGGGAATATTCTAAAAATTAAATTTCCATTTAATAAATATGAAATAGAACCGTACTGGTCAATGAAACAGGCTGCACGAAGAGGACAGGAGAACCCATTTACAGGAAGTGAGAAGGAGGCAGCAGATGAACTGGAGAGGCTTCTGAAGGAAGCAATCGCAGAACAGATGGTGGCAGATGTGCCTGTTGGGGCATTTCTTTCCGCGGGAATTGACAGCAGCACGGTGGTAGCTTTGATGCAGTCGTTGAATCAGGGCAAGGTAAAGAGCTTTACCATTGGTATGGAAGAGAAGGACTATAATGAAGCCGTTTATGCAAAAGAGATTGCACAGCATCTGGGGACAGAGCATACTGAACTGTATATTACAGAGCAGGATGCGATAGAGGTTATTCCGAAGCTGGGGTATATGTTTGGAGAACCCTTTGCAGATTCCTCCCAGATACCTACTTATCTGGTAAGCAAGATGACCAGAGAACATGTTACGGTGTCTCTAAGTGGAGATGGAGGGGATGAGCTATTCTGTGGTTATACTTCCTATGCTTCTGTAGAACGAATTTGGAATAAGATGAAAGGGATTCCTTATTTTATCCGAAAGCCCTGCAGTGAGCTGGTGCTTCACAGTCCCTTGGTCAAGCATCCCATTTATAAGGTAAAGGGAAAGCTTCTGGGGGCGAAGGGAGCATCGGATTTATACATTTGTTCCAACGAAACAGAGCCTTTAGCAAGAAAAATCAGCCTGACACACGAAGAGATACCTTATAAGCATGGCGAATATGAAAGTAATTTCCTTAAGGAGACCAATCATAATATTATGCTGATGGACATGTTGATGTACCATCCGGACGATATTCTTGTTAAAGTGGACCGTACGGCTATGGCTGTCTCGCTGGAAACAAGAGTTCCCATGCTGGATAAGGATGTAGTGGAATTTGCGTGGACACTCCCCATTGATTATAAGCGTGGAGGAGGAGTCGGTAAAAAGGTACTCAGGGATGTGCTTTACCGTTATGTGCCAAAAGAAATGATGGAGCGCCCCAAAAAAGGCTTTTCCATTCCAATTGATAAGTGGCTGCGTCAGCCCAATCTGCGGGAGTGGGCAGAAAGCCTGATAGATAAAAAAACGTTGGCAAGTCAGGGAATTTTAGATCCTGAGGTTGTATGGAAGATATGGACTGACTTTATAGAGCGCGGAGAGTGGAGAATTCAGATTTGGTACATTCTGATGTTCCAACTTTGGTTTACCCAGGAACAGAGCCGTAATTGTGATATAAGGTAGGTTGAGAACATGAATATCATTCGTATGTCGGGTGGATTGGGAAATCAGATGTTTCAGTATGCGCTGTATCTGAAATTGAAATCCATGGGGAAAGAAGTAAAATTTGATGATATCAATGAATACCGCGGTGAAAAGGCGCGTCCTATTATGCTGGCAGTGTTTGGTGTTGAATATCCCAGAGCTACCTGGGACGAGATTAATGCCTTTACCGATGGCTCTATGGATATTATGAAGAGGATCAAGAGAAGAATTTTTGGAAGACATGCTGTTGAGTACTATGAACAGGGATTTTATGACCCCAATGTCCTTAGCTTTGACTCCATGTATCTGCGTGGAAGCTTTCAGAGCGAAAAGTATTTTGAAGATATCAAAGAACGGATAAGAACACTTTACCAGTTCCCTTCGCTGGAGGATATGCACCTCCCTGAAAAATTATATCGGGCAACCAGAGGGTGTCTGGATGCAATTGAGAGCAGTGAGGCGGTGGGGCTTCACATGTATCGAAGCGATTCCCGCGTGGATAGCGAACTGTATGACGGAATCTGCACGGAGAAATATTATGAAGGAGCGGTCCGTTTTATGCAGGATAAAGTCCCGGACGCCAAATTTTACATATTCAGCAATGAACCCAAATGGGTAAAAGGCTGGGTAAATGCGCTGATACAGAGCCAGATCACGGAAGGGATGAGCCGTGATGAGATAAGAGCCATGGAAAAGAGATTTATCCTGGTGGAGGCAAATACTGAGTATACCGGTTATCTGGATATGATGCTGATGAGCAAATGCAAGCATAATATTATCAGCAATTCCAGTTTCAGCTGGTGGTCGGCATGGATTAATTCTAATCCGGATAAGATAGTTGTTGCACCGGACAGATGGAGATGTGAAATGGAAGGTGATGATGTTTATACCAGTGGTATGACGCGTATTAATAGCAGGGGAAAGGTAACCGGCACGGTAAAGGACTAGAATATAAAAGATGAATATAATCAGAATGACAGGCGGGCTGGGCAATCAGATGTTTCAGTACGCCTTGTATTTAAAATTGAAAAGTCAGGGAAAAGAAGTTAAATTTGATGACATTACGGAATATGAGGGGCGCAAATCAAGACCTATCCTGCTGTGGTGTTTTGGAATTGACTATCCTTCAGCATCCAAAGAGGAGATTAATTGTCTGACTGACGGATGCATGGACCTGCCAAGCAGAATCAGAAGAAAACTTTTAGGGCGCAGATCCATGGAGTACCGGGAGAAGGAAGGCTGCTTTGATGAACAGGTCTTAAAAAAGGAACCCGCCTATCTTACAGGATATTTCCAGAGTGAAAAATACTTTAAAGAAATAGAAGCCCAGATTAGGGATGCATTTCAGTTTGGAAAACAAATCTGGAACGGATTGCCCAAAGAGCAGGCGGAGAAAATAAAAGATTACCGGAACAGGATTGAAAAAACAACAGCGGTTTCTGTGCATATACGGCGCGGGGATTATCTTGAAAATGATGTTGTATATGGAGGAATATGTACGGATTCCTATTACAGAAAAGCCATAGCAGCTATGAAAGAGAAATTTCCCGATGCGGTCTTTTTCGTATTCAGCAATGAACCGGAATGGGCAAAGAACTGGATTGCGGATAACTATGAAAACAAGGATGATTTCATCATAATAGAAGGTACTACGGAAGATACCGGCTATCTGGATTTGTTCCTGATGAGCCTGTGCAGCCATTATATTATTGCCAATTCCAGTTTCAGCTGGTGGGGGGCATGGCTGAATCCTGATAAAGGGAAAGTGGTTATTGCCCCATCAAAATGGATAAATACTATAGACATGAGAGACATTTATACCGAGGGAATGATAAAAATAAAAGGATGAGTCGAAAGCTGTGAAAAATAATTCAGATAAGAAATTAATCTCCGTTATTGTGGCGGCATACAATATAGAAGCCTATCTGCCAAGGTGTCTGGACAGCATTTTGAACCAGAATTATTCCAATCTGGAAATCATTGTAGTGGATGACGGATCACAGGATCATACAGGGGCAATCTGTGACCGCTATGCACAAAAAGATGAGAGAATCAGGGTAATCCATCAGGATAATCAGGGGCTTTCCGGAGCAAGAAATGCAGGACTTGAGGTTGCCGGGGGAGCTTACATCGGATATGTGGATGGAGATGACTGGATAGAACCGGATATGTATGGTGCGATGATGGAAGCTTGTGAGCGTGAAGATGCAGAGCTGGCAGTTTGCGCTTACAGGCAAATTGGAAATGAACGAGAACAAAGTGTGTTTACGGAAAAACAGTATGTTTTGACAAGAGAAGAAGCGTTAGAAATTTATATTTGTGATCATCAAACCTATCATATCTATAACTCTGTGTGGAGTAAGCTTTTCAGAAGAGATATCGTAGAAAAAATGCGCTTTCCGATTGGCAAAAAATCGGAAGATATCATGTACACCACCAAAGCGATGGTGGGAGCTGCTAAATGTGTCTTTTTGGACACGCCTTATTATAATTATGTGGTTGATCGGGAAGACAGCATTATGAATAAGAAGCTGCATGAGCGCAGATTTCACGATGAAATTCCTTTTTGGATGGAGCAGATGGATTATTTGGAAAAAAGTGGCTTGAAAGAATTTTCAGAGAAGGCTTTTTATCATTTTTGCAGAAGAATGCTGTTCTACTACGAGGACTTCATGGACAAGAAAATGAAGGATTCCGGAAAAGAAATGGTAAGGATTCTGAGAGCAGAAAAGAATAGGATTGATTGGATTTATGGAAAGGATTATGTGGCAACAGGGGACAGAGCAAGGATGAAGCTGTTCCTTACCTGTCCGAAAGTGTTTTACTATACTGTAAAAGCTTATGAAAAAATTGTAATACCACTGCGGCAGCGTCATTGATGGCTACTTATTTGGAAACATGCTTGGTCAATCTACCGAGAAGCTGGTAAAAAGGTTCATACAACATAAGCAGGAGACTGATATAAAACAGAGCCATGTTGTAAATGGTGTATCTGGTCTGACAGAAAATGACCATGGAAACCAGCCCCACATTGAGCAGAATTGAGATAAGCGTCAAGGAAGAGAACAGGACGATGGTTCTGTTTTGGTCATGGCGCACATGCCATATCAATAATATGATATAAAGCAGATAGACCAGTAGACTGTACCAGATTAGTATAGAGTTTCGCTGTGCAACAGTGGTAACAAGACCTGACAAAAAATTATCCATAAACGTTTCCGCAATCTCGGGCAGATGATGCAAAAGCACAGAGCGATTGATGATATTCATAATCTGATCAGCATAGGTGTTGATGCTGACGGTGTCATTTCCATAAACAGTTTCTGCGTATTGGTTGATTAAAGGCCACATGGTATCTATCTGAATATGGTCGTAATGATCTCCAAAATGAGTTACCCTGTTAAGCCATCCGTTTCCTGCGGAATTCTTCAAATAGCCGTTCTCGTTACAAATATCGTAAATTTTCAGGAATAACTCCTGAATTTCTGAGTCTTCAATGTAATAAGCATCTTCTCTCTCAGCCGTATAAAATGCCATGGTAGTAATGAAACGAGTATCGCTGGAGTGTTTAATGAACTCTCCCCGAACCGCATAATTATATCCAAAATCCAGCAATGAACTGCATAATAAAATGCTGGCACTGCTAATAAGAGAGAACAGGATCGCCTTCAGGTATTTCTTTTTCTGATGACCTATCAGCAAGATAGCGATGATCAGCATGGCTAATGCAATCATCATCTGCTTTCTGGTAGAAATCATTAAAAAGGTAAGAAGCCAGCAGAAGGCAAAATGCTTTTTTTTCTGATGAAGAATAAAATCAATCAGATAACGGAAAAAGATGAAATAAAGGGAAATCGTAATTCCCTCTGTCAAAATACTGTTTGAATACATAGAGCCTCTTTTGGCGGCAAACCGACATAGGAGAGATACAAAAAAAGGAATACAAAGAGCAAACATTGAAAAGAGTCTGGTAAGCCTGAATTCCTTCATTAAAAAAGAGGCAAAAGACCATGCAGCAAATGCAGCGAGAATACTTTGAAAAAATGCAACAGCAGTCAGGTAAAAGTCGGAAGAAAACCCGGAAAAAATAAAGCGAAAAAGAGCAAGCAGCAAAGGATATGCAGGCTCGCGTGAAATATTCATTTCAATATAGCTTGGAGAATCAACACAGATTACGGCACCGTCAAAGAATGCAAAAAAGAGATAAAATGCAAGGCTGATAAGCAGCATAATAATAGAAAAGATGAGGAAATTATTTGTGCTGTTGTCGTTTGATGAAACTTTTTTTAGTTGCATAGTGCCTCCTGTTTTTCGTTCCATTCCTCCCGGGGAATTGCGATAATTGATTCTATATCATAATAGCTTTCATAAAAGACATTAATCCAGTATTGAGGGTCTTCCTGCATATCAGAATCATGAGCAGTACTGTATGGATTTTTAAATGCCTCACGATACTGTGGTATCACAACTTCGTCATCTCCACGCTCTGAAGCTTCCTTTATCAGCTGGATACGCTCAGTGTCTTCTCTGTAAATACGTGCCAGATTTACAAGATTTTCCCCATATACGAAGAAAAAGCTGATCAGCATGACTGACAAAATACTATATTTTACCGCTATGGATAACTGCTCATTGTCGCTGCCAAACAGATAAAAGAAGCCTTGTAAAGAGGCAATCATCAGAAATACGCCTGCACCAAAATAAGCCCGGTCCATAGGTGTGGGGGCCAAAACTAATGCAACACATGTTGCGGCAAAGGCAATCAGAAAGGGAGCAAGGTTCATCAGGACTGCCTGCAATTTCTTTTTGTATAAAACGGTAAGAACTGTCAGGAACACACAGATGAGCAATAATTCCAGAAACAATCGGTCGATGGATACAAAACACTTATATAACCTGGAAAGATAGCCTAAGAAGCCGCTGTAGTTTTCATCGATAGACATGGTTTGGGCACGGCTTGAAACTCCCGGCGCCAACACAAGTCCAAGTAATCCGCACACCATTCCTACTTGTGCCGTGAGCATGTAAGGACGGAGAAAATGCTTCCTGTTATTGCTTTGCCACCATTTTATCCCTGTGAACATCATTAGTAGTAAAAGACCGCCGCCTGAAGTATTCTCGTTACACCACCCTGCAATCACTCCATATAAGAAAAACAGGACTGCACACAAAATGGGGTGTTTGATTTCTGTTTTATTTAAGGTGTGGCGGTATAAGGTTACAAGCCCGAGAATGATTACTGTCCCCCAGAGATAATTACAGGCGCCGCAAAGCCAAAGGATTGTTTGACCGAAATCAACGCTGTAGCGCCATATGATCAGAACACTTAGAAGATAAATAGGAAGGTCGAATTTTTTCCTGCCGGAAATATTCCAGTAAACCAACAGCGTGAGAAGTACAAACATAATACTGTTTGCAATGTTAAAAAATATCTTATCAAAAACCAAAGACAGACGAATATTAAATTGACCAACAACGCGTCCACTGTTTGATAAATATTCGCCATATTGCTGACGAATCAAATCAGCTAAATTTTTAGCATTCAAAACGTCGGTTTTATAAAAAATATCGTCCGAAAAATAAGGTGTCAGCAGATTATATGCAAAGATTAAAACAAAAACAATAATAATACTGAGTATAAATTTCCAATTTGTTTTTTTAAATGCTTTCATGCAACCTCCATTGGTATAAGTTTGTCTGCCCCACCTGATTATAAACACAATTATAACGATTTTTGTGAGTATGTCAATTTCTACGCCTGTGGAAATGACACGCTAAAATTTGCCTATAAACACAATGTATGGTATAATCTTAATAATTATGTATACAAGGATTGATTAAAAGGAGTTTTATGAAAAAGGCAGGTTTATTCAAGAAAATCAGATATATTTTTGACCGGAAGCAAAAGCTTCAGCTGGTGGTGCTGGGAGTTATGATTTTTTTTGGAGGACTCCTTGAAACTTTGGGAGTCGGGGCAATGATGCCGGTGGTTACAGCGCTTTTAACTCCTGACAAGTTACAGGAGTATATTGATGAATATGAAATCCTTCAGAAACTTTGTAACGTGTTTCATATTCAAAGTGTGGGACAGGTTACCATGGCGCTTCTGCTGGGAATGATGGCAGTTTATGTGATTAAGAATTTGTATATCCTTTTACTGACCTATCAGCAGAATACGTTTATTACCCAGACCAGAAATAAGATGATCAGCCGAGTGATGGCAGAATTTCTGAATCGCCCTTATGAGCAGTATCTGGGGGCAGATATTCCTACTGTATTCCGCATTACGGACAGTGATATTCCCAATACGTTTACCCTGATTTTGGCAATGCTGCAGTTAGCTTCCGAGGTGGTGGTATCCTTTTTAATCTTTTTGGTTCTGCTTTGGAGCGATGTTGCCATGACATTGTTTATTATTGCGGTATTCGGAGTATTGACCCTGTTTATTGTAAAGGTGTTTAAGCCCAAGCTTAATAAGATTGGTGCGAAGAATCAGGCGATTCAATCAAGAATTGCCAAATGGAGAATACAGGCAATCTACGGATTAAAGGATGTAAAGGTGTTGAACCGTGAAGAGTTCTTTGTAAGGAATTACTATGAAAGCGGTAAAACCGGTGCAGACGTTGCAAGAAACTATGCGGTACTGAACAATATTCCAAGACTCTTGATCGAGACTGTATTTATCGTAAGTATGCTTTCGTTTATTGCAATCTATATTAAAGGGGGAGGGGACGTGACTGCTATGGTGACGACCATTGCCGCCTTTGGTGTTGCCGCAATCAGAGTACTCCCCAGCGTAAACAGAATTAATACCTACATTACAGAAATAGCTTATACCCAGCCCAGTTTGGATTTTGTGTACGAAAACCTGCAGGAAGGTATGAAGACGGATGCCATGCTGGCGGAACGGAAGGCGAATGCACAGAAGGAAAAGTTAAAGCTTGAGGATAAAATTGAACTGAATCATATCACTTTCCATTACCCGGATACAGACAAAAATATCTTTAAGGATGCACATATGGAAGTGCCCCGGGGAAAGTCGGTTGGGATTATCGGTGCATCGGGTGCGGGCAAGTCGACCATCGTGGACGTGCTTCTGGGACTCCTGCATGCGCAGGAGGGTGAGATTACCTGTGACGGCGTAAATATTTTCAAGAACTATGAATCCTGGCTGGCGCAGATTGGTTATATCCCGCAAGCCATTTATCTGATTGACGAGTCAATCAGGGATAATATTGCTTTTGGAATTGACGAGGACAAAATTGATGATAAGCGTATTTGGCAGGTTCTGGAAGAGGCACAGTTGAAAGAGTTTGTGGAAGAGCTGCCGGAGGGACTGGATACGACGATTGGTGACCGCGGGGTAAGGTTATCAGGGGGACAAAGGCAGCGAATTGGGATTGCCCGGGCACTTTATCACAATCCGGAAATTCTTGTGTTTGATGAAGCGACCTCTGCTCTTGACAATGACACAGAGGCAGCGGTCATGGAAGCGATTAACAGCTTCCATGGCAAGAAGACGATGGTAATTATTGCACACAGATTAAATACCATTGAAAAGTGCGATATTATCTATAAGGTGGAAAATGAGAAATTAGTAGAAACTACGTTGTAAAGAAGAATTTCATTTGTAGCAGGAGAGAATATAGGTGAAAACTAATAATTTTTTTGTGATTCATAACTATAATACAATCCCACTAAATCTTGTGGAATATTGCAATGACTATATTATTTATGATGCATCTGACCAACCCGGAATCAGAGAAAAACTGGATGAGGCAGGATTAAAATATATTCCGGTAAAGAACACAGGGCATAATATCACGACTTATTTCAGCTACTTCGATACAGAATATGAACATCTGCCGGAGGTAATCTGCCTGTGTAAAGGAAATATGATTGGCAGACACTGTTCTAAGGAATATTTTGATAAAGTATATAATAATCAATATTTTACTTACCTTTATGAAGATAAACCTAAGTGGCCGGGACTTACCAAAGCGGTTCAGGAGGGAGTAAAGGAAGAGGAACTTGCGTTTCTTGTCAGTGAAAGCCAGTATGTAGAAAAAAATACATCCTGGTATGTGGGATCTCCCAATCATCCGCACTGGTACTTTGATGATTTTGATGAGCTATTGACATTCATTTATAAAGATCCGGTAATTCCTAAATGGTGTCTCTTTTCACCGGGCGCCTGCTACATTGTGCGTAGAGAACAGATTTTGAAGCACAGCCCTGTTTTTTACCGGAATCTGTGCAAACTTATGAATTATGATTTGGACCCGAATTTCCCCTCAGAGGCACATCAGATTGAACGGATGCTTCCGCTTATTTTTGAAGCTGCCTATGAAGAAAATGAGTGGATGAATGACGAAAAGCTGTTTGACGAAAAGATAGAAGAGCAGCGGCAAAAGATGAAGAAAAAAGAGGCTTGGAATCAAAAGCGCTTTAAGAGGATACGAAAGCTGTTTGGACAAAAAGGTTATTGAGAACTGAACTTTAGAAAGCAGGAACAGGCAGATGATAGGAACAGAATTCATTCGCGGACAGGGACTGGGAAATCAGCTGTTCTGCTATGTGACGGCAAGAGCCATAGCAGAAGAAAACGGATATGAGTTTGGAACCGCAGGGCAGGAATGCTTTGCGGTAAATATTCACAGTGATAAGGGTATGTATTTCATGGATATGGATTTGGGACATCCTATCACAGATGAGGAAAAGAAAAGCTTTCAGGTGTATCATGATGTGGAGACCCGTCTTTATATAGGAAACTCTAAACATGATATGGAGCATGGGTGCTATGTCGCAGGGGCAGACGAAGCAATCCACCATGTGGAAGACAATACATTGATTTATGGGAATATGCAGGACGAGTCATATTTTATTAAGTATCTTGATCAGGTTAAGCAGTGGTTAAGGGTAAAACCGGAGTATGACTCCTACGAGTACAGCAGAGAGAACCTTTGCATTATCAATATGCGGGGCGGAGAGTATACCGGAAGCCCGGAGCTTTTTATTGATAAGAAATATTGGATACACGGAATCCGGGAAATGAAAAGAATTCGTCCTGATATGGAATTTATGATTATTACGGATGATGTGGAGGCGGCGCGGAAAATGCTTCCGGACATTCCGGCGCACCATTTTGACATTGGCAAAGATTATGTGACACTAAAAAATGCACATTATCTGCTTCTTTCCAATTCTTCTTTTGCCTGTCTGCCGGCACATACCAGTGATACATTAAAATTTGCCATTGCACCTAAATACTGGGCAAGGCATAATGTTTCGGATGGCTATTGGGCATCAGAACAGAATATTTACAGTCTGTTTCACTATATGGACCGGAAGGGAAGAATGTTTACCGCCAGGGAGTGCAGGGAAGAGCTGGAAGAATATAAAAAAAGATCCGGAAAGTATGCCAGAAGAAATCAAAAGCCGGACAAAGTGAGAGTTTTTTGTCAAAATATCGAAAGGCACGTTATTTATGGCTGGTTTTATTTAAAGAAGGTCGCTCGTGCAGTAATTAGAAGACTAAGGAAACAGAACGGAGCTATTTATGGCTGAAAAACTGAAACTCCCAAATGTGACGCTGGCAGCAATGACCAGTGTCAAAGTATATGAAACCATCAAAGCGCTGGAATACAGCATGCAGGGCATTGAGTTTGGCGAAGTGGTTCTGATTACCCATCGCAAGCCGTTGATGCTGCCTGAGGGAATTACCTACAAGCATACCTCCAAGCTGACGGATATTGATTGCTTTAACTATAAGATTGCCTACGAACTGGGGGAATATATCAATACAGATTATGTGCTTTTGGTTCATTATGATGGATTTGTAGTACATCCCGAGAAGTGGCAGGATGAGTTCCTTTCTTATGACTACATTGGTTCGCCCTGGCCAATTCCTGCGCCGGGAAAGGTGCATAGCTATCATGATATTTATGGAAATCTGTGCCGTGTGGGAAACAGCGTT
>JAQXYZ010000013.1 GCA_029226935.1 Bacillota bacterium | reverse complement strand
AAAAGTATTCTTTTAAAGAGTATCATTTAGACAACGGATATTGTTACTCCTGCTGTGCACTGGAAAACAAAATCAGCGAACATCTGCTCAACATTGATTTAAGCAGTTTATAAGCATATGAGCTTTATCCTTACAGTTATTTTCCAAACCTTGCCTATCTGTTCAGGTTTGTCTCATCAAAAAATCCCAGTCCTGCCAAAGCATCAATGAACCTATGAACATATTCTTCTCCTGTTTCATTCCAGAAAAAGCCCATTCTTGCCAACACCTGGGTGGTATATTCACAGCTTGCCTGTACCGGTATTACAGAAGTACCACCATTTACATTGATGTATGCCAACATACTCTGCAGGATGGCTGCCTTCTTAGGGTCCTTCTCGGCTGTCAGAAGCGCCTCATGGAACTGTTCATCCTCCACAAGGCTGATATCCATGCCACTCTTTTGCATAACCCGAATGACGGACACCGTAGGAATGGAATGATTGTTGATTGCATTAAATACCGTACACTCCTTCGGGGTCTTTGCCAGAAGCATAAATGCCTTTGCACTCACATCGATTGGTCCCATTCTCAATGGCTGATTCATCATGAAATATGGAAAACATTTTAATACCATATAAGAGCGCAGCCTTCCCATAAAGCTGTTGGTCAGGAAGTTCATCTGGAATTCTCCGTCCGACTCTCTTGCTGCCAGTGTACCTACACGAATGACCTTGCCATCCAGACCTCTCTTGGCGACTGCTTCCAGCACCTCTCTCTCAGACAGTATCTTGGAATAGGTATACTGATTGTCCAAACGCTGCCCAAAGTACAGGCTCCTCTCATCCAGAACTTTGCTACCGGACTTTGAGGAGAAAGGCAATGCTCCTGCAACACTGGTAGTAGAGAAATGAATCAGCCTTGCACCGGTTTCTTCACAGAAGCGGACACAGTTCCTTGCACCGCCCACATTAATGTCCTCAATATCTGTTCCTTTTGAGAAGTGCTTTACACTTGCAGCACAGTTAAACACCGTATCAATTTGAAATTCCTTCAGCTGTTCAAAGCTTTCATAATTTGTTACATCCCCGTCAAAGGCTTCTATCCGTTTGTCAATGACTTCACTAAATTCTTCGTCAAAGTAGTAGAACAGCGTATTGAAAAGACGCTTCTTTGCACTTTCAAATTTGCCCTTCCTCACAAGACAATATGCCTTTCCGGTTTCGCTTCTTAAATATTCTGCCAGTACATGGATTCCCATATATCCGGTGGCTCCGGTAAGAAGAATGTTTCCAATCTCCCGGCTCTGTCCGCTTCTGAACGCAGACAAAGTATTCTTTTCAAGTAGTTCATTAATCTTAGTATAGTCATACTTTTCAAGAGTTCCGGTACCGGGCACCATTTCCTCATTCACATTTTCCCGGAAGAGCTTTGCCAAAGCTCTGGGCGTTGTATGCTTAAACACATCTCCATAGTTTAAAACATACCCATGCTCCGATGCATCAATGACCACACTGGTCACACTAAGGGATGTTCCTCCCGACTGGAAGAAATCATCTTCAGCACCGATCTTATCCACTTTAAGCACTTTTTGGAATACCTCACAGAAATATTCCTCTATCTCATTTACAGGTGCTACATATTCTCCCCGTTCCGCTGCCACAGGTTCCGGCAAAGCCTTGGTATCCGTCTTGCCGCTGGGGGTTACAGGTATTGTTTCCAACTGAAGATAAGCTGTTGGTACCATATAGTGGGTAAGGTGCTTCTTCAGTTCCTCCTTAAGCTCTGTAATATCGATTGGTTTATCCGCCGTGAAATATGCACAGAGATTATCCTGTCCGGAAAGCTTTCGGATTACCACTACAGCTTTCTTAATATCCGGCTGCTTCTCAATCAGTCCTTCAATCTCTCCAAGCTCAATTCTCAGTCCACGAAGCTTAATCTGGTTGTCCAGACGCCCTAAGATTTCCACATTACCATCGGCATCCCATCTCGCATAATCACCAGAACGGTACACTCTCTCACCGTTATATTCCACAAAGTTTTTTGCAGTAAGTTCAGGCAGCTTGTGGTATCCCCTTGCTACTCCGGGACCACCGATGATGAGCTCCCCGATCACATCGTGGGGCACAGGATTTCCATCGGCATCCACAATATATTCCTGATAATTCGGTAATGGACGTCCTACCGTAATATGCTCTGCATTCGTAAGGTCTGCCATATTGGAGGAAACCGTAATCTCTGTTGGTCCGTAAGAATTAAAAATATTCGGCACACCCAGCTTGCGAAGTCTGGTAAGCAATGTCTTTGGATATGCCTCGCCTCCGCAAATGACAAGCTTACATTTGGATACTTCTTCCATAAAAGGCTCATATTCCATGTATTGCAGCATTCTGGAAGGTGTTGCGCTGAAAGCATCTGCACCGCTGATTCGTAAAATCTCCGACAGTGCTCTCGGATCATTCATCTGCTCTTCATTGGTAAATACCACCGTTTTGCCGTTGCAGAAAATTCCCACGGTATCCTTAAAGGACATATCAAAGGATATGGTGGTAACAGAAACAATTTTTTCCATCTTATTTGCCACATAATTATAAAGCAGATTGCTCTCATCCGCATGAATATAATTACAAATGCCTATGTGCCTCAGTTCCACACCCTTGGGCTTTCCGGTGGAGCCGGAGGTATAAATCATATAAGCAAGATCCTCAGGAGAAACATCAACATCCGGGTTTTCCTTCCTTTCTCCTGTCAGCAATTCATCAATATTCAGCACTTGATCCGCTGGATATTCTGCCATATGTTCATCGGTAGTAATCAGATATCTGGCATCCCCATCCAACGTAATGTGGTTAATTCGTTCTGTCGGGTATTCAGGATCACAGGGGATAAACGCTGCTCCTGTTTTAAGGACACCAAACACAGCCCCAAAATAGAAGCTCCGTCTGGGCAACAGAAGTACTATGCTGTCTCCGCGTTTAATTCCTTTGTCCAGCAGATTCCATGCAATCCTATTGGACATCTCATTTAATTCCCGGAAAGTCAAGGTTCTGTCATATGCGACCAATGCCTCCCTGTCAGGATACTGATCCGCTGCAGCTTCAAACGCCTTATGCAGAAGTTTGTAGGGCAAGTCACATTTTTTAATTTGTCCAAAGCCTTCCACACGCTCTTTCTCTTTAGCACTCATAAGGGAAATCCTACTTACCATTGCATCTTTATCAGACAGCATCCTCTCCGATACGGTGGTAAGGGAATCCAAAAGCACATTCATATATTCTTCCGTATATAATGCGTCATTATAGCGGACCGAAAGCACATAATCACTGTCATTTTCATAAATGGCTATCGTGATTTTAAACTTCGGTGCCTCAAGCTTCATCCTGACACTCTCATACGGAACTCCCCCTAAGCTGCCTTCCGCATTGGTTACCCCTAACTGACATTCATACATAATATCCGTATGGTAGCCGTATTTGGTAGCAATCTCTGCAAAAGGATAGCTCTCGTTTTTGATACTGTTTCGCATCACTTCATTAGATCGTTTCACCAGCTCGCCTACCGAAAGGTTTTCTTCAAAATTCATGAATAGAGGCAGAGTATGCACAAACATACCAAGACAGGATACTGTCTTTACACTGCTTCTTCCGGAATCAATGGTAGAAAGATATACCTGCCTGGAATTTGCAAATCTGGATACTGTATAGAAGGTCGCTGCAAGGAAATATGAGGATGGCGTTACCTGAGCCTCCTTACAGAAATTGTCTACACGGTTCTTGGGAATGCTTCTGAATACCTCCCCTAAGATACCTTCTTCTATGTTTCCAGCCTTATTTCCGGGAATTTCACTGACTGATTCAAAGCTTTTAAACATCTGTTCAAAGTATTCGCCGGCTTCCTTATATTCCTCCGAATCCTTTTCTTTCTCCTCATTCTGCGCATAATCAAAATAGGTATAGTTCTCCGGTTCAAGCTTCTCTCCGCTATAGGCTCTTCCGATATCTCTTAAGAGCACTCCGCTTGAAAAGCCGTCGAAGACCAGATGATGGATATCCCACAGCAAATAAGTCTTTTTTTCTGTTTTAACGATTTCAAAGCGGTAAAGCGGTCCCGTCTGCAGATTAAAAGGACGGATGAAAGCGGACTTATATTCCTCGAACTCCTCCTCACTCATCTCAATATAAGGCACATCAGCCTCGATCTGGTCATTACGAATCTGCACCAAAGCTCCTTCCCGAAGTCCAATATGCGTATTAATATACGAATGTGCCGTAGCAGCAGCCTTCACTGCTTCCGTCAGCTTCTCCACCGAAATATCCTCGAATGCAAAGCCCATGGGAATATTGTAAAGGATGTCTGCCTCTTTCTTCATCGCATCATAATACACGCCCAGCTGTACCGAAGTGAGCGGATAGGTATCCTGCAGGCTGCCTTTATCGCTCTCCTCCATAGAAACGCCATTCCTTCCCTTCATGCCGCTTTCCATCCAGGATTCAAAAATCATATTTTCAATATCAAGGACACTTGCACCGTCTAAAATCTTCATAACCGGAAGTTCTACACGGAACTGATCCGAAAGCTTTGATACCAGACCAATTGCATTGATGGAGGTTAATCCATAATTGATAAGACTTGTGGTTACTCCAATTTCAATATCTCCCACAACAGCTTTTACGCTCTCAATAATTTTTTCCTCAAGCCTTGTCTGTGGACGGGATATCTCTTCCGTGGGAACCTGTGTCTGGAACACCGGCTCCGGAAGTGCACGCCTGTTGACCTTCTGATTCTGGTTCATCGGGATCTTATCAATCTGCATGGTGGCTGCGGGCACCATATAAGGCGGCTTGTTCTCTGCAATAAAAGCGTTCAGACGGCTGATATCAATCTCTTCCTCTGCTACAATATATGCCGCAATATATTTTCCTCCGCTCTTCTCATCAAAAGCCTGTACCGTCACATCCTGAATTCCCGGGAACCTCCTGATGATTTCTTCCACTTCCGTAAGCTCGATACGGAATCCTCTGATCTTGACCTGACCATCATTTCTTCCCACGAAATCAATGTTTCCATCCGGAAGGAAACGCACAATGTCGCCGGTACGGTAAACCTTCTCATAACCTGGCTCTGCGGTAAACGGATTATCAATAAAGCTTTCACTGGTTTTCTCCGGGCGATTCAAATATCCTCTTCCCACCCGATGACCGGCAATCCACAATTCGCCGAGCACATAGGGAGGAAGTCTCCGCCCATCTTTATCCACCACATAAAGTTTCACATTGTCAAGCGCCTTTCCAATCGGTATACGCCCATATTTTTTCAGCACCGGTATTGTTGTTACACATATGGTACACTCCGTGGGACCATAGATGTTATAGAGCGTAAAGCTCTTATTCTCCGGGAATACCGGAGCCAGCTTCTCTCCACCTACGGACAGATGCTTTAAGGATTTTCCATGATAATAATCTGCAAACTGTCTGCCCACCTGTGTGGTCATAAAGGCATGAGTAATCTGGTTTGTCTCAAAATATCTCTCTATTTTCTGAAAATCTAATCGAATTTCTTCTGAAATAATATGTACTGCCGCACCGGAAGTCAGTGCCGGATACAGATCCATCATATCCGCATCGAAACCGTAGCTTGCATAAGCTGCCACCCGTGATTCCGGTGTCAGGTCATAGTATCTCCGATACCAGCTGCAAAATGCACACAGGTTGCCATGTTCCAGCATTACACCCTTTGGCGTTCCTGTAGAACCCGATGTATACAAGAGTATTAATAAATCCTCAGGTTTTGGATTTTCATTAATCCTATCACACTCGGGAAGTGCCGGAATCTCATCAAGGTACAATACCGGACCATCGTAATCAGGTACACATTCCATCAGATTTCTGTCGGCAATCAAAAGCTTTGCGCCGGCATCCTGTATCATAAATCCCAGTCTCTCCGGGGGATAAGAAGGATCTAATGGCTGATAGGCAGCGCCGGATTTCAGCACGCCCATAGATGCAAGCACCATATACTCGCATCTGGGAATCAGCACGGATACCACATCTTCCCTGCCAATTCCAAGCTTTTTGATGTAGGCTCCAATCCTCTCGGTAATTTCATCAGTCTGCCTATAAGTCAGCTTCTTATCCAGATAAACCACTGCAGGATTGTCAGGATACTCCTTTGCCATACGCCTGAAAAGTGTTACCATATCCGTCCGTTCATAATCACATTCATTGGCATTGAAGTTGTCCAAAAGTATTTCCTGCTCCTTGGGCAGTGCAAGCATTTTTCCGACCATGCCGTGATCCTGACTGCTCATCAGCGTAAGGGTATGCCTGATCTGCTGGGCAAAATGGTTGATCAAAGAATCGTCAAACAGTTCTTTCGAATACTGAAGGTGGAACTCAAGCTGCTCCGCACCCTTATGCATGGTAATGACCATATCCCGTTTAATCTGTTGCAGGGGTGCAAAAAAGTCAACACAAATTTCACCCTTCCTGCGTGGTTCCACGGGTGGGAGATAATTCACAATCACATCAAAAATCGGCGATATGGATGTGTCTCTTTCCTGAACAAATTCCCTTACCACTTCCGAGAAAGGCAGATAGGAGCCTCTTGTAACCGCACGGATGGACGCTGAAACCTCTTCCAGATAAGCCTCCAAATCCTTGGAATGCTCCGGCTTTACACGGATTGGAGCCGTATTTACAAACATTCCAATGACGTTGCGGGAATCCTGGTCTCTCATATTGGAGGGGATTCCAATTACCACATCCTCACTGCCGCAATATTTTCCAAGAACCATGGAAATAGCGGCAAAAAGAAACTCAAACAGAGTCATTTTCATCCGCTTTGCAGCTGTCTCTATGACCTCCAGCCCCTCCTTTTCCAAGGTAAAGCTTATCATCGAATCTGTAGCGGGATGCATCTTAGGTCTTATGCCCTTTACAGGCATTTCATTGACCGGCACACCGTCCTCAAACATTTCCCTGTAATATCTGCGGCCTTCCTCATATTCTTCCGTGCGGTCTATGCCAGAAAGATCTGAAAGGTCAAGTTCTGCAGTATCAATTGCCTCACCTGTTAACAGCTGATACAATTCCTCTGCAAGTACGGAGGTGCTTCCACCATCAAATGCAATGTGATGAATCGCAAAATGTATAATAATCTGTCCCTCCGGAATCCTGTATGCAGTGATGTTAAGAGGCACCTTCGACAGATCAAAGGGAACAGCATATGTATTTACAATGTGCTGAACCTCCTCCTTGCTGCCGGCATCCTTCCACAGGATTTCCGGCATAGTATCCGTGAGGATTCTCATGGGCACTCCGTTTTCCTCTCCATAATAAGAATGAAATGCCTCATGGCTTTTTAAAATCGTTCTTAAGGAATTCTCTACAGCTTCCTGTGATGCCCCACTTATAACAATCCCAATATTCAGATTGTATTCAGTGGATTCCGGTTCCATTTTCTGTTCCAGATACATGCCACACTCTGAAGGCGTAAGAGGTGAATATCCGTCCGTTCTCTTTTCTCCCCTGACGGTATGCTTTGGAGTTTTGTTCTTTTCCAGCAGAACAGCGATTTCTCCGGGCGTTCTTCCCTGAAAAATCATATCCACGGAAACACCGATTTCCTTACAATCTCCTGCAAGCTTAATTGCTTTAATGGAATCTCCTCCGATCATGAAGAAATCGTCATTCACACCCACCTGCTCCAGTTCTAAAGCTTTTTCCATTCCCACGCAGAGAATCTTTTCCGTCTCTGTGGAGGGCGCTACATATTCCCTGTGAAAAGCTGCGCTGTCCGGACTCTTTAACCTGCGGCGGTCAAGCTTTCCATTTTGATTAAGGGGAACCTCATCCAGCTTGATAAAATAGGCAGGTATCATATAATAAGGAAGTCTGTTTGCCAAAGCTTTTCTAATTTCATTGGCATCTATGGTTACATCCTCTGTATAGTAAGCGCAGATATAGGCATGTCCTTCTTCCACAAACCCCTTAGCGGCAACCCAGGAAAGACCTGCCACATCTCTGACTGCTGCTTCGATTTCCGCAGGCTCAATGCGGTTGCCATTAATTTTTATCATATCATTATTTCTTCCCAGAAGAACGTAGTTTCCATTTTCGTCTTTTCTGGCAATGTCTCCTGTATGGAAAAATCCGTCCACAAAGACTTTAGCAGTCTGTTCCAGAAGATTCATATATCCTCTCACATAGGGATCTTCCACACAAAGCTCCCCTGACTCTCCATCTGCTACTTCCCTGCCATCTTCATCAACTAATTTCAGCTTCAGATCAAACAGGGGTTTCCCCACAGGGCAGTTTTCGTAAGGCTTATCAATGGGGAACATACAAATTAAAAAGCCACACTCCGACATGGAGTAGGTATTTACCATATTCAGGCCTTCAATATAGAGATTGTTTACCGGCTCACTGCCAACAGACAGTGTTTTCAAGACACTGGTAAGTTCTCTTCCGAATGCACGCACATAGGACGGAGAAAGAAACGCCGATGTAATATGCTTCTCTTCAAAGAAACTCCTAAGTGCAGCAGAATTCTTGATGGTTGAATAGGACAAAATATAGGTTACATAACCCGTATACAAACGGGAAACAAAGGAGGAAACTGCAGCGATAAAATATAACGGCGTGATAATTGCGACACTTTCTTTTCCTTCTGCAAAAGGCATATCCACCGCCCTCTGTGCAATCAGATCCCGGTCGATATTGCCATATTCATGAAGTACACCCTTGGGATTTCCCGTTGTTCCGGAGGTGTAGATTGCAAAAGCGGCATCATGCTTATCCGGATTCTCATGTCCTTCCAAAAAGGGCTCCTTCATAATTTCTGCCCAGTTATCGGCATGAAATTCAAACTTACAGTTACAGTCCCGACGGATATATTCCAGCCTTTCCAATGGCATACCTTCTTCGCCAAGGACAAAAGCTGCTCCTGATTTCATAACTCCTATCATGGCAACAACCGCCTGAATACCCCTTGGAAGTCTGATCAGTACAAAATCCTCTTTTCCGATATGATTTGCTTTCAGGAAATGATAGACCCTCCCTGACAAGTCATTTAACTGTCCATAGGTCAGACCTTCCGAAGAATTTTCATCGTACAGAATTGTAAGATCAGAATATCTCGCATAATTCTCATCCATCCTCTGATTAAATAGTATCATTGCAAATCCTCCTCATAAATACCGCCTCAAAGAGCTGCATCCTTACATCTATCTTTCCATCTTCCAAAAATAAGCGCTATAGGGAGGCAGCTCACTGCCACCGCCAAAATCATGCATCTGACCGGTAATCAGATCCACAGCCTGTCCACAGCCTGCATCAAAATGTGCCACATATGTCTCACTGTCTGCGTTGATTGCCACAAGCACTCTTTCACCTTCTGTCTTTCTTTCA
>JAQXYZ010000012.1 GCA_029226935.1 Bacillota bacterium | reverse complement strand
AACAACTGACGTAACTGGTGTATGTAACCTTCCTGCAGGTACAGAAATGTGCATGCCTGGTGATAACGTAGAAATGACCATCGAACTGATCCATCCTATCGCTATGGAGCAGGGTCTTACATTCGCTATCCGTGAAGGTGGACGTACTGTAGGTTCAGGCCGTGTTGCTACAATTATCGAGTAATTTGAATATTGCTTGAATTTATGGGGCTTTCCGAGTTTTTCGGAAAGCTCTTTTTTCGTGCGTGAAAGAATATAAATACTTGATAAGTTCTAAAAAAGTTCTAATTATTGTAAATTGACTCCTATTTATGCCAATAGATGGAATTATCAATAAATTCAATAAGGTCATCTTTTCGTATTTTAAAACTACCGCCTATTATTATTGCAGGTAACTTTTGAGTATGAATGAGATTGAGTAAAATGTTTTTTCCAAAACATAATATTCTTTGTGCCTCTTTACGAGTCAATAAGTCTGGTATATTTTCGTACATTAGATTTTTTCCTTTCCTTACAAAAAATGGATTACAACGGTTTAAATTGGTTTATATAAGTGTTTTATGTATAATTCGCAAAATGTAAAAACATAATTATACATTATTTTCATGTGGAAAAGAAAAGAGGTGAAAACGTGAAGGATTCTACTAAAAAGATATTGCTAAAAGCTGGGAGTATAGTTTTACTAATTGCACTAAACTTACATATAAGGACAAATGTACTTGTTGCTTAAAATAATTCTATGATATGATTAAATATAGCAATTTTTTAGAAATCTTCTATCAGCTATTTTAGTAATTAACTGGAAAGGGTAAAGCGAAAGCAGCAGGTGTTAGAATGAATGAACAGAAAATGAAAATTGAGTACACGCAGGTGGTCTGGGAAATTACTGCGTTGCTCCAGAAAGCAGAATCGCTGGAAGAAGCACTGCGTGAAAGTCTTGGACAAGTGGTAAAGGCTGTTGGCGCTGAGGCAGGCACGATTTGGTTTTACAATGCATCGGGAGACAAAAGGATATACCCCTCTTTTTGGATTGGCGGAGCGGATTTGACAGGTCTTAGTCTGGCTTTTGGGGAAGGAATTGCAGGCACGGTTGTAAAAGAAGGTAAGCCCACCGTAGTCAAAGACTGCCAGAAGGATGATCGTTGGGCAGAACGTTTTGATCAAGTCACAGGATTCGAGACAAAAAGCATGGTATGCGTACCGCTGATTAACAAATATGAAGTAATCGGCTGTATTCAGATTATCAATAAGAAAGACGGATCTCTGTACAATGATGATGATATCAGTCTTTGTGAAAACCTGGCGATGTTGACTGCCATTGCAGTGGATGGCAGAGGATTGAACCTTGGTTTTACGGAGAGTAAAAAGGCGATTATCTCCTTGCGTGATGTAACCAAAACCTTTGGAACAGGAGAAAACAAGCTTCAGGTACTGAAGGGAGTTAATCTTGATGTCTGTGAGGGTGAATTCCTTGTAATTCTGGGTGAATCCGGCTGTGGCAAATCCACAATGCTTAATATTATAGGCGGTATGGACCAGCTGTCTACAGGAACCTTTCTTTTTGATGGTAAGGATTATTCCAAGGCAGATGAGAAGACATTGACAGAGTACCGCAGACATTCTGTGGGATTTATCTTTCAGGCTTATAATCTGATGCCTACTTTGACTGCAGAGGAAAATTTGGAATTTATCGGGGAGTTATGTGAAAACTCCATGGATGCATCTGAGGCTTTGGAACGTGTGGGATTAGCACAGCGAAAAGAGAATTATCCGGCGCAGATGTCCGGCGGTCAGCAGCAGCGTGTTTCAATAGCCAGAGCACTGGTAAAAAAGCCGAGAATTATTTTGGCAGATGAACCAACGGCGGCGCTTGACTATGAGACGAGTATAGAGGTATTAACTGTTCTGGAAGAGGTAATCAAATCCGGTACTACTCTTTTAATGGTTACCCATAATGAAGAAATAGCCAAAATGGCCAATCGTGTGATCCGTATGAAGGGTGGAGTTGTTGCAGAAGTAATTGTGAATAGACATCCTGCGAGTGCAAAGGAGTTAGTATGGTAGTAAAAAAAGCAAAGAATAAGTATCTGCTTAGGACGATTAAGAAAAGTGGCGTTTCTTTTTTTGCAGTGGCGTTTATCGCAGCAACCAGTATTGCAATTTTCCTGGGACTGCAATCCTCGGCAAATGCAATTTTGAAAGAAGCAGACCGCTATTTTGTGAAAAATCATCTGGAGTCATTGGAGATTACCTGTGCGAATGGTATTACACAGGAGGATATTGAGGCAATTGCGGGATGGGATGAAGTGGATGCTGTGGAGGGCGGTTATTCCGCTATGGCGTTAATGGACAGCGAGAGTGAGAAAATAACAATACAGGCTCGTTCTTTGTGTAGCGATATGAATGATCCGGTTGTCATAGAAGGTACACTTCCGTCTGCTCCTGATGAGGCGGCGATAGAGGAAATTTTTGCGAAAGAGCAGGGAATACAGATTGGAGACGAGATTACGTTGGAGCATGATGGAAATTTTGTCTCGGATACATTTCGTGTGACAGCAATTATCAATGAGCCCTTTTTCTGTTGTGCAACGATACAGGATGCC
Source organism: Bacillota bacterium (assembly GCA_029226935.1). Taxonomy (GTDB): domain Bacteria; phylum Bacillota; class Clostridia; order Lachnospirales; family Lachnospiraceae; genus Suilimivivens. The sequence goes on along the minus strand of JAQXYZ010000012.1, from coordinate 29,037 downwards.
CGCGGAAAAAGTACGGAGGGGCTGGGGGCAGCTTCTTACTACATAATGCTTACCAGGGATGCATTTGATTCTTCTTATTACAGTGACTGCTTTACCACAGCTTATATAAAGAACAATGCATTGGATGAGTTCTTTTATTTTTCAGATGCATATAAAGAGCAGGAAGCAGCTTTCAAAGAAAAGATTGACGTGCTTGGACAGGAACGTGCAGAGCTTCGTTATACTTCACTGAAGGATGAAGCGCAGTCGGAGATAGAGAGTGCTCAGAATGAGATTGCAGACAGCGAAGAGGAACTGTCTGATGCAAAGAGTCAGATTGAAGAGAAAAAAAAGGAATTGGATGCTGCGCTTCCGTTAAAAACTTCAATTTTGAATTATCAGGAGGCTATGGCACAACTGCAGGATGCAGAGGCTGAACTGAAGGATTCTCAGGAAGAGTTGGATAGCGCAAAGGCAGAGCTTGCAGATTCTATGGAGAAAGCAGAGGATATTCAGTTAAAGGACTGGATTATTTCTGTCAGAAATGATGTGGGAGACATCCGAGGGATAAAAACGATTGTAGACGGAATTTTCGGTCTGAGTTATTCGATGTCGATTATTTTCCTGCTGGTGGCAATCGTTGTCTGCCATGCAGCAATTTCGCGGATGATTGACGAACAGAGAACTCTCATAGGCGCTCAAAAGGCTTTGGGATTTAGATCCGGAGAAATTTTGAAGCACTATATGCTTTACAATACGTTGTGTGCTGTTCTCGGCATTGCAATCGGATGGCTTGGCAGTGTTATTATCGTTGAGATTTTGGTGCTGCATATTTTTAAACCTAATTTCTTGCTGGGAAGCATTTCGCTTACCTTTGCAGGGAAAGAAGCCTTGTTAACGGCAGGCATCTGTTTGGTTGTATTTTTAACAGCTACTTATGTTGCCTGTGCAAAGCTGGTTCGTTTGCCCGCAACCACATTATTGCGAGGCGAAGTTCCGGTACATGGAAAGAGCTTTTTCTTTGAAAAATGGAACGGCTATAAAAAGCTTAATCTGTATTCCCGAACCATGATTAAAAATGTGTTGAGTGACAAAGAACGTATGATGACAACAATTATGGGGGTTGTGGGGTGCATTTCCCTTCTGGTAATCTGCTTTTCTCTAAAGCTGGCAATTGAAAATTCATCGGTTATTCAGTTTGATCGATATTTCTTGTATGATAACCGGCTGGTGATTGACAGCAGTGTCGGTTCGAGGGAGGAATTTGAAAATGTTCTGAAAGAGGAAGGAATCAGTTATACCGTTATTCAGGATAAACTGAAGAATTTCCGCGTAAATGAAGGAAGCTGGGAAAATGCCCACATTGTCGCTGCCTCGGATTTTGAGCAACTGGCGGATTTTATGGTTGTCGAGGACATTTCTACAAAGAGCTTGGCTGAGAAGCCGGAGGATGGAGTTCTGGTTTCACGCAAATGTGCAGAGATTTTTGATTTAGCAGAAGGCAGTACAGTAGAATTTATGGATTCCGAAGGAACCCCCAGAGAGTTTAAGGTTGCGGGAGTCATAGAGCATTATCTTCCTTATCATCTGTTTGTGACAACAGACAGCTACTATGAGTCTGCCATGGGCGAAGAAACAGATGAAAGTGTATTTTTACTTAAAGGGAATATAGCCGGATTGTACGAAAGAGTTCGGGATATGGATGGATATTTGTCTTTGAAGGACAACAGTGAGTTTGAAAGGAGTGCAGATGGGGTCAATATGGTCATCATGATATGTCTTGTTTTATCTGCAGTCATGGCATTGTTGGTGCTTTTAAACCAAATCGTTATGCATATCAACAGGAAAGCCAGAGAATTGGCGGTTATGCGCATTAACGGTTATACGATGAAAGAAACAAAGGCATACGTCTATAAGGATAATATCGTTCTTACCATATTGGGGCTTATTTTGGGCAGTGGATTTGGTATTGTACTGTCTTATGTGGTAGTTCGCATTATAGAGACAGGAGCAAATCGCTATGTGCGAACACCGAACATTCCCGCCTGCCTGTATGCCTGTGCAGTTGGAGCCTTGTTTGCATTGATCGTGAATTTGATTGCACTGAGAAAAATAAAGCATCTGAATCTGACCAATGTAAGCGGAAACTAGTAGGAACATTATGTGAGAGATAGTGTGAAAAATGAAAGTAAATTTAAAGGGCTCGGAAGATTCTTCCGGGCCCGTCTTGCATTTATAAACTTCACTTTGCAGGATTTACATGAACCATAATATGTTTTACCTGAGAAAAGTTTTGTTCAATATCATCATGTACAGCTTCTGCTATGTTGTGTGCTTCCTGTAAAGTGTAGGATGCATCTGCCTGGATCTCCACGTCCACATAAATTTTATTGCCAAAGATGCGGGTCTGAAGCAGATCTATGCCCATTACCTTTTCATTTTTCATAACACAATCATAAATCTGCTTTTCAGTTTCACCATCGCAGGAGTGGTCCACCATTTTATCCATGGCATCTTTAAAAATGTCAAAAGCAGCTTTTACAATAAACAAAAAGATTACCAGACTGGCAATGGAGTCCATGATAGGAAAACCAAGTCTTGCTCCGCCGATTCCTATCAAAGCCCCTATTGATGAAAATGCATCTGAACGGTGATGCCATGCATCAGCCATTAATGCGCTGGAATCAATTTTCTTCGCATAGTATCTTGTATACCAGTACATTCCTTCTTTACTGACGATGGATATGATTGCTGCAATCAGCGCTAAAACTCCAGGCACCTGCAAATCGTTGTAATTACCATGCAAGATATTTCTCAGCGCTTCCGTGCCAATACCCAGACCTGTAATAAAAAGAACTATCGCCAGAATAATAGCCGCCACACATTCTAAACGTTCATGCCCGTAAGGATGCTCTTTATCAGGCTTCTTTGATGCCAGCCTAATACCAATGATAACCACAAAAGTACTGAATACATCGGATGCGGAGTGAATGGCATCACTGTTCATCGCATTGGAATGCGCAATGATTCCTGCCAGAAGCTTAACCACAGACAACACTACATTCCCGATAATGGTAATCAGTGACACCTTGTTTGCCACCTGCTGAAAATCATTCACCTCAATATCGTTCTGCCTTATCATTGTTTTGTTTTTTCCCATACCAGTTACCTCCATAAATTAAGATAGCTCTATGGCACCAAATATATGTGGGGGTTTAGCGAATTGATGTTTGATAAAAAAGAATAAAAAACACCCACGAATCAGTATTAGCAACTACTGTCCCGTGGATGAAAGATACCACTGTCACTGATGTGACCCGACTCCATGACATTCTGTCACGGCCTGCTCAGTTTGTACTGTAGATTTATATGCAGTGCAAAGAGTTTTTGTAGAATATCATATGTATGAATGCTTGTCAAGGTAAAAATAACAAAAAATAACTGTCTTGCTTGACAGTAAGTAAGATATATGCTATTTTATTAATGAAAAAATATTCATTCAATAAAAGAGGTGGAACATGCCAAAATCAAAAGAGCGTTGTATGGAAATACGAGAGGAAATGCGAAACACCATCCTGCAAAAGTCATTATTATATTTTGCGAAAAATGGTTTTGCAGGAACCAAAATCAGTGATCTATCCAGAAATATTGGGATTGGTCAGGGAACCATTTATGTGTATTTCGAGTCAAAGGAAGAGCTGTTTCAGGAAATATTAAAGGTTGCGAATTATGACAAAGAATTAAAGCAGCTGAAAATTCTGATGCATATGCCGGTATCTGCAGCGATGAAGCTTAATCAGTTATCGGAGAGTGTAATGAAACTGCTGCGGGAAGATGAAATGTTTGCAGCTAAGATTGCCCTGAATACGCAAATTATTTTGGAGCAAAGCAAGGATTTTTCTTCGGGTAAAACCAGCTATCAGAGTGAACTTTATGAGTATACGGCCCAAATTATCGAACAGGGGCAGAAGGAAGGAAGCATGGTGGAGGGCTCAAGCATGAAGCTTGCTGATTATTATTGGGGCGTGATTTATCTGTATGCTTTGAAGCGGCTTTTTACCACAGAGTATGAAATGATTTCGGTAGAAGATTTGGAAAGAACTGTGCGGAAAGGAGAGAGTTTATGAAAAGAATTGCAATTATAACAGGGGCAACAGGAGGCATCGGCAGGGAGTTTTTAAAGCAGCTTGTAAATGAAGAGTTGGATGAAATCTGGGCGGTTGCAAGAAACTTGCAGAAGCTGAATGAATTGAGAGAAGACTATGGCGAAAAGGTCATGCCGGTTGCGGCTGATTTGTCTGCTTTAGAAGGAATTGAAGAAATTAAAAGACTGTTGGAAAACCAAAAACCGGTGGTTCAATATCTGATTAACAATGCCGGTCTTGCCAGAATGGGATCGTATAGGGACTTTTCTTTAGAAGAAATCAGCAGGACAGTGGATGTAAATTGTAAGGCACCGGTGCTTCTTTGCAGTCTCTGTATTCCATATATGAGAAGTGGGAGCAGGATTTTGAATATTTCATCAGCATCTGCTTTTCAACCAAACCCCTACATTAATTTATATGCAGCGTCTAAGGCTTTCGAAAGAAGCTATTCAAGAGCGCTTAATGTGGAATTACAGGGAACGGGAATTACTGCCACGGCAGTTTGTCCCAGTTGGGTAGATACAGAGCTTTTATCCAAAGAAGTAAATGGGAAAAAGGTCAGATTTCCGGGAATTGTTACAGCGGATAAGGTGGTTACAAGGGCATTGAAGGATGCTGCGGCAGGAAGAGATATGTCCGTGTGCTCCCTTTATGTAAAATGCCAGCATGTAAATGTGAAGCTCTTACCGCAAAGACTTGTCATGAAAATATGGATGCGTGGTATCCGTAAATATCTGGAAGAATAATCGAGGACTTCGCAGGGGGATGGAATGGGAAAACATATCGAAACAGAACGTGCTAATCTGTTTGAACCCAATGTATACATTACGATGGTTGTAAAAATAGAGGGGACAATATCGGCAGAGGAACTGCACAGAGCAGTGGAAACAGCATATACAGCAAATGAAGCCACAATGTCTCGAATTGTTCTTGATGAAAACGGCGAGGCGTACTATGAGAAAATGGAAAGAACAGGTTGCAAGGTTTATTTTGATGACCGTGGCTGGGAAGAAATTGTCAACGAAAGTGAGAGAATTCCGTTTGCAATTCAGGACGGTGAACTGGTAAGGACATTTCTGCGGATGAATGAAGGGGAGGCTGTTATACTGGTTCATGCACATCATCTTGCAGGGGATGGAAAATCAATTTTGATTCTGATAGAGGATATAGTAAACAGCCTTGCGGGAAGAGAAATAGTCTATAAGCCGATGCTGTTCATCAATCAAGACTATTTTTTGCAAAGGGCAAGTATGCCGTCTTGGATGAAACTTGCACTGAAAATAGTAAACAGCAAGTGGAAAAAGACAGGAAAAGTATTTACATGGGATGACTATTATGCAGTGCACAACAAATACTGGCAAGAGTATTCTTCTGATATTGAAGTAATAACCTACAGTGTAAGTGAATTAAAAAGGAGATGTCCTGATGGCGTGACACTGAACAGCTATCTGATCACGGAATTATTAAAAGAATATCCCGAGAGTAAGGTAGTGGGTATCCCCCTGAGTATCAGGGAAGAGAATGAATCAATGTCGAACCAGACATCGGGTATTGAACTAAAATATCATTACCGGTTCAATCAATCATTTGAGAAAAATCTTTTCTGTGTCCATAAAAAAATTTACAAGATGCTCCTGAATGCGAATCTAAAGTACTTTGTTCTTATGTTTATGGCACAAATAAGCCCTACACTGACAGATGCTGTCCTGCTGAAGACACATGGATGCTACCAGAACAGATTAGCCGGAAAAATGGCGGGGATTATGGGCTACAAGGGCGAAGGCAGAAGAGATCTGGGTGTTACCAATCTGATGAAGATTGACATTCCGGGTAAATACAAGCTTTTTCAAATAAAAGACATCCTGTTCATTCCGCCCAAGGTATCCTATTCCAAAAACGTGATAGGGATTTCTACCTACGAGGAACAGCTGCATGTAAGTTACCACAGAATGAAAAAGATAAAAAGCAACCAAACATAACAAAAATCATAAAAATATGCAAAGATTGATTTATGGAAAATCCTTCAAAAGCACCTTATAATTATCTTGGTAAATGGGAGGCATTTAGAAATACCTGTTGTAATTTGTAATAGGGAAAAGGTGGTTGAAACAGCATGACAGGGCATCTGTCATATACATGGAGGATAAGGATGGTAAAAAAAGTGATTAGGATATTCTTTTTGATTTTGGTTGCTGCGGTGTTGCTTTTGGCAATCATAGCAGCAGTATTTTTCTATCACAATCTTCATTGGTGGGAAAAAGATATGCGAAAGATTGAAGCTATGGGAGTAGAGGAAAAGCAGGCCACACTCCCCAATGGCCATGTGATTAACTACGGAGAACTGGAAGGAGAGGGCCCCGCACTCTTACTGATCCATGGACAGATGGGAGCGTGGGAGGATTATGCAGGAGTGATTCCACAGCTTTCAGAAAATTGGCATATTTATGCCATTGATGTATACGGACACGGAGAATCGTCTCACGAGGAAGAATTGTATTATCTGGATGTAAATGGTGATGACCTTATCTGGTTTATACAGAATGTGATTAAAAAGGAAACTGTAGTAAGCGGGCATTCCAACGGAGCGTTGACAGCGGCATATATCGCCGCATACGGCGGTGAACTGGTAAAAGGAGTTGTTCTTGAAGATCCTCCGGTATTTTCTACTCAGGGAGAAAACTGGGAAAACAGCTTTGCTTATCTGGATACTTACCAGCCATTACATAATTATATCTCATCACATCAGACAGAATGCTGGCCCGCATATTATCTGCGTAACTGCTATTGGGGGCAGCTTTTCATGAAGGATTCCATGCCCGGGATTGCTAATTGTGCGCAGAAATACAGTGAAAAGCATCCGGGAGAGGAGGTAAAAATCTTCTTTATGCCTAAGAGCGTAACCGGAATCTTCCATTATGTAAACCAGTATGACATGCAGTATGGTGAGCACTTCTATGATCTTTCGTGGAATCATGGTTTTACCCATGAACAGGTGCTTTCGGATATTGAAATTCCCTGTTTATATCTTCACGCAAAGGAGAGTATTTCAGAAGGCGGAGTTTATCTGTGTGCTGCTTCAAGGGAACAGGCAGACAGAGCAGTCAGCCTGATCGGAGAAAATTGCAGGCTGGTAGAAACTGACACCAGTGACCACTTGATTCATGATGTTCATAAGGAAACCTATCTGGAAGCAGTGAACAGTTTTGTGAAATAATGTGTTTGCCATATAAAAAACATTCACAACAGCGATAAAAAGTATAATTGATCATATAGTTGATTATTGATTCGTCAGCTATATGGTCAATTTTTTTTTAGAAATGTGTGGGACTTTGTCGATAATTTGGTATTTTATACTTGAAGGAAAGAATTGCACAGCCTATAATATATTTATATACAAATGGATGAACAGAGGAACTTTTGCTATGACTAAAGGGATGCTTGACAATCAAAATAGAAAAATTGTGATTACGTTGTTGTTGATGATGGTGCTAATCGGATTGTCGGGAGTTGTTTCGTGGAAAATCAGCAGGATGGAAAGAGAGGCATGCTGGGAAGAACTGCATCAATCTGTTACGCAGATAGGGAATCAGCTTGAGGTAAAGATACAGGGAGACCGAGAATTGCTGGAGAGTATTGCCACAATTATCGCAGGGCTTGATTCGGTAGAATCATCTGAAGTACAGAATATTATTAATCGGTTTTATCCACAGACCATGATTTCCTATATAGAAATTTTACTCCCCGGGGATCGGGTCATGCTTCCTTCCAAGCCTATACAGAATGTGGAGGGATTGCTGTCCTTTGAAGAGGAAGCAGCTTTGGGTGAACATATTTCCGGTCGAAGTGTAGATATCAGACACAAGGATCGGATGGTGTTTCGTAATTTTGTTCCCATAGAAAAGAATGGAAAGGTTGTTGCCATGCTCTATGGCGTGGTAGATTTAAGTAGCTTGTCAAAGCAATTCAGAACCACTTCCTATGGCGGACAGATGGCAACTTATCTGATTGATGGGGATACCGGAGATTTTCTCGTTGACACTCTTCATAAAAGACTTGGAAATACTGCAGAATTTAAGGATCAAAAGCAGAATACCGGCTATAGCTATGAGAGTAAGCAGCAGGTGGTTTTTGATGAGGTAGAGGGCTGCTACGTTGTTGCATCCAATGATGAGGGAAAATATCTGTATTATTACGAACCTATTTCGATCAACAACTGGCGGGTGGCAATTTCCATATCGGATGGTGTGGCTTTTTCCAGATTAAATCAAATCAACGAATTACTGATTCGATTTATTATGATTGAAGGAGCTTTTCTGGCTGTGTATTTTATCTGGATATTAGGGAAAACAAAGAATGAACTGCTGGAAAAACAGAAACTGGCAGAGAATGATGTGTTGACCGGGCTTTTAAACCGCAACTGTTACGAGGAGAAGCTTACGAAATATCCTGCAGAATGCAAGGAAAGTGTGGCATGTGTCTATGCGGATGTCAATGGGCTTCATGAGGTAAATAATACTCAGGGACACGAAGCAGGAGATAGGATGCTGCAGACGGTGGCGAAGGTCATGCTGGACAGCTTTTTGGAGGGGGATGTTTATCGTGTTGGCGGGGATGAATTTGTGGCCTTTGCCAAAGACTTGACAGAGGATCATATTCGCGGCAGGATGGAACTGATGGAAGCAATTCTGAAGGAGCGGGGATACTATGTCTCCATGGGCATGGGAATACAAGAAATGCCTGTTGATATGGAAAGCCTTATCAAGACAGCCGAAAAAGAAATGTATCAGGAAAAAGACCGATATTATGTGCAGTTGGGAGAGAATAGGAGATAGGCGGCAGATTGGATTGGTTTCACAAATAAAAGTGAGATAAATATTTATTGAGCAAATGGCACAATAAAAGCGACATTTTTTTATAAAAAGAGACAAAATTTTGTAAAATCTATAAAAAGTTGGACTATACGTCTTAAAAAGTGTACAATAATAATATTGAATTAGAAATAATTCGGGGGGGAAATATCATGGGAAGGAAAAGAGCGATGATATTTATGAAAAAGAAAAAGGAAGAACAGCAGAACACCGAAAAGGAGATTTCTGCAACAAAGGGAAAACGTTTTCGTGGCGACAGCCCGAAAAAGGACAAAGGTTTTTTTGTGAGTAAAAAACAAAAAGTAACAGAAAAACAGGAGAAGAACAAGGAGGAGAAGGCAACAGAAGAAGCAAAGGCAGCAACGAAAAAAGCAACAGGAACAAAGAAAAAATTTAATTTGAACTTCTTGAAGAATAAAAGTATTCTGGGAACACTGATTAAGGCATTTATGGTTCCTATTGTGCTGATTATTATTTTGGGTGTGACCTCTTCGACCATTGCGTCAAGGACCATTAAGAGCAAGGTGGAGGAATCCTCACAGAATACAATTTCTGCCATGGCAATGTATTGTGACCTTCTGACCAGTACCATTTCCTCTAAATCCCAGGAACTGGTAATGAGCAATGACCTGTCCAGTTATTATGATGTGAATTACAGAAAGAATGATGGGTTTTCAATGCAATACTGGCGCAGTGCCAAGAAATACCTTCTTCAGGTAAAATCAAGTGTGCAGTATCTTTACAGCTATCATATCATACCGGAAGGAGGATCCTCGATTACCTCTGTTACTGAAAACCTGAGTGAAGACATTTACGATAAGTTTTTGGAAAGTCCGGAAGGACAGTTCCTTATGGGAAGCGAAATAAAGAGAAATGCATGGCTGGGATATCACAGTGCCGTTGACCAGGATCTTGGAATTTCGGAAGACAGCTACGGAATTACATTTTTCCAGAAATTCTTTAAGGCCAATACATATTTTGTCATGGATATTTCAACAGAAACTGTTGAGGAAATGCTTAACGGTATGGATTTCGGCGAAAACAGTATCACTGCAATGATCTCTCAGGATGATCGTGAAATTGTAAGAATCAGAAAAGACGGTCAGAACAATGTGATGGATACAACAGAGCCTGTCTTTACAGACAAGGAATTTTATACGAAGAGCAAGACTGCGACTGAGGCAGGAAGTGAATATGTTAAGTACAACGGAAAGTCTTACCTGTATATTTACGCACCGGTAGGAGAGACCGGTATTATACTTTGTGGTTTGATGCCGCAGGACAATATTGTAAGTGAAGTGGTATTTATTCGAAATATCTGCATTGTGATGGTTGTTTTTGCCTGCATTATTGCCTTTATCATCGGAAGCAGCATCGCTACCGGAATGAGCAAATCCGTTAAGGTTATGACGACAGGTCTTGATAAGGTTTCCGAGGGTGATCTTACTCAGGAATTCAAGATCAAACGAAAGGATGAATTCGGAATTCTTGCCAATGGGCTGAATGATATGCTTGCAAGCATGCGTGCATTGATGGCGGATATGCACAAATTCGGAAACCGTGTCAATGACATGACCGTTGATGTAGCAATTAAGGCAGAGAGCATTGACACCTCTGTAAAAGAAATTTCCATAGCGGTGGAAGAGGTAGCCAAGGGTGCACAGACTCAGGCACAGGAGGCTGACAGCAGTAATCACAGGATGTCAGGCTTTGCAGAGAAGATTGACAGCGTTTATGCAGGTACCGGTGAGATGGGCAATACCATTGACAAGGCAACTACAGCCATTGAGCAGGGACGTGTCATTGTAGATGATCTGAGCAGAAAGTCCGGTACAACAGTGGAGATTACCAAGGTACTGGTAGATAATATCAACGATGTTCAGGAGCGGTCTTCACAGATTGTCGGATTTATCGATACAGTAAACAATATTGCAGAACAGACAAATCTGCTGTCCTTAAATGCTTCCATTGAGGCCGCAAGAGCGGGAGAGCATGGAAGAGGATTTGCAGTTGTAGCAGAAGAAATACGAAAGCTTGCAGATGAATCCATGCGCGCCGGAAAGAATATCAAGGATATTGTTGAAAACATTATGGAAACGACCCAGAAGACGACGGATTCCGCAAAAGAAGCTGAGACGATTGTAAACGATCAGGCGAAGGCTTTGGAAGAGACCATTCAGGTATTTGGTGAGATTAACAGCTGTGTTGAAGGTCTTGTAAATGGTTTGAAGAACATTGCTGACAGCTTGCAGACTATTAACACGGAAAAAGAGCAGATTCAGGACTCTATTGGAAATATTTCGGTTGTTTCTGAAGAGGCAGCGGCAGCATCACAGGAGGTTACAGCTACTCTGGAAAATCAGGTAAAGGTAATTTCCGATCTGGCACATGATGTAGAACACCTGAGACAAGAAGCAGAGGCACTGGATCAGTCCATCAGCCGTTTCAGAGTATAATTATCTTAAAAAAAGAAACAGGGAGCTTTAATGAGTAAAACACTGGCAGCATATGTTTGCTGTCAGTGTTTTGTGTGTTAAGGCATAGGAGAAACAGGAAGAGAAAGAACGCTGTTTTGAGAGGAGAAGGGAAAGACAGATGGAACGGGAAGTAGACTTATCACAGATATCAGATGGAAAATTATATACAGCAAATGATATGGTAAAGATATCCTGTAATGATTGTAAAGGGTGCTCTTTGTGCTGTCACGGTATGGGAAATTCCATTATTTTAGACCCCTATGATTTCTATCAGATTGAAAAAGGACTTGGAGTTTCTTTTGAAAAGTTGATGGAAAATCACATAGAATTAAATGTAGTGGATGGCATTATTATGCCCAATCTGAAAATGCAGGGAAGTGAAGAATGCTGCGCCTTTTTGAATAGCGAGGGGAGATGCTCTATTCATCCATTTCGCCCGGGATTTTGCAGGATGTTCCCTATGGGAAGAATTTACGAAGAGAATGATTTTCGGTATTTTTTACAGATAAATGAATGCCCTTATCCCAATAAAACTAAGATTAAATTGAAGAGATGGCTGGAGATACCGGAACTTGGAAGATATGAAGCATATGTGAAAATCTGGCATTATTTTTTGAAAGATGTGCAGGGAATAATTGGAGAAACCGAAAATGAGGCTATTGTGAAAAATATAAATTTGTATCTCCTTAATCAGTTCTATGTTAAGCCATATGACTCCAATGAAGCAGATTTCTATGTGCAGTTTGATACACGGATGGAAGAAGCGAAAAAAATGATAAATGCATATCGCTGAGGATTGTTGTATAATGGATAACAAAGGAAGTGGTACATGATGGAACAATTGGAAAACTCCAGACTCTTTCGTTCAATTAACGAAGAGGAGACGGAACGAATTTTAAAATGCTCTAAATCGAGAATGAAAGATTACCCTGCAGGGCATTATATTTTTGAACAGGGAGGTGTGCCCTCTAAACTGTTTCTCTTGATTAAGGGACAAATTCAGATTTGTAAGGATTTTAACTCCGGCAAAAGAGATGTGCTGTATCTGGTGGAGCCCGGGAACGTTTTTGGGGAAATCTTTCTTTTTGCAGACAGGAAGCACTACTGGTATGATGCAGTGGCGGTAACAGAGGTTACGGTTCTTGAAATGCCTTGGGATTTCTTTTATCATTTCTGTACGAATGCCTGTGACCATCATAAGCAGCTTACCCAGAATATGTTGGAGATCCTGTCTGAAAATAATTTTAAGATTACCAGAAAACTCCATATTATCAGCACCTCTTCTCTCAGGGAGCGAATTGCCATATGGCTGATTGATTCTATGGATGAAAATTCAGAGGTAGAGCTTCGCATGAACCGTGAGCAGCTTGCAGATTTTCTTGGGGTTGCCAGACCGTCCTTATCAAGGGAATTAATGAGGATGCAGAAGGATGGACTTCTTGAGGTGGATCGAAGGACAATCAGGATTTGTGATAGGAAGTCTCTAGAAATGCTTTGCTGTTGAATGGTGGAATAAGCACTTCGTGCATTGTTCAGAAAAAAATACACGAAATCATTGAATCCGTAACTAAGGTTACGGATTTTTCTTTTTAAAAAACGTATTATATAAGTACAAAAGAAAACAAAGACAGTAGTTATTAATAAAAGTTGAATACAAAGAAGGGAGAAATTATTATGGCAAATGTAAATTCCGCACAGGTTGACAATCTGGTAAATCTTTTGGATGGATATGCAGGAAAGGGTGGACATCATTTGAATGTCAATGTATTGAACAGAGACACTCTTTTAGATGCACAGAAGCATCCTGAGAATTATCCTCAGCTGACCATCAGAGTATCCGGTTATGCAGTAAACTTTATTAAACTGACACCGGAACAGCAGGCAGACGTAATTTCCAGAACATTCCATGAGGCAATGTAAACAATATGCGCCGCGTAAGCGGGGCTAAAAAAATGACGCAGCGTTTCGCTGCGTCATTTTTATGTCAGAACGTACACATTGCACATTTCTATTGTTTAAGTATGTAGCTTATTTATTCTTTTCAGATTTATTTCCTATCATAGTAAAGCAGATAACGGCAGCAATAATGTAAAGCACAAATGTGACGTAAAGTACCATCTGGTATCCGCTGGGGTTCACTTTGATGATTTCTGTTGTACCGTCAGCAAGTGTGTGTGTCAAGTCTATTTCCTTGCCAAAATGACTTACGATGAAGGAAGCCATCTGGTTTCCGGTAAGACCGGCAAATGCCCAGGCAGAAAGGGTAATACCGTGAATTGCACTGATATTCTTCATGCCGTAATGATCAGAAAGCAGAGTGGGCACATTACTGAAACCACCGCCGTATCCGGCATTAACTACAAACAAAAGAAGAAGTACAAGAATCATCAGAAGAGTATTCTGTCCCATGTTGGTAATGCCCTGTGTAACGATAACAAGTCCGGTTGCAACGATTGAAAGGATAAAAATAATTTTGTAAATGGTATTTCTATCTTTGAATGTGTCAGCCCATGCAGAGAAACCTAAACGTCCACCGGCATTGAAAATAGCGGTAACAGAGGAAAGAACACCAACCATACCAACTAAACCGATACACTTGATAATCATCTTTTCCTGAGAAATCAAGGCGAGACCACAGGTGATATTCAAGTAGAACATAATCCAAATTCCAATAAAGGTAATGGGTTTTTCTTTGATAACATCAATTGCACGGGCACCCTTTTCAGTGGAAGTGGGTTCATGCCAGCCTTCCGGCTTAGCAAGGAGAAGATGTCCTGCAAACATCATAAGGAAGTATACTACTGCAAGGATCAGGAACATTTTGTAGATACCGCCTTCTCCGAGAGAATTTAAAAGTGCCTGCATAATTGGGCTGGCAATTGCCTTTGCTGCACCAAAGCCGGCTACTGCAAGACCGGTGGCAAGTCCCTTGCGGTCTTCAAACCAAAGCATCAGAGTTTTTACAGGAGAAAGATAACCGGTTCCAAGGCCGATACCCATGATGAAGCCGTAGCAGACATAAATGCCAATCAGCGCAACAATGCTTCCGGGATGTGCGCCGCCGTACCAGATAAAAAGACCGGTTCCTGCCATACCTGCGGCGAAGCAGATGGAGGCAATCAGTGAGGACTTGTGAATATCTTTTTCTACGATATTACCAAGAAAAGCAGCTGACATGCCAAGGAAGAAAATTGCAAAGCTGAAAGCCCACTCAGTTGCACCTTTGGAAAAGCCTATGTAATCTGCAATTTCCTGACTGAAAATAGACCAGCAGTAAACAGTACCTATGCTGCAGTGAAGCAATAATGCGGGTATTGCAGCCCTTACCCATTTGTTTTGTGCTAATTTTTTCATGTTGTAACTCACTTTCTCATTTTATGTATTTATATTGTGAAAACAATAAATCCCGACTATTATTATACATGAGCATATGTATTTTTCCAAGTACAATTTCAGTTTTATATATATAAATTCATATAATGCAATGTGAGAAAATATATACACAGTATCTTTGAGAACGTGATATGATATAATCGTATGTGCAGTTGTAAATTGCAGATGAATGGCAGAGGGATTGAGTATGAATATATGTTATTTAAAATATGCGGTAGAAATTGAGCAGACCGGTTCTATCACGCAGGCTGCCCAGAAGCTGTATATGGCACAGCCTAATTTGAGCAAGGCAATTAAGGACCTGGAAGAGAATCTGGGGTATGCCATTTTTAAAAGGAGTGCCGGAGGTATTAAGGTTACTGAAAAGGGAAGCGAGTTTCTTTATCATGCGCATAAAGTTTTGGAGCAAATGGAAGAAATAGAAAAAATAGGCTTTCGTGATGCGTCAGGCATCACTACGATTAAGCTTTCTATTCCGAGGGGGAGTTATATTGCCAATGGTTTTACAAAATTTGTTTCAGAGCTTCCGATGACGGAAGGGATTGAAATTACTGTTAATGAAACTAATACAACTAAGACGATTGAAAATGTAACCAACAGGGGCTACAATATGGGGATCATCCGTTATCGCAAGGATCAGGAGGATTATTTTGAAAAGTATCTGGCAGGGATGAAATTGGTATATGAGACCATATGGGAGTTTGAATATGTGCTGGTAATGTCAGAACATCATCCGCTTGCCGCCAAATCTACAATCAGCGGAAGTGATCTGGAAGATTATGTAAAAATTACACATGGAGATATTGAAATGCCGGGAAGCGGGAGAATTATAAATGGAGAGAGACTACGCTCGGCAGGGGAGATGGATGCGGGAGAAAAGACGATTTACGTTTATGAGAGGGGAAGTCAATTTGATTTGCTCACGAATGTCCCCACTACTTATATGTGGGTGTCACCTCTCCCTGAAAGACATCTTAAGCAGCATCATCTGGTGCAGAGAGCATGCAGGATGCCCAATAATCTTTATAGGGATGTGTTGATTTACCGGAAGGATTATCAGCTCGGAGAGCATGATATTTTATTTCAGAAGAAAATATATGAATCGAAGGTAGAAGTATCATCGGCAGTGGTCATATAAATTTTTATATGACGCTGCTTTTTTTTATATTACCGAATCCTTTTTGAATCTGATAATCTCATTTCTATAAACAGAAAGCAGGAAGGATACAAGGCGGATGGATAATTTCTTATCAATTAAGGAAGCTGTGAATAAATACATTGACGGATGTGAGGGTAAAATCTCAGCCTCTCCACAAAAGCTTTTCTTAAAGTCAATTTTTGCGGGGATGATGATTGCCATGGGAGCTGCAGCCAGCTCCGTAGCAGCACACGCTATCAGTAACGTAGGAGTTGCACGTATGGCAGCAGCGCTGGTTTTCCCGGTAGGGCTTATGATGGTAATCCTTCTGGGGGCGGAACTTTTTACGGGAGATTGCTTAATGATTATGGCAACTGCTTCCCAAAAGCACACTCCCATGCAGCTGGTGAGAACACTTGTGATTGTTTTTGCAGGTAATTTTGTGGGTGCGGTTTTGATTGCAATAGCGGTGGCAGCAAGTGGACAGCTTGATTATTCAACAGGTCTTTTAGGGGCATATACGATTAAGGTTGCCCTGGGAAAAGCTACGATTTCATTTTCAAGAGCAATCGTATCCGGGATACTTTGCAATATTCTGGTCTGCAGCGCGGTTTTGATGGCACTGTGCGCTAAGGACATTGCAGGCAAACTGATGGCAGTTTTCTTTACGATTATGCTGTTTGTGGTAGCGGGATTCGAGCACTGTGTAGCCAATATGTACTATATAGCAGCAGGAATGGTAGCAGCGGTAAATCCGGAGTATGTGGAAGTTGCAATACAGGAGTATGGCTATACAGCTGAACAGATTTCTATGCTGAATTTCCAGAATTTTTTTGTTGGAAATCTTTTGCCTGTCACAATCGGTAATATCATAGGAGGAATGCTATTTATTGGTCTTCCGCTTTTATATCTGAACAGAGAACAAAAGACAGAAAATTACAGAGTAAAGGAGAAGAGCGATGAGCGCGGTTTCATTTTCAGGCGCAACATTGCAGGTATTGGGCGCTGAGGCCGTGAAAATTATTCTTTTTTGAATTATAAATTGACAAATCGGGTAATCTACATTATGATATCTGTGTAAAAGCGAAGACGAAGACGAGTAGTATGGATTATCGCTTACAGAGAGCCGGGAGGGTGGAAAGCCGGCAGAATGAATCCATATGAATAACAGCTTTATCAGCTTTCAGTTTAAGATATTAAGGGACTGCAGAGGCAGTAAATCAGGTGGCACCGCGGATAGTTTCCGAAGAGGTACCCGCATGGCGGGAATGATTGGAGCTTTTCGTCCTGAATTGATTTTTATCAATTCAGGGCGTTTTTTATTTCATATAAGAATCAAAGGAAAGAGGAAGGGAAAAATGGAATTATCAACATTGTATCGTGAACGTACTTTGAATCAAATTTCCGAAAGTGATATCGGAAAAGAGCTTAAGGTTGCCGGATGGGTAGAAAATATTCGTGATCACGGCGGCGTATCCTTTATCGATTTAAGAGATATGTATGGCGTGCTTCAGATTGTTATGAGAGATACTACCTTATTAAAGGGTATTAATAAGGAAGATTGTATCAGCATCAAGGGTAAGGTTGAAAAGCGTGATGAGGAAACCTACAATCCCAGGATTCCCACAGGAACCATTGAACTGGAAGCTCATTTTGTAGAAATCCTTGGCAAGGTATACAGGCAGCTTCCTTTTGAAGTCGCTACCTCCAAGGAAATCAGAGAAGATCTACGTCTGAAATACCGTTTCCTTGATCTTCGAAACAAAAAGGTTATGGATAACATGATTTTCCGTTCCAATGTGATCAGATTCCTTCGTGAAAAAATGACGGAGCTGGGCTTTATGGAGGTGCAGACTCCAATCCTGTGTGCATCTTCCCCCGAAGGCGCAAGAGATTACATTGTTCCTTCCAGACATTATAAAGGAAAATTTTATGCATTACCTCAGGCACCTCAGCAGTACAAACAGCTGCTCATGGTATCCGGGGTAGATAAGTACTTCCAGATTGCTCCCTGCTTCCGTGATGAGGATGCGAGAGCAGATCGGTCTCCCGGTGAGTTCTATCAGCTGGATTTTGAAATGAGCTTTGCAACTCAGGAGGATGTATTCCGTGTAGGCGAGGAAGTGCTGACGGCAACCTTCGAGAAATTCGCGCCGGAAGGCTACGAGGTAACTAAGGCTCCCTATCCGGTAATCAGTTACAAGCAGGCGATGCTTGAGTTTGGATCTGATAAGCCGGATCTGCGTAATCCGTTGCGAATTATTGATTTATCAGAGTTCTTTAACCGCTGTACCTTTAAGCCGTTCCAGAATAAAACAGTAAGAGCGATTAAGATTCATGGACATCAGTCCAAGGGCTTCCATGAAAAGATGCTGAAGTTCGCCACTGAAATCGGAATGGGCGGTCTGGGCTATCTGGAGGTTCAGGAAGATCTCTCCTACAAAGGACCGATTGATAAGTTCATTCCTGATGAGCTTAAATCAGAAATGAGAGAGCTTGCAGGACTTGAAAAGGAAGATACCATTTTCTTTATTGCAGATAAGGAGGAGAGGGCGGCAAGCTTTGCAGGGCAGATTCGCAATGAACTTGGCAAGCGTCTTGACCTGATTGAGAAGAATGCATACCGTTTCTGCTTTATCAACGACTTCCCTATGTTTGAGAGGGATGAAGAGACGAAGAAGATTGGCTTTACCCACAATCCATTCTCTATGCCTCAGGGTGGTCTGGATGCGTTAAATAATATGGATCCTCTGGATATTCTGGCTTACCAGTATGACATTGTCTGCAATGGTGTGGAATTATCCTCCGGCGCTGTCCGCAATCACAATCTGGATATCATGGTAAAGGCATTTGAAATTGCCGGATATGATGAAGAGGTATTAAAGCAGAAGTTTGGAGCTCTTTACAACGCATTCCAGTTTGGAGCCCCTCCGCATGCAGGTATGGCACCTGGTGTAGACCGTATGATTATGCTGCTTCGCAATGAAGAAAATATTAGGGAAATCATTCCCTTCCCTATGAGCGGAACTGCACAGGATTTGATGTGCGGGGCGCCTAATGAGGTGACGGAACAGCAGCTGCGTGAAGTTCACATTAAGATTAGACAATAAGGATTGATTAATTGGGAAAGTTCCTGTACAGTGAGTGTAACAGGAACTTTTCGGTTGGAAGGAAAGCCGTGCCGCAGGAAGAGTTACGGCAGGCATTTGAAGAAGGCACAGGTATGAAAATAAAATATCACAAGCATATGAAAATTTTTATTGTGGGCGGGGGCGAAATAGGCAAGGAACTGGCAGTTCAGCTGTCTCGTGACGGGTACGAGCTTACGGTCATTGATAAGGAAGAAAGCGTAGTAGACAGTATGAGCAATACTGTGGATGCAATTTGTTTTCAGGGAAATGGAGCCTCTTATACAACCTTAACGGATGTGGGGGCAAAAGAAGCAGATATTTTTATTGCTGTAACAGACTCGGACGAATTGAACATTTTAAGTTGTATGACAGCGCACCTTTTGGGGGCCAAGCACACAATTGCCAGAATTAGGGATGTGGATTATGCCAGACAGAACCGTTTTTACAAAAACCAGATGGGGCTTTCCATCATTATTAATCCTGAGATGGCGACTGCCATGGAGGTTTATCGTCTGCTTCGTTTCCCGCTGGCGACCAGAGTGGAGGTCTTTGCCAGAGGCAGGGCAGAATTAGTGGAAATGACGGTGGGAGAGAACTCTCCCCTTGGCGGAAAATCCCTGATTGAGATTAATAAAAGTATGGGGATTAATCTGTTGATTTGTGCGGTAGTACGAGATGGAGAAGCTTTTGTACCTAAGGGGGATACCGTACTAAAGGGTGGAGATATCCTGTATATGACAGGCGCAGCAGAAGAGTTCCGCAAGTCTTTCAGGAAAATAGGTCTTCCGGTCAAACCGTTGCAATCCGTTATGATTGCAGGTGGAAGCCGTATTTCCTATTATCTGGCAGAAGCACTGATTAAACAGGGAGCGCAGGTGACCGTGATAGAAAAAAGGCAGGAAATGGCAGAGGAAATCTCAGCTTTAGTGCCGGAAGCTGCCGTGATGTGTGATGATGCGCTTACATATTTTGATTCTATGTCAGATTCTGATATTGCCAATACGGATGCGTTTATTGCGCTGACAGACAACGATGAGTATAATCTGATTGCGGCCATGTATGCGGAGTCTCAGGGAATCAATAAGGTGGTTTCACGCATCAGTGCCAAATCCAGATTGAAGGTTTTGCCGGCAGGAAGCAGGATCTGTACGATTTCACGCGAGGATGTTGCGGCAGACAGAATTCTTGGCTATAGTCGTTCGCTGCTGAATGCAGAGGATAACGATGCGGTGGAATCCTTGTATCGCCTGATGGATGGCAAAATTGAATTTATCGAATTCAATATTAATGAAAATGACAAAAATCTGAATATTCCGTTAAAAGATCTGAAGCTAAAAAGGAATATCCTTCTGGGCTCTATTATCAGGGATTATAGAACCATCATACCGAGAGGTGATGATATGCTGATGCCCGGAGATGTGGCATTGGTAGCAACCATCAACAGGCAGATTGCGCGCCTTGAGGATATTTTTGTGGAATAACAGGAAGGCTTCAAAGTCATGAATAAGAGAATTATTGTTAATTTTATAGGAAAGATTATGTTGACCGAGGCAATCCTGATGATACCATCGCTTTTGGTATCGTTTATATATGGTGATGGAGATGCCGCCGGATTTATAATTACGATTGTTCCTACTGCAGTGATTGGGCTTGCACTGACATTGATCAGACAGTCAGAAAAGCGCATGAGCAGCAGAGACGGTTATTTTATTGTTGCAGCAGCTTGGATTATCATTTCGCTGATAGGTGCGCTGCCATTATATTTAAATGGTGGATTTGACAGTTATTGGAATGCGTTGTTTGAAATGGTTTCAGGTTTTACCACAACGGGAGCATCTATTCTTAACAGACCTGAGGATTTAGGACGAGGTGTGTTGTTCTGGAGGAGCTTTTCCCATTGGATTGGGGGAATGGGCGTACTGGTTTTCGTGATGATGGTAATGCCTATGGAGAATGATAACTCCATGCATCTTGTGCGTGCAGAGGTTCCCGGTCCTACAGCCGGAAAGCTTGTGCCAAGAATGAGAACTACATCCATGATCCTGTATGGTATTTATACTGCTATGACACTGATTTTGATATTGTTGCTTCTGCTGTTTGGAATGCAGCCTTTTGACAGCTTCTGTATTGCATTTGGAACAGCAGGAACCGGTGGCTTTGGAGTATCAGCGGCGGGGATAGGCGGTTATCATAGTCTTGCAATTGAGATAACGCTGGGCATATTTATGCTTTTGTTTGGTGTAAATTTCAATGCTTATCATTTGATTTTATTAAGGAAGTACAAGGAAGCCTTTTCCTCAGAGGAGATTAAAGCGTATTTTTGGATTGTAATTGCTTCTGTAGTGGCGATTACATGCAATATTGTCCATTTTGCCGGAGGCATCGGTAATGCTCTCAGGCAGGCGTTCTTTCAGGTGTCCAGCATTATTACCACGACAGGCTTTGCAACAGTAGACTTTGAACAGTGGCCGGAATTTTCCAAGCATCTGCTGGTGCTTTTGATGCTGATCGGTGCCTGTGCAGGTTCTACAGGCGGTGGGATGAAGGTGTCGAGAGTTTTGATTTTGGTCAAATCGTTTGTAGCAGAAATCAGACAGACCATTAACCCTAAAGAAATGATTACTGTGCGCTTAAATGGAAAGCCGGTAGACAAAAAGACCTTGAATTCAACAAGAATTTATGCTGCATCCTATCTGCTTTTAGTATGTGCATTCACCTTGATTGTCTCATTGGACGGACTGGATTTTACGACAAATTTTTCGGCAGTGATGGCATGCTTTAACAATATCGGACCAGGGCTTAATCTGGTAGGACCTATGTCCAACTTCAGTGTCTATTCCGATTGGGCGCAGGTAGTATTGTCTATTGCGATGCTTACGGGAAGGCTGGAAATATTCCCGATGTTCCTTTTGTTTGCAAAATCAGCACATGACAGGTAAAATAGAAATATAATTTAGGTAACAGGGAGAAACGCATGCAGGATTTATGGAGCAAACTGGAAAAACTAAGAAAGATCATACAGAAGATTTGCGTATTGCTGGAGCTTGTCGCAGCGCTGTTGGTACTGGTTGCTATTGTTTTATCCATTATCAGCCTGGTCAGGGATGTTGGTGTTTTTCAGAGACTGTTGACGGATACCTCAGAATTTAAGCATTATCTGGAACAGATTTTTATGCTGGTCATTGGAATGGAATTTTTGGGAATGCTCTGTAGGCCTAGCTCGGAAAATGTCATAGAAGTATTGATCTTCCTGGTAGCACGACATATGATTGTGGGAGATACCACTGCCTATCAGGACTTTATGTCAGTGATCAGCGTGGCGCTTCTGTGTGTGGTGCGCAGATACTTAAGGGATGCAGCAGAAAAAAAGAAGGAAAATAATAACACGGGGCAGTCTGAATGACTGCCCCGTAACTTTTAATATACCATGGCTTTTTCTTCGCCGTTCATAACACGAAGTGCACCCTGTGCAAGGGCAAGCAGTTCGTCTTCGCCGGGATAAACAGTAATGGGAGCGATGAAGCCCACTCTTTCTGTTAATCCACCTACAACCACCTTATCATAGGCAATACCGCCGGTAATGATAATCTGGTCTACCTTTCCTTTCAGAACGCAGGACATAGAACCGATATTCTTTGCAACCTGCATGATGAATGCTTCGCGAATCTCAGCAGCTCGTTCATCACCGTTCTGAACCATCTTTTCGACATCACGCATATCGTTGGTTCCCACATAGGCATTGAAACCACCGTTTCCAACAATCTTTTTGTAAACTTCCTTTTCGGTATACTGACCGGAGAAGCACATTTTGATTAAAGCACCGGAAGGAACTGCACCGGCTCTTTCGGGAGAGAAAGCACCGTCGCCATCTAAGGCATTAAATACATCAATGACACGTCCCTTTTCGTGAGCACCAACGGAAACACCGCCACCCATGTGAACAACAATCAGATTTAAGGAGTCATAAGCTTTCCCCTGTTCCTTGGCATAGCGCTTTGCAACAGCCTTCTGATTCAGTGCGTGGAAAACGCTGGTGCGGGGAAGCTCAGGAACACCGGAATAGCGGGAGATGGGCATCAGCTCATCTACAACCACGGGATCTACAATATAAGAAGGAACACCGATGGAGTCGCCAATCTCTCTTGCAAGGATTCCTCCTAAGTTTGATGCGTGTTGTCCCTGCTTGCCAATCTTTAAATCCTCAAGCAAGTCATCGCTTACTGCATAGGTTCCACCGGGAATTGGTTTTAACATACCGCCGCGGCCTACAACAACCTGCAGGGAATTGATGTCGAAGTCCTTTTCCTTAAGAAGGTCAAGAATAATCTGCTTGCGGAAGTCCTTCTGATCTACGATAGAAGCATAACGTGCAATTTCTTCGGTAGAATGACGCAGGGTTTCTTCAAACAGAAGTGTTTCATCTTCAAAAACACCAATTTTTGTTGAAGTTGAGCCGGGGTTAATAATTAAACTTTTAACAGCCATTTGTTTTCCTCCAAATCATTAATTATTTTTTGCCATAGCCTCAGCAACAACAGCGCCTAAGGCAATGGAGTTTACCTTGGTTTCAAAGTCGTCGGAACGTGAGGTTAAGATAACGGGAGCTTTTGTTCCTGTAAGGATATTTCCGTTGACAACCTTTGCAGTATGTACCAGACATTTGTAAACCAGATTACCTGCATGGATATCAGGGAAAAGAAGAACATCCGCATCGCCCTGAATGTCTCTGTCTGTTGCACCTTTGTGTTTGGCAGCTTCAGGATCGATGGCAAGATCTAAGGACAAAGGACCGTCCACGATGCAGCCGGTAATCTTTCCATCCCTGTACATCTGTCTTAATTCGCCTGCTTCTACGGTGGCGGGCATCTTAGGATTTACAACTTCAACAGCGGCAAGAGGTGCTACCTTGGGATTCTCGATGCCGCATGCCTTGGTAATTTCCAGTGTATTGTTGATAATGTTTACTTTATCTTCCAAAGTGGGGTAAGGAATGAAGGCTACGTCTGTCAAAAAGAGCAGATGGTCAATTCCTTCAACCTCAAAAACGCACACATGAGATAAAGGCTTGCCAGTACGAAGACCAACCTCCTTGTCAAGAACGCTCTTTAAAAAGCCTTTGGTATCAATCAGCCCTTTCATGTACATATCAGCCTTGCCGTCATGTACCAGCTTAACTGCTGTAAGGGCAGCTTCGGTTTTGTCTTCCACATTGATGATCTCAAAACCGTCTAAGTCCATGTTAAGAGATGCGGCAATTTCCCTGATTTCTGTTTCATTTCCTACTAAGATAGCGTCAGCAATTTTTCTTTCTTTGGCAGCCTTCACAGCCTCCAGTACGGCAGAGTCCTGAGCTACGGCAACTGCAACCTTCTTGGTCCCGCACTCATTTACTCTGGCGATTAAATCAGCGAATGTTTTACTCATTTGTTTTCACCTCGTATTTTTATTTTTATTATAATATAAATAAACAATCACATCGTTAAAATAATAACACTGATTAGAGGAAAAAGCAATATTTGTGGATTGCAGCTCTACAATATTGTCTAAACAGTTGAAAAAAGTTTTGTTTTCTAATAAAATATATATTATACAAATTATTTCCAAAATGCCTTTTGGGGGTGGATTGGGGGATTTATGGAAAAGAAACATATTTACATTATAGATGACTCTAAAACAATCTTAAAACATGCAGAAGGGGTTTTGATTGGGGCTTACAGAGTTTCTCTTTTTCAGGCAGGCAAGGAAGCCTTAGACAAGATGTATGATGACCTTCCGGATCTTGTCCTTCTGGATATTAACATGCCACAGATGGATGGATATACGGTCTTTCAGCGTATGCGGGACAGCTCGGAACTGTGCAAAATACCTGTCATCTTTCTTACGGCAGACAGCAAACAGGAAAGCGAGGTTAAGGGGCTTGAGATGGGGGCAATGGATTATATCATTAAACCCTTTGCACCTCTGGTCATGCAGAGCAGAATTGCCCGTATCCTTGAACTGGAGGATCTGCGTAAGAATTTGGAGCAGCTGGTGGCAGATAAGACAGATGAAATCCAAAAGATTTTTATCCAGTCAATTACTGCAATTACTTATGCCGTAGATGCCAAGGATCGATATACCAAGGGACACTCGGTTCGTGTGGCACAGTATTGCCTTGCGATTGCCAAGAAGCTGAATTGGTCTAAGCAGGACTGTCTGAATATGTATTATACGGCGCTTTTGCATGATATTGGTAAAATTGGGATCCCTGACAGTATTTTAAATAAGCCGGTCAAGCTTACCGATGAAGAATACCGGCTGGTGCGTAATCATACTCTTATGGGAGCCAACATTTTACGTCCTATTACCATGGTGCCCCAGATTTGTGATGGGGCCAAGTATCACCATGAGCGTTATGACGGAAAGGGATATCCATTCGGTCTTAAGGGGGATGACATTCCTTATATTGCGCGTATTATCGGAATTGCGGATGCGTATGATGCAATTACATCCAACCGTATTTATGAGAAAGCACAGGTGACCGGCTATGCGGTAAGTGAGTTGAAAAAGGGGCGTGGGACGCAGTTTGATCCTTACCTTACAGACGTGATGCTTTCCATCATTGAGGATGGTTTTGAATTTACAGATACACCGCAGTTTGAATTCGAGCAGACCCAATCTGTGGATGAGGCAGATTCCTTTATCATGGAGGTATGCAAAAAGACAGAGACGGATGCACATAAAGCGGATGATGTGGATTCCCTTACAGGTTTCCCGATACGCAAGGTATTTGAAAATAGTGTCAATAGTTATTTGGACAATCCATTGCACAGAGGAACAATGTTCCTGATGGATGTAGACAATTTCCTGTATGTAAATAAAAATTATGGGCATATTGCAGGGGATCATGTAATTTGCCGTCTGGCAGATGTCATCCGGCAGCATGTGGCAACCAATGCGTATATATGCAGAATCAGCGGAGATGAGTTTGCTGTATTTTATCAGGAGGAATGCTCCGAAGATGGCATAAGTAAACTGGCAGAAGCGCTGATTAGCGATTTTGGCAAGGCAGTGGAGGACATTGATAAGGATCACAAGCTTTCAATTTCCATTGGCATTACCTATACCAGAAATCCATTGGAACGGTGTAAGGATCTTTTGCAGTATTGCGATAAGGCACTCTATTATGTGAAAAGAAATGGTAAGAATTCCTACCAGATTTTGGAGAGAGACACAGATGAATTTATGGAGAGCCAGGACAAGGGCTTCCAGATTGATATGGCACAGCTTAGGAGCCGCCTTACAGAGGAAAATCCTCCGATAGGTGCATATTCTGTCGACTATGGTAATTTTGAAAAAATTTATCAGCTGATTGCAAGAAGCTTAAGTCGCAATAAGAAGGATGCACAGATTATCCTGTTCTCCCTGACAGAAAATATTCATGGCACTATGGATATCAGTGATTTGAATGACGCCATGAATGTCTTAGAACGCTGCATTGTCGGTTCTCTGCGGAAGGGAGATGTGACTGCCCGTTACAGCAGTTCCCAGCAGGTTGTCATTATGATTGACAGCAATGAGGAGAATGGGCATATGATTGCGGAGAGGATCATTGCAAATTACACCCGTATGTATGATAACTATAATGTGGATCTTGTCTATAATTTGGAGCAGATTCGTGCAGGAACAGATTAGTTGTAAGGCAGGGCGGGGCTTTCGCTGGGATTTCTTTATAAAATGATAATATTTGAATGGTTGAATAAAGACTGCAAATCTGATACAATATGATTTGCAGTTTTTTTATAATAATAAGAAGTTCTTTAAACATTTGTAGTGAGGTAATGAGATGAACTTAATCCAAAAGGTGTTTGGTACTCATAGCGAAAGAGAATTAAAGCGTATTGAGGGAATTGTTCAGGCAATTGAGGATCTGAGACCTTCTATGCTGGAGCTTTCAGATGAAGCGCTTCGTGGAAAGACAGAAGAGTTTAAAAAGAGGCTTGGAGAGGGAGAAACTTTGGATGACCTGCTACCGGAAGCGTATGCGGTAGTCAGGGAAGCAGCAAGAAGAGTATTACATACGGAGCATTACCGTGTGCAGCTGATTGGCGGTATTATACTGCATCAGGGGCGTATTGCGGAAATGAAAACAGGTGAAGGTAAAACTCAGACCTGTCTGCTCCCGGCATATTTAAATGCGCTGGAGGGCAAGGGAGTACATGTTGTCACTGTCAACGATTATCTGGCAAAACGTGATGCTGAGTGGATGGGACAGGTGCATGAATTCCTTGGTCTTAAGGTTGGCGTCGTATTGAACAGCATGAAGCCGGAGGAGAGAAGAGAAGCCTACAATTGCGATATTACCTATGTGACTAATAACGAACTCGGATTTGATTACTTAAGAGATAATATGGTCATTTATAAGGAACAGCTGGTTCTTCGTGACCTTCACTATGCAATTATCGACGAAGTGGATTCGGTGCTGATTGATGAGGCAAGAACTCCTTTGATAATTTCCGGGCAGAGCGGAAAGTCTACCAAGCTTTATGAGGTATGTGATATCCTTGCCAAGCAGATGAAGCGTGGAGAGGATATGCAGGATCTTTCCAAGATGGATGCCATCATGGGAGTGGAGAGAGAAGAAACAGGTGATTTCATTGTCAATGAGAAGGACAAGGTGGTTAATCTTACCGCACAGGGTGTTGACAAGGTAGAAAAGTTCTTCCAGATAGAGAACCTGGCAGACCCTGAGAATATTGAAATCCAGCATAATATCATCCTTGCACTTCGTGCAAATAATCTGATGTTCAGAGATCAGGATTATGTGGTAAAGGATGATCAGGTATTGATTGTTGATGAATTTACCGGACGTATCATGCCGGGACGCCGATATTCTGACGGACTTCATCAGGCAATCGAGGCGAAGGAGAACGTCAAGGTTAAGAGAGAGAGCAAGACGCTGGCAACCATTACCTTCCAGAATTTCTTCAATAAGTTTGAGAAGAAGGCAGGTATGACAGGTACTGCACTTACTGAAGAACGTGAATTCCGTGATATTTACGGAATGGATGTAGTGGAAATCCCTACCAATAAGCCTGTTGCAAGAATAGATCTGCAGGACGCAGTATATAAGACAAGGAAAGAAAAGCTTCATGCCATTGTGGAAGCTGTCAAGGAAGCTCATGCAAAGGGACAACCTGTTTTGGTTGGAACGATTACCATTGAAGCATCTGAGGAACTCAGCAGGCTTCTTACGAAACAGGGTATTCCGCACAAGGTGTTGAATGCCAAATTCCATGAGCTGGAGGCAGAGATCGTTGCAGATGCCGGTATCAGTGGTGCAGTAACGATTGCAACCAATATGGCAGGACGTGGTACAGATATTAAGCTGGACGATGCAGCCAGAGCAGCCGGTGGACTTAAGATCATAGGTACGGAGCGTCACGAATCGAGGCGTATTGACAATCAGCTCCGTGGACGTTCCGGTCGTCAGGGAGATCCTGGTGAATCCAAGTTCTATATTTCACTGGAAGATGATTTGATGCGTCTGTTTGGTTCCGAGCGTCTGATTAATATGTTTAATGCACTGGGAATTCCTGAAAATCAGGAAATTGAACACAAGACTTTAAGCAATGCGATTGAGTCTGCCCAGAAGAAGATTGAAAATAATAACTATGGCATCAGAAAGAATCTGCTTGAGTATGATCAGGTTATGAATGAGCAGAGAGAAATCATTTACGAGGAAAGACGCCGTGTGTTAAATGGAGAAAGCATGCGGGATGCCATTTATAAGATGATTACAGATATTACTGAAAATTCAGTGGATATTGTAATCGGCGATGATACAGATTATGATGAATGGAATTTGGAAGAGTTAAATACCTTATTGCTTCCGACCATTCCATTGAAACCAATTAACAGGGGACG
>JAQXYZ010000011.1 GCA_029226935.1 Bacillota bacterium | reverse complement strand
AGGAACAGTAATTGCTGCATTCGGATTGGATATAGCAATTTATGCCGGTTTTGGTTCCGCAACACTTGCGGTATTATGGCAGGGGATGGCAAAGACGATCCGTATAACCATTGGGCAGGCATCGTTGATCATTGCCGCGGCAATGGTGGTCTTTTGCTGGTTTTATGACAGAAGGCAAATCCATATAGGAACGATACTGTATCAAGTGGTCTATAGTTTTTGCATCGATTTATTTGCCCCGTTTTTGCATTATAGCAGCTCAAAAATGGTGAATTTTCTTATTATGATATGTGGACTTGTCATATTCAGTTTTGGTTCAGCACTTTATTCCCTTGCGGACTTTGGAAAAGGGCCCTATGAAGCTTTAACGTTTGCTTTAGTACATAAAAATCAATGGCCCATTCAAAATGTAAGAATCATATTAGATGTGATATGTGTTTTGTTTGGGTGGATTTTAGGAGGTGCTGTTGGAATTTGCACGGTTGCAACAATTATGCTGTCAGGTGCGTTGTTACAGAAGTTTGTAAAAATCCTAAAGCCTGCTATAGACACAATTGTTTTGGGAAAGGCAACCCACGAAGACTGTTTTTGAACTAAAGTTGTACTAAACTTGAACTGTTTTCGAATTGCATCTGTATTCTATATAGAGCCTACTGAATGACTGGCTATTTTGAGAAGATCACAAATTATATGTCAGAATTACGGTAAAACAAGCTGAAATCAGCAGAATTGCGAAAAGGAGCGGGATCATTGCCCATCTGTAAAAATATAGTCTGTAGTCTTTTTCCTAAATAACCGCAATAAAGTTATAACGTTTCTAATCAAAGCAGAGAAAAACCTTTTATTTCTCTTATCCTTATGGTATATTAAATTCGAATTGGGAGGTGCTTACGGTATGCCCGAAGTCAGTTTGTTTTATGGAATTCGTATCACAATGTTTTATAGCGACCACAATCCGCCGCACTTCCATGCAGAGTACGCCGGGAACAAAGCATTGGTAGACATTCAGGGTGGTTATGTGATTCGGGGTGCCTTACCTTCCCGCCAGTTGAAATTGATTCTGGCATGGTGCGAGTTACATCGTGACGAACTCATGCAGAACTGGGAGCTTTCCAAGGATGCCAAGCCCCTCAACCGCATTGCCCCGCTTGTTTGAGAGAAGGGAGTGTGCTTTAATGATCCCCAAAGTCGTCCAGGTTGTCGCGGGAATCGATTTTACAGTCTATGTCTATTTTCTGGATGGCTCCATTCGCCTGTTGGATGCAAAGCCGTTATTGGAAAAAGGCGGCGTATTTGCTCCGCTCCAGAATGAGGAAACCTTTCGGAATTGTCTGACTGTATTGAACGATGCTGTCGCTTGGGATCTGGATGGTACCAGAGACCCCTGCACCTGTATCGACCTTGATCCCTGTGAATTGTACAATCATTGTCCGGCTGTCGAAGATCCTCTGCGAGAGGCTATTTGAGCGCTTGACCCAAACCGTGACCCAGACTGGAATTGGGGCAGGTAGTAGACAACGGAACCAACGGAGCGGACAGCAAATCATTTTGAGCCAAAAGGGGCGGAAAGGACAGGATAGCTCGTTCTTTCCGCCCTCGACGCATCTTCACACGCAGGAGGTCACTGGTTCGAGTCCAGTAGTCTCCACCAAATCCTTGGAAACCAAGCGTTTCCAAGGATTTTTTCTTGTTTTTAGCAAATGTTAGAGCGCCTGCGTCCTTACCAAAAATCAAGATACGCAGGAGGTCTGATTATGAGCCGAAAGATTAAGCGCACACCGCAGGCAGCATTGTCCATTAAAGGAGCCTTTGATGAATTTGTGGTCGCTCAAACCGCAAAAGGATTTTCTGAATCCACCATCAAAAATTACCATTCACATTTTCACTCCATCAGCAAGCACTTCGACATTGAAAAGCCATTTGGCGAACTCACGCAAGCAGATATTGACGGTATGATCGTTTCAATGCGAGAAAGCGGTTTGGCAACAAACTCCATCAGCAGTTATCTTCGAGTGTTTAAGACATTTATGAATTGGAGCCAACAGCAGGGCTACACCACCTTAACCGTTCCCAATTACAAACAGGTAGAAACAGCGAAAGATCCCTATACCGATGAAGAATTACTGCGACTTTTGGAGAAGCCAAAAGCAAATTGTAATTTTTGTGAATACCGAAATTGGGTGATCGTTAATTTCCTTCTGAATAGTGGCTGCCGTGCCGCTACCGTTCGTAATATCCAAAATAGAGATGTTGATTTTTCCAATAGCCGAATTGTATTTAGGCATACGAAAACCCACAAAGTTCAAGTAGTGCCGTTGTGTAGTCAAATGGTGCGTATCCTTAAAGAATACTGTAAAACGCGCGGCGGCGGAGAAAGCGACTACCTCTTCTGTGATGAATATGGTGAAATGTTATCCGCCAACGCCCTGCGCCTCGCCATTGAACGCCACAATCGAAGCCGTGGTGTCGAAAAAACATCAATTCATCTGTTTCGGCACACATTTGCCCGTAAATATCTGATTGATTGTGGTGGGGATGCGTTTATGCTCCAAAAACTGTTAGGTCATTCTACGCTGAAAATGACCCGCCATTATTGTAATATCTATGACGCAGATTTAGCCAAAAACTATGACAGGCTTTCCCCGTTAGCAATTATGAGCCAACCAAACAAAAAGATTAAGATGAGGCTTTAACACTACATCTTGGAACATCTTTTTACATCTACGAACAAAAGGGACGGTGATTGAACACCTTCCCTTCATCTTTATTCATCTTGATACATCTCCGCAGACTTTTGAAGAAACTTTTTCATTCCCTCAACTGCTGGCTCTGGGCTTAATATCTTCATTGATTTCCCAAAAGTAGCAACCCACGCATAAAACGGCGGGCTTAACTCAACAGGCACATTGATGGTGAAATGGCTATCGTCATAGGGAACCATCATTGTATCCTTGCCGAACTGATCTATAACAGCATCCGCCAGCCGATTATGAACCCGTATCCGCACATTGTAGGCTTCTCCGTGATACATACTGAATACTTTTGCCCTTTGGTCGGTCAGGTTTCTCTTGTCGTATTCATCCCCACCATCCCGTTTTTCCAATAGCGGGCGAGAAATACCCTCCATTCTATCTACTCGGTATGTCTTGAACTTTTTACCGTCATAAGCATAAAGATAATAATTGCCGTCGTTCCACATCAGGGCGTAGGGACTGACAATAATTCTTTCACCGCTTTTGGAGTAGGTTTGCGGATTGTCCTTGTTGGGGGTGTAATGGAAATAGCGGAACGCAATCTTGCGGTCTGTGGCAATCGCTTCGTGGATACGGTCAGCGTCTTTCACAACGCTTTCATTTAGACTGCGGACACGCCCGACAACATACGCTTGGCGGTTTAGAGATGCTTTCGTATAGTTGTCTGCGAGGTCAGTAATTTTTTGAGTAATAACTCTCGCCTGTTTCTGTGGGATAAACTTTGAGGACTGGATACCATCGACTATCAACCGCAATTCATAAGGCTCAAACTTTGGATTTTTCACCCAATACCCACCCGCACCTTTATGTGCGTGAGCGTTGAAATGAATATCAAGTTTCATTGTGCCTCGCAACACATCAAGGTCGCTGTATAGTGTGTGCGGTGAGATGTAGATTTCAAATGTTTCAAGATAGTCCAATATCTCTTTTCGAGAAACAGGGTGCTCCTTATTTGTGTGCTTTTGGAAATATTCATACAGGAGAAATTGACGCTCGGCGGGGGTGTATTTGATTTGTAAATCGAGATCATCCATTTTCATATACTATCCTCCCACTCCGTTTTCACGATTATACTACGCCAGCAGGAAAGAAAAAAGAGCAGTTGCCGAAAATGGCAACTGCTCTATAAACTGGAAGTTGTCAGCATCCTTCTTTTTTATCTTTTATATCGTCTTTTAACGATCTGATTTCTTCCAGAATAAGTTCAGTACAAACGACTATAATACCCGAAAGAAGAATAATTCCACCATAAATCGGATAAATAAAGGATTCTTGGACTCCACCGCCAATGATGCCAGACAAGAGCTGCCACACACCGCTGAACGGCCAAACAACTAAAGCAAATACCACAACCATCATAATAATAGCATTTTTCATTGTACTTTGCCTCCTTAAATTTCGATTTATCGAGCAATGGACATTTAATTTGAGGCATGCAAGGAGAGAAAAGGCAATGGGGCAGGAACAAATCTCCCGCCATTGCCCATCCCATATATTAAAAATGGGGAGATGACGTTAAGTCATCTCCCTGTGTGTGGGCATAATTCTTTTTAACGAATTTCGTATAAGCCAAAATCAGTGTTCAGACGTAATCCCTCACCCGATGCATATCCTTCAGCTGAGTGATGCAAAAGTGGAGAATAAAAATCCGAACCGACTTCTTCTCTCGCTTTTGTGCCCTCAGCAATTTCATCCCATGTGTTGTTTTCACTTAAAGATGATGTTTTGATATGAAATTCGCCAGAAGAACAATTTAATTTTGCATAGGAAGATTCGGTTCCACATTCATAATAGGTGCTCTTGCTAAAAGGCGTTGTTTTGAGTTCAATATAAACCGTTTCCTCATTAGATATTGGAATTTTTGCATTGATTCGCTCATAGAACAGTGGAAAACGAATTCCGTTTACATCGATACCTTCTTCGTTGATATGAAACATTTGGACATTTGCTGCATAAATAACGCACAAAATCAGAATTGCTGTTGCGAGTGCTAAAACCCCTTTGATTTTCATTGTGTACTGTCCTTTCATCTTCCTTGACTGTTCTTATCACAATATAACCTCTACAAATTCAAGTTTGTCTAACTGTTCCTTGTCTATATAGACGAAAAGGACAGCAAAAAGTTCCGAACTATGGCTATATTGTAGCATACTTCGGTTTATTTGTCTCATTCCAAAAAACGAAATTTAAAATATTTGTCAGTCCAACAAGCCTTTCAAGTCAAAAGAGATAGGCTTGTACTTGAACTTGGCAAGAGGTATTTTCTTAGTCTGATTGGATAACAGAGTGATAATGTCATAGGCTTGGTCAAGATATATTATCAAAAAAAGTTTTCTTGAAGGGTGGTCAAAGCCCCCCTCTTTTCTACATTCATTATGAAGAGCTCTTTAGTCTAGTAGAAGGGGGCCTGCATGATGGCCACTGAAACAGTACAAAATAGCGGTGGAGGCGAAGCAACTCAAATGAACGAAATCAAGTTGGGTGATGCAACTTACCTTGTCCACCGCACTTTTTCCGGAGACCGGACAGTCTCTGACCTCATTGTGGATCGTCTTGTCCACGAAAAAAAAGAAAAGACTACCTTTGACGAAAGTACAGACGATGCCGTATAATACCCTTAGTGGGTCGGTTCGTCGAAGGAGGTTAATGTGAGAACCGACATTCGCAGAATTGCATTTGCCTACCTGCGACTTTCCAACGAGGAAGCGGCTGAGGGTGAGTCTTCCAGCATTAAGAACCAGCGTATGATCATTCAGGATTATTGTGACCGGAATGATATCATTTTGGCGCGGGTATTCGCTGATGATGGATGGTCTGGCGGCAACTTTGATAGACCGGCATTCCAGGAAATGATTGCACTCTTAGAGCAGGGCAAGGCAAATATCGTCATTACAAAAGACCTTTCGCGACTCGGCAGAGATATGCGAGAGGCCAGCTACTATGCTGAGCAGTTTTTCCCAGAGAGAAATATTCGGTATCTGACAGTAGCAGATAACTTTGACACTGAGCAAGAGAACATTATGGCACCGTTCCAATTTGCCATGAATGAAGTCTACCTGCGGGATGGGTCAAGAAAAGTGAAAGAGGTCCTGAAAGCTAAGCGTGAAAAGGGGCTGTATTGTGCAGCTGCTCCGTATGGCTATGAAAAGGATCCCCGAAACAAGAACCGACTGATCCCGGATGAGGAAACCGCTCCAATTGTTCAGAGGATATTCGATTGTGCCGCAAGAGGCGACTCAAGTCGAAAGATTGCAATGGATCTGAATGATGATGGCATCATTCCTCCGTTGAAGTATAAGGTGCTCTATCAAGGAAACTTCTCGGAAAATGGGGCTGCCAGAGCTTCGGATCTTTGGAACTATACGACAGTAAAGCGGATCCTGAAGAACTCTGTTTACCTTGGGCATACGCTTCTGGGTAAGACCAAGAAAGCCAGTGTCAAATCCAAAAAGAAGCTCCATGTGCCGAAAGATCAGTGGGCAGTAACAGAAAATACGCACACGCCAATAGTATCTCAGGAGCAATTTGAACTTGCTCAGATCAATTTGGGGAAAGGTTCACTTGACTTCCGGCAGTATGACCAGGTGCGCCGAAGTATCTTCTCCGGAATCGCATTTTGTGCGAAGTGCGGACATGCGCTATGTTCATGCGGAACAGTCTATAAGGGAGAACGCGAAAAGTACTGGTATCTCTCATGTATAAAACAGCGTCAGGATATCGCCAATCCCTGCACCGGCGTCAGAATCCGGTACAGCGATCTTGTCGAAGTAGTCCGGCAGGATTTGAACGCTTTGATAGACCTGAGCCCTGAGAGCAAAGAGGCAGTCATCCGCGAAGCAATGCGGAAAGCCGGCGATGACAATCTGATCAAAGCAAGGCAGATCCAGCTGCAAAAGGCCAGAACGCGTCTGGCAACAATCGATAAGATCATCACAAAGCTCTACACAGA
>JAQXYZ010000010.1 GCA_029226935.1 Bacillota bacterium | reverse complement strand
TGTCACTCCCCAAAATTGAATTGTATCAGTTAACTTCTATTTACTACAACCCAAAAGCCTTTATGATTAACCAAATAATCAAAAACCAGATTGCCACGATAGGAATCGCATAATACCATTTTTGAGGCTTTCCATCCTTCCATACTCCTTCAGATAGCCTACGGTTTCTTTCCATAACATCTTTCGGTATCAATTTAATTGTTAATGCAACAAAAGCTGGTAGCAAAATAACATCATCCAGATACCCTAATACCGGAATAAAATCCGGTATAAAATCAATAGGCGAAAGAGCATACACAACCGTACATCCTGCAAAAATTTTCGCTATAATTGGGGTGTCCTTATCCTTCATTGCCAAAAATATTGCGGGAATATCTGTTTTTAGTCTTTTAGCACGTTCTTTTAACTTCATCATCCTTTTTCTTTCCAAAATATATAAAATAACTATACTCTCTCTCTTATAAAATCTCAATAACAAATCACATCAGGATGCTCCATTGCATGATTATACATGTTTTATGAATAATATTCAACTATTTTTTATTTTTATGCATAAATTCTAAATTATTTTTTAATTTTATGCAAAACTAGGTATTGCATTTCTTACCAATATGTTGTATATTGTCAGAGGAAAGCAAACCAAATGCCGACACGCTTTGCGGGTTGTCTTATTGGTGCTAATCATAAAATTTATATTGGAGGCAATTAATTATGAAAGAAAAAGTCATTTTAGCGTATTCAGGCGGACTTGACACCACAGCCATCATCCCCTGGCTCAAAGAAAATTTTGATTACGAAGTAGTCTGTGTCTGCATCGACTGTGGGCAGGAAGAGGAACTGGATGGTCTTGAAGAAAGAGCTAAGTTCTGCGGCGCTGAAAAATTATACATATTAGATGTAACCGATGAATTCTGTGATGAGTACATTGTACCCTGCGTACAGGCTCATGCAGTCTATGAGAATAAATACCTTCTCGGAACTTCCATGGCAAGACCTCTGATTGCTAAGAAACTGGTAGAAATCGCCCGCAAAGAAGGCGCTGTTGCGATCTGCCACGGTGCAACCGGTAAAGGAAATGACCAGATCCGTTTCGAGCTTGGCATCAAGGCACTTGCTCCTGACTTAAAGATTATTGCTGCATGGAGAAACGACAAGTGGACACTGGATTCTCGTGAGTCTGAAATCGAATACTGCAAGGCACATGGCATTGACCTTCCTTTCTCCGCAGATTCAAGCTACAGCCGTGACCGTAACTTATGGCACATCAGTCATGAAGGGCTGGAACTGGAAGATCCTGCAAACGAGCCCAACTTTGAGCACCTTCTGGTACTTGGAACCACTCCCGAAAAGGCTCCTGAAGAAGGCGAATATGTAACCATGACCTTTGAAAAGGGTGTTCCTACTTCTGTAAACGGTAAGAAGATGAAGGTTTCTGACATCATTCGCGAACTGAACAGATTAGGCGGCAAGCATGGCATTGGTATTGTGGATATTGTAGAAAACCGTGTCGTTGGTATGAAATCCAGAGGTGTCTACGAGACTCCTGGCGGAACCATTCTTTACGAAGCTCATCAGCAGCTTGAGGAACTGATTCTTGACCGCGACACCTATGCAGTTAAGAAGGATATGGGCAACAAGATGGCTCAGATTGTATATGAAGGAAAATGGTTCTCTCCTTTGCGTGAGGCTGTTCAGGCTTTCATCGAGTCCACTCAGCAGTATGTGACAGGTGAAGTTAAATTTAAGCTTTACAAGGGGAATATCATCAAAGCCGGAACTACTTCTCCGTATTCCTTATATAATGAAAGCATTGCTTCCTTCACAACCGGAGATCTTTATGACCATCATGATGCAGAAGGCTTTATCAATCTGTTTGGCCTTTCTACCAAGGTTCGTGCAATGAAGATGCAGGAGCTTGGCGAATTAAAATAAGTTTTACCCTTTCACTATGGAGGACGATTGCTCTTATGGATGTGATCACATTATTACTATCCTATTTCATAGCGATTAATCTGATTGGATTTGCCCTTATGGGCATCGATAAATACAAAGCAAGAAAAAGGGCCTTCCGTATCCCGGAAGCGACCCTTTTTACCATTGCTGTCATTGGCGGAAGCATAGGTTCCATTCTTGGAATGTATGCTTTTCGCCATAAAACAAGGCATCGTTCTTTTGTATATGGAATGCCTTTTATTTTAATTATCCAAATCATACTGATGATTGCTTTTCTCAATGCACCTATTGAAATTTCCATTATTTAACAGGGAGGTACTTCCATGCATATCGCTATCTGTGATGATAATATAGCCGACAGGAAGCAGTTAGAGCGTCTTCTGGGACGAGAGTCCGATAAACGCAAATCTACTACCGGCGTATTCTATGTGGATTCTTTTGGAGACAGCGATGTGCTGGGCAAAAATCCCATGCCCTATGATCTATTCTTTATCGACATGGTAAAGGGAGAAACCGATGGACTTACTTTTGCCCATGATTTAAGGAATGCCGGAGTAACTGCCCCCATCATCCTTTGTTCTTCACTGATTGACTATCGTGCCAAAACAGCTGCTATCCCTGAGCTTACTGATGAATTTATGCATCTTGCCAAGCCTATCATTACAAAAGAACTCAGCGAAGCCCTTGATAAAGCAATCCTCCTACAACAAAATCGGATTCCTACCATTGAACTGCGTTCTGATAAGGAAACCCTTTATGTGAAGGAGGACGATATTGTCTATGCAGTTTATGAAGATCTTGCGGTAAATGTGTTTTTAAATGATGGAACAAAAGTACGTGTTCTCTCCACCATGGAAGGATTCTATGGCAGTGTTTCCATGTTTTCACACATGCTCTTACTAAGTGAAAAATCTATGATAAACATTGCTTATCTTGAAAAATATTCTCCCTTTCATGTAACCCTAAAGGACGGTACAGTGGTAAAGTCATCTCCCTTTTCTCTGTCTGTAATCAAAAATGCCTTTCAGATGTATCAGAAAGAATTATAGAGTAACGATTACACCGCCATCATTGGCATACATGCTGCTGACTCCTCTGGTGTCCATAATCAGCGCATTCTTTACTTTGATTTTCTCTAAAATCATATTTTTTACGCTCTCTGCACGTTCTAAGCAATTGCAGTGAGTAATCATCAAAGTCTTTTCTTCCGGATGAACAGCTTCCTTTACAACAGTCTCTGCCATCTTTGCAAGTGCCTTTTTAATTCCGATTGCCTGCCCAAGCTGGATGATTTCACCTTCATTGGCACCCATTACCGGCTTAATGCTCAATGTGGAAGCAACCAGTGCTTTTACTCCCGTCAGGCGTCCGTTTTTACGCAGAGTTTCCAGATTATCCAAAACAAAGTAAGTATTCATTTTATCTCTGTATTCAATCAGCTTTTTGCATATTTCTTCAAAAGGAAGACCTGCCTCTGACCACTCCACAGCTTTATAAGCAAGCTGTGTCTCTCCGCAGCTTGCGGAATGAGAATCACATACAAAAATATTCTTCTCTCCATATTCTTCCTTATAGAGTTGTATCCCTATTTCAGCACTGTTATAGCTGCCGCTCAATTTGGAGGATAATGTAAATACAAATACATTTTCTGCATCCGTCCGATACGCTTCCTTAAATTTTTCAGGAGATGGGCAGAAGGACTTGGGACATTTTGGTGATGCAGCAACCTTCGCCAGAAATTGTGCCTGGTCAAAGTTCTCATCATCCATAATCAGTTCGTCTTCTACTTCCAATCCCAATGGCACGTTTTCATATCTGGGATCTGCCATAAGCTCTGCCGGAAATTCACAGCAGCTGTCTGCTACTATTTTATAGCTCATATTAACCTCCAAAACCACCACATCCACTCTGCAATAACCGTAGTATGTGGTTTTCATTACTACTTATAATAGCATAGGATAGGTAATCTGTAAAGGATATTCTTTCAGCCCTATAACTTCACATCGATTTCTGCTGATGAAATAGCATATTTGTAGTGTTCATCATCCCCATTATTTTTCTGAAGAACAAATGTCCCCTCACAGATTGTTGTATCATCCGTCACATCAAACAGCCTTACCTTCATGGTAACAGAACCATCTTCATTGGTTGCAAAATTCATCATTTCATAATCGCTCAACCCTCTGTCACCTAATCCGAAACTGTAGGTATCCTTTTCCGCATCATATCCTATTCTGTCATCATGGACAGCAGATATATCAGGCAGTCCCTGGTAACCGCTATATAATGCAGCCGCAATTCTCTCTACTGCGCTGACCGGAAGCTCCATTGCATCACCGTCAATCACTGCCTGATCACTGAATTCAGGTGTCGCATAGTAAATCATCCTCCAGAACACCTGCGGATCTTCCGGCGTATAGGTATAGCTCTGTTCTAAGAGACAGCGCATAACTGCATCCGTAAGCGGCAGCATATTTTCCAGATCCTTTTGCGCTGTGTCTATGATTGTTTCTGCCTGCTGTTCTTCTACTGCTGCTTCTGCCTGCTGTTCACTCTTCCCTGCACAGGCAGTCAGCCCTGACAGCATAACCATTGTCATCCCCAATACCATCCATTTCCTTTTCATAAAAAACTCCTTTCTCTTTGTTAGTCTGATTTTCACAAAGACCATCTGTATTTTCTTTCATTTATAAATAACATATTATTTATTACATATCAAGCGTAACCAAACCGTAACTGCGAGCTTTACCACTTTTTCATGATGAAAAAGTTTCCGCCTTTCGCCTTGCACGGTAGACCGAAATATTATATGATATGATAAGAAAAGATTAAAACAATATTTTAATATAAAGCGAGGTATCATCATGACAACAAATGAAAAAGCACTAATGCTCCATGAACAATGGAACGGCAAACTGGAAACAGTTTCCAAGACTCCCGTTAAATCCAGAGAAGATTTATCTCTTGCTTATACTCCCGGTGTTGCAGAGCCCTGTAAGGTTATTGCAGAAGATAAGGAAGCCGCTTATAAATATACCATGAAAGCCAATACTGTGGCTGTCGTTTCAGATGGAAGCGCCGTACTTGGACTTGGAAACATAGGCCCCTATGCTGCAATGCCGGTCATGGAGGGAAAAGCCGTTCTTTTCAAAGAGTTTGGCGGCGTCAATGCAGTTCCCATTTGTTTGGATACCCAGGATACAGAAGAAATCATTAAAGCTGTTACCTATTTAGCCCCCGGTTTCGGCGGCATTAACTTAGAGGACATCAGCGCTCCCCGATGCTTTGAAATTGAGGAACGTTTAAAGGAAATCCTTGATATTCCCGTATTTCATGATGATCAGCATGGAACTGCCATCGTGGTTCTCGCAGGAATCATCAATGCCCTTAAGGTAGTCAATAAGAAGAAAGAAGACTGTAAGGTAGTTGTAAATGGCGCCGGAAGTGCCGGGGTTGCTATTACCAAACTGCTTCTCACCTACGGTTTTCCTAATATAATTATGTGTGATAAAGTGGGGATCGTTTCTAAAGACACAGAAGGTCTTAACTGGATGCAGAAAAAGATGACCGAGGTTACCAATCTCCACAACGAAACCGGTACATTGGCAGATGCCTTGAAAGGGGCAGATATTTTCGTAGGCGTTTCCGCCCCCGGCATTGTTTCGCAGGAAATGGTCGCATCTATGAACAAGGACGCCATTCTTTTTGCCATGGCAAATCCTGTGCCTGAAATTATGCCCGACCTTGCTAAAGCTGCCGGAGCAAGAGTTGTCGGCACCGGACGAAGCGATTTTCCCAATCAGGTCAATAACGTGGTCGCCTTCCCCGGCATCTTTAAAGGTGCACTTGAAGGACGTGCCACACAGATTACTGAGGAAATGAAGCTTGCCGCTGCCAATGCAATTGCTTCCCTTGTTCCCGAAGATGAGTTAAACGAGGACAATATCATGCCGGAAGCCTTCAATCCCAAGGTTGCAGAACTGGTGGCAGAGGCAGTCAAATCACATATCAGGTAAACTTAGAAGCATGGAGACAAAGACAGAGAAACCGGATGGAATTTTTTATAAAGACTGGCATGGAAAGCCCTACTATTCGCTGGATGCTTACTGTAAAAATACCTACGACGAAAAGTTGTACAAAATAGCATTAAACGCAGGGCTTTCCTGCCCCAACAGAGACGGCACCCTTGATGATAGAGGGTGCATCTTTTGCAGTGCAGGAGGCAGCGGGGACTTTGCTTCTACTCTTTATAGTGATTCTGAGAATGCCTCTTTAGAGTTATTTTCCAACGCCCTTGACCATGGCAGACAATCATTATCCGGCAAGCAGACGGGACAGAGGCTGATTGCTTATTTTCAGGCATATACCAACACTTACGGACCGATTGACTATCTGGAAAAACTTTATCGCCTTGCGCTTAACAATCCTTCTGTTGCAGGGATTTCCATTGCTACCAGACCGGACTGTCTCCCCGATCAGGTGCTTCAGCTTCTTTTAAAACTCAAAAGGGACTACGCCGATAAATTTATCTGGATAGAACTGGGATTGCAGACAATTCATGAGAGAACCGCCCGTTGGTTTCGTCGCGGATATCCTCTTTCCTGTTTTGAGAAAAGCCTGAATCTGCTCCACGATGCTGAAATTCCCGTCATTACCCATGTCATTCTGGGATTTCCCGGAGAAACCATACAGGATATGTGGGCAACCATTGACTATCTCAATCAAAATCCGGTTTGGGGTATCAAGCTTCAGCTTCTGCACATTTTAAAGAATACTGACCTTGCTGCACTCTGGGCACAGGACCCCATAACCTATGGTTCCTTTGCCACGTTGGATGCTTATCTGGATGCCTTGATTTCCTGTCTTTTGCGTCTGCGGCCTGATATGGTCGTTCATCGTGTTACCGGAGATGCGCCGCGTTCCCTTCTTCTGGCTCCCCTATGGAGTGCCAATAAACGGATGGTTCTGAATACCCTGCATCAGCGCATGAAGCAGCAGGACGCTTTTCAGGGGAAATTTTATAGAAAGGATGGTTAAACCATGCATGACCCATTAACTCTTTACAAGCTGATCGTTCTCTATATGCTGTCACGAGTGGATTTTCCTCTGACCAAAGCACAGATTGGCGATTTTATCCTCGAAAAAGAATACACCACCTTTCTCACACTTCAACAGGCGATTGGTGAATTGATTGATGCCGGTCTGGTCACTGCACAATCTATCCGCAACCGTACCCACTTAAGTATTACCAAGGACGGTAAAGAAACCTTGAACTTCTTCGGGAATCAGATCAGCGACAGTATCAAGAAGGATATTGACGAATTTTTTAAAGAAAATGAAATTGAACTCAGAAACGAGGTTTCTATACTGGCAGATTACTATAAATCCACTTCCGGGGAGTATGAAGCTCATCTGACTGCAAAAGATAAAGGGATTAATTTGGTTGACATAACTATATCTGTTCCTTCCGAGGAAACTGCCAGTTCCATCTGCGACAATTGGCAGCGCAAAAATCAAGATATTTATCAATACCTGATCAGCCAGCTTTTTTAACCATAATGAGATCTTATTTTTAACGTGAAATACTTAAAAAGGACGGAAATAGTATCCGTCCTTTTTTATCGCATAATCTCACTCCAATTAGAGATGCCTATTATACTCTTAGCAAAATCCGTATATTTTGCATGCTCTGACGTGTCAATGTG
Source organism: Bacillota bacterium (assembly GCA_029226935.1). Taxonomy (GTDB): domain Bacteria; phylum Bacillota; class Clostridia; order Lachnospirales; family Lachnospiraceae; genus Suilimivivens. The sequence continues at coordinate 12,594 of JAQXYZ010000010.1, read as the reverse complement.
CTTAAACACTTCATAAATCTGTTTATGTCTTCCTCCCGAATCATTCAATCCAAATGCCAGCCCCTGCGCCACTTCCTCGGCTGCGTCTGTCTGGCGGTTCAGAAGGAAACCATCTATTTCCTTATAGTGCTCCATTTTGTAATATGCATACGCGTATGCTGCCGCCTGATATGCTTCTCCTTTGGTAGAAGTATATCCCAGTTCACTGATTAGAATACTCCGTACCTCTCCGTCCTCCTGAAGGAACTGTTCCTGCTTCATATAATTAACCAGAACCTCAATATTTGCAATTGTCATCATGGAAGTTCCCGCGTTGTGCTCCACATATTTAGATGCTTTCCAGATTCGGGGTTCCGTAAGAGGTACATTATAAGGATGTTGTGCCAATCCCCATTCAAGATTTCCCTTAGACGTAATATTCGCATTAAATACATCCAAAACATCTCTTGCGTCATAATTGGTATTATTCTTAAGATTTCTGTCCCACTGCTGATCCAGTGAAATGTACACCCTTGCGCTGCCGCTGACACTCTTAATTGCCGTATAGAAAACCCTGAATGCCTTGGCATACTCCTCCACATAGGTTTCAATGTCCGTATATTCCATATAGTTCCATTCCTTGCGGGCATTAATCTCATTGGCAATGATCCAGTTGGAAATCTTTCCGTACTTGGTATTAGAATATCTGTCTGCCAGGAAAGAGCCAATGGCTGCCATATATTCCACGCCGGCTTCCTCTGCTCCGTTAAACATATAGTAGGGTGCTGATCCGCCGCGTGCCTTGGGATGAATCAACTGCTTATATGTGGATGTAGGACCATTTAAAATAATTGCTGTAGTGGTAATCCCCTTTGCTGTAAGAGTACTGAATACCAGATCATATTCCGCTATTACCTGTCCGTTCAAGGTATAAGTCTTTCCATTATAGGTATAGTTGATGGTGGGATAAGCCGGGTTCGTGGAAGGTCCAAGCAATCTGGCAACAGGAATATTATAAGCTGCCTGCTTTACCCCAAGATCATCCAGCTCGCTTCCCCGAAGTTTATTGGGGTCTACCAAAAGGCCCTTAATTGATTTAGGTTCCTGATACACGGAAGTATGCTTTGCAATCTCCTCAGGGTTGGTAATGTATTTAGGGCTGCTTACCTGCACATATTCCCCATCCTTTTTCACTGCCACCACAAATTTTTTATATAAACGGCTGCCTGCCGTGTTATAATTCAAAGCTGCCGTCATGGTACAACTGTTATCTTTATAATCTCTGGCAATATACTCACTGTCCGGTGAGATCGTATCCTGATAGGTGTTCAATGCAAAAAGATAATAATATTTGTCATCACTCTTGGGAATACCATCTCCCTTGGCCGTAACAGAAATTTTTCCTGTGTCAGAGTCAAGCACACAATCTGTTATGGATGCAAAGTTTGAGGTGTTGTCCGGCGTCAGTTCATGACTTTCGGGTCTCTGCCGGAATGCTTCCAGCACGCTGCTTCCTGCTGTCACAATATGATTCACTACATCATCGCCCAAATCATCTTCTATCTCCTGTGAAGGAAGGCTTTCCTCCATTTGCGTAAAAGTCTCCTCAACCGCCTCATTTTCCTTTTCCCGCCCTGCTAAAAGCAAAAATACCGTTACTGCTGCAATTACAATCAGGATAAAAACTGCAAGCAGTCCAATCAGCCACCTGCGCTTTCTTAATGCCCGGGAGCTTTTGATGCGTTTTCTTCTTCTTTTTACTCTTTTAGTTCTTGCAGATTTCTTTTCCGCCGGCATTTCATTCCTTCCGGTTTCTAAATTCATTCCTCTGTATTTCCTTTTCTCTTTTCTTCTTCCTGCCTGATTCTCTTCATATGCTCCTTTATCTTTACCTCATATCCATTGCCGGAGGGATGATAAAATTCATTTCCGCTCAGTTCATATGGCAGATATTGCTGATTCACATAATTATTAGGGTAATCATGTGCATACTTATATCCTGTGCCATGTCCCAATTTTGCAGCGCCTTTGTAATGTGCATCCTGCAAATGGGTGGGAATGGGCAGATTTCCTGTTTGTTCCACTGTATTCATTGCCTCCGAAATTGCTCTCACACAAGCATTGCTCTTAGGTGCACATGCCACATACATTGCCGCCTCAGACAAAATAATCTGAGCCTCCGGCATTCCGACTCTTTCTACTGCCAGAGAAGCATTGACCGCTATTGTAAGTGCCTGGGGATCTGCAATCCCCACATCCTCCGCTGCGCAGATCATAATTCTTCTTGCAATAAAGGTCACACTTTCCCCCGCATAAAGCATTCGGGCAAGGTAATAGACTGCTGCATCCGGGTCCGACCCTCTCATGCTCTTGATAAATGCCGAAACGGTATCATAATGGTTATCACCGGTCTTATCGTAACGCACCGCCCGCTTCTGAATACACTCCTGTGCTACCTCTAAGGTAATATGAATCTTTCCGTCCTCGCTGCGCTGAGTAGTCATAATTCCAAGTTCAATGGCATTGAGCGCATGACGTGCATCTCCCCCAGCAAGATCTGCCAGAAATTCCATTGCATCCTCATGAAGTACCGCATCATAAGCTCCCATGCCCTTTTCCTTGTCATATACCGCGCGATGAAGCAATTCTTTGATATCTTCCCTGCTAAGAGGCTTTAATTCAAAAATAATGGATCTTGATATCAGTGCACTGTTGACTTCAAAATAAGGATTTTCCGTGGTTGCACCAATCAAAATAATCGTGCCGTCCTCCACAAAGGGGAGAAGATAATCCTGCTGTCCTTTATTAAAGCGGTGGATTTCATCGATAAAAAGAATGGTCTTCTTGCCATACATTCCCTGAAAATCCTTTGCCTTCTTGACGACCTCTTCCATATCCTTCTTGCCTGCAACAGTGGCATTAATCTGGGTAAACTCTGCGCTGGTAGTATTGGCAATTACCTTGGCAAGAGTCGTCTTTCCCGTTCCCGGAGGCCCATAAAAAATAAGGGAACTGAGCTTATCTGCCTTGATGGCACGATATAGCAGCTTGTCCTTTCCAATGATGTGCTGCTGCCCCACTACCTCATCTAATGTGGAGGGGCGCAGTCTGGCTGCCAGCGGGGATTCTTTCTCCATGTTGGCAGACCTCATATATTCAAATAAATCCATTTTATTTTATCCCCTGTTTCTTTCTGAATGTGCATCCTGCACCTTCCATTCTTCTGTCCGCTTTACAATCAATTTTTCAGTCCTGTAACGCTTCCTTCGCGGCAAACTCTTTATACAATGCTACATGGTCATAGATACAGCGCCAGCTGCTGTTCGCATCAGCGGTCACACAGATAAATCCTTTTCCCGAATTGTCTACTCCATAGCTTGCTGCACAATTGCCTGATTGCACAACATAACCTGTCTTGGCACAAAGAACCTCTCCACCGGTATCCTTATCCTCGATTCTTCTAAGAAACCAATTGGATTCTGTGATTCCCTCTGGATGCTGCCCCGTCTTTGATGTGGTATAGGTGTGAGCCGACAGAACTTCTCTGCACAATTCATTATCAATGGCAGCCTCCAGAATCATCGCCATATCATAAACCGAACAATAATGGTTTTCGTCATAGAGTCCCACACAATTCGTCATATGTGCCGTCTCTGACAATCCCAGTTTCTTTAATTTCTCATTCATCATTTCTACAAAGGTTTCCTGATCTCCTGCTACATAAGTGGCAAGCCCCACCGCCGCATCTGCTCCTGACGGGAGAATGGTTCCATAAAAGAGGTCACGGACGGTAACCACTTCTCCATCCAAAAATCCCACGCTGCTACAGTCATTCACATAGGCATAATCCGTAATCTCCAAAGTCATGGTAAAAGTATCATCCAGATCCTTCACATGCTCAGCTGCCACCAGTATGGTGAGAATTTTAGTCATGGATGCCGGATTGATTCTGCTTTTTGCATCCCTCTGTGCCACAATCCTGTCTGTCTCCAAATCAATCAACAGCGCATGCTTGCTGATTACTTCTTCCCCGATCTGCCGGGTGTCTGCCGTAGCTGTGGCAGAGTATACCTTATTTTGCTTGCCAGCACTGTCTGCCAGCAAACTGTCCGATGCGCTGATGCTCTCCGGTCTTCCGCCCATCACACTGCTTCCCGAGTCATCTGCCGCCTGTATCATCTGTATATCTGTACCATCTGTTTCATTGATTGTTTCACTGTTTTTTATATTTTCCTTCTCTTTTGTCACACGGTGGGAAATGCTGCTGCCTACAATAAAGATAAAAAGAATACACATGATTCCCACCGCATAAGGTAAAATTTTTCTGATTGTCTTCCGGCGCTGCATCTGCCTTCTTTTTTCAAGCTGCATCTGCCTGCGGCGCTGTTCCCGCCGGCTTATGCGTATCTGTTCCTCTTCACTTAATTGCTCCAACACTTCAAAAACTCCTTAAGCCATTCTCTGCAAACACTGTATATTATAACTGATATCTTCCGGTATTTCTACATTTTAATGACCTGCATTACACAAATTCATAAACGTTTGGCATAATGAGCTGGGCGTCGTCTGCGGATATCCTTTCCGGGGCTGTAATTACCACTTCCTCCTCATGCATTGCCTTTGACAGAGAAAAATTACGATACCACTTTGCTCCGGGCGGCTCAACAATAACCGCACCAAACAATCCATGATATCTGTGATTTCGGATATCTCCAAAGGATTGCAGAATACATGCGCCATACTCTCTGTCTGCATACCATAAATATCTCTTGCTTTCACCCGGTCCTACTGTCTGCTCCCGGTTGTTGTAGCCGACATTGATTCCCGAATCACATACCGGGTCATAATTCAAAAAATGGGGATTTAAAGATACTCTCATGGACGGTTTATGCGGCATGTCAAGAGGAACCGTGGGATAATCAAAATACTCTATAGGATTGTGTACATCAAGCAGATTATGAAGCGTTACCTCAATCCAGTCCCCTGCGTTTGCCCGAAGGATGAGAGGCTTTGCCTGATATTTCTCATGCATTGCTGCCTGTGCTTCCTCCAGAGGGACAAACATAAGTCCGTTAGGATCGTGGTCTCCATGCTGGTTATAGCTGAGTTTTCTTTGAATTGCTGCCACCTCATATTTGCGAATAACCGCATTCTTTCCCGGGCAGGGAGGAACCGGCAGACGTCTTTCCTTGCACAAGGGTTTTAAACACTTTCTATGGTGGTCATATACCCTTATAATTCCCCAAAGTCCCAGCCATACATCATCTGATCCTCCAAAATAATAAAGATAATCACCCGGCCCATACTGTTTCGTAACACGGATATTAAATGCTTCTGATATTCCCAGGGTCTGGGATGCCACATCAGGAGAAGCCGGATCTGCAATTTCCCTCTTCCAGCTCATTCCTGTGAGATTGAAGGCATGCTGTTCTTCATGAGCGCCGTCCAAAAGGCGTATTATCATTTCATCTCCGGGATAGGTTTCCAGAATTGGTGTGGCGGGATCGCCATGATCGAGAGAACTGAAAATATAGGCAGGATCACTGTGATCCTTCAGACGTTCACGCATAGGCTCACATCGGTAATTAATCCCCATCACTCCGGGATCATCATGGGAACCGGGTACCTCGGGCGGATTCAACGGCTTTCCTTCTCCATCGAATAGCAACGCAAAATCATGGACAAAGAGTGCAAATTCCCTGAAGGAGGTTCCATCTATTCTCTTAATCACTGCCTGCGTACCATAATTCATTTCTTTTCCGGTGCGTATATCATGGAAGGTTGCCCCCGCTTCTTCTACCAGAAGTGCTCCAAATATGCCGTGCTGCTGATGGGAATTGGCAAACAAATGGTCATGGAAAAATACGGTCCGAAGCTCTGTATTCAGGAAAAAGCGTTCAATCAAAGTCTCATATTTTCTCGCACCTGCAATGTTATTCCACCCATTGGCAGCGCCATCGGCAACAATGGTGTCAAACTTGACAAGATGAATATGATAGCCCACGATATCCGTTTTGGTTTTCATCTGGAAAGGACTTTCCTCAATATATTCCGGGAGAAGATTGGTCAGACGCACTTCTGTGCACTTGGATAATTCCACAATTCCATAAAAACTTATACCTTTCGTATATTATTGTTCGATATAATATACGTCAGGCTACAGGGTATGGTGCGCTTTCAAACACATAATCACAACGTTCCGCAATATGGTATGCAGTAAAATACTGTTCCTCCAAGGGAATCCAACGATTGCGAAATGTAAGCAATGCCTTCTCTCCATTTCTCCCCTTGATCCGTCGCAACTGTTCTTCCTGTTCAACGTTCAAAAACACACGAAGATCATAAAAATCCCATAGTTGAGGATGACAGCAGTAAGCCCCCTCCACAATAGTCAATCTGTTTGGTTCCACCTGTATTTCAGACACAAAATCCATACTTTTGCAGTTAAACTCCCGATAGGAAAAAGGCTTTCCTTTTTTGAACGGAAGTATAATCTCCTCTAGAAAGCGTTCATAATCTACATTCCCACCCGGCTCACTAAGACGCTTCTTTGTGCGCTGTTGAGGTCTCAGGAAAAAGTGATCCATATGTATCACATTACATTTTAGTTTTTCCTCTAGTCTGTCAGCTAACGTTGTCTTTCCCGAAGCACACCGTCCCTCAATGGCAATCAACATTGGTTGCTTCTTACAGGCCTCAATTTCTTGTAAAATTACCGAAAAGGTATCTTTCATTATTTGGTTCATCCCTTTTGCATTGACACAGGCTGTTTTTCAATCGGCACAAGTCCCGTCTTATTTAACACCAGCATAATTGCCGGAATAAATGTAAGCTGAATAATAATTCCGGGTATTGAATTAAGCAGGGCACCGGAAAGAAACATTTGCCATGTAAATATATTTCCACTCATTCCTAACAACACAACTTCCGCAATTCCCCAAACAATTCTTCCCACAAACATTGCTACAATCAATGAGCGATAAAGCGCCCTCACACATTTCCAAGGTGAATGCCTATAGAGAAAGCCTGCAACCAGTCCGTATGTAGCCAGTTCGAAAGCCATTGCAATTGCAGTCGGGTAAAGGACAGGCATGCCAAACACCATAGAACGCAATAATGGTAATAAAAATCCAACCACCACTCCATACTCCCAGCCGCAAATAAGCCCACACAGGAAAACAGGCAGATGCATCGGCAGAAGCATATTTCCAATTTGTTGAATTTGTCCTGTAAAGAAAGGCAGCACCATTCCAATTGCCATAAACATTGCAGATAATGTAAGTTTTTTCGTTGTGTTTTTCATAATCATTCTCCTATTATTCTATATCCTCTTCTGCTCTTTCTTCCACTTCTGTATTCTGCATCTGAAAAGTTGAAACTACCTGCAATCTGTCAATAATATACTTGTCTATTTTCTTCAAAATGTATGCCGCATTCTCAACTAGCTGTCTTGTTTCATCTTTGCTTGCAATATAAAAATCATCATAATCAGAAGCATTCCTGATTTGCTCTGCTCCTGCAATTCTCTGATAATCCTGCGAATCAAAAGTACCATCACCATTATAGATAAAAACATAATTGAACTGCTTTAATCCACCATTATGTGTTGTTACCTCAATTTGTTCCATGGCAAGAAGCGCCTTTATACTCTTTTTCATTGAATAAAATGCCCTGTTATTAGCTGACTTATATGAACCCTTTTCCAGCAATTCAATTGCCTCATCAAGTAACTCCTTTGCCCTATTCATTCTTACCATCGCCAGTGTATCATAATATTCTTTATCCATATAGCACCTCCCCCTCTGAATCTATATTTTTAAAGTATGCATACCACGATTTCTTCTTCATAAATTCTGTGTACGGCAGACAAACAAAATTAACTACCGCAAAATATTCCATTGCAAATTGCATCGAAATATTTGCAAGTTTGTCATTATATTTTTTGGCATCCATTCTGTCACATGCTGTAATAAGTGCAATATCAATATCTGAATCTATTGTATAATCCCCACGAGCACAAGAACCATATAAAATTATTTTTATAATATCATCTTTCAATATGTTTTTTACCAAATCCGTAACTTCTGCTTTTACGTTATTAATAATAACATCATTTAATATAATTTCATTCATCCACCATCACCTCCTATATAGGATATTGTCATTCTAAATAATAGTTCGAGACAATCCTGTGATATCATGTCTTATGTGTTGTTTTTACAAATATATCACAATTTTACATACTATTTCAAGAGTCCTATGACCACCCGAAATATTCAGGACTCTTTCCCCCTACAGATATTTCAGTCAAACATCAGCTCATCCACCGTCACAAACTCATATCCTTCTTTTGTCAGTTCATCCACTACCTCAAGAGCTGCCGTTACTGTAGTCTTATACTGGTCATGCATTAGTATAATGTCGTTTTCCCCTGCCTTGGAACAGACATTTCTCACAATACAGGAAACATTGCTGCTACACCAGTCGAGCGGATCAATCGTCCAAAGCACCGGAAACATATTTAATTCCTTTTCAAATTCTTTATTCCAGCTCCCATAAGGCGGGCGGACATAAATAGTGTCCTCTCCTGTCACCTTTTTGATAATTTCATTGGTCTTTATAAGCTCCTGCTTAAAGGCATCTTCATTTTGAGAGGTCAGTTGGGTATGATAATAGGTATGGTTGCCGATTAGATGCCCGTCTTCATAAATTTCCCGCACAATCTCAGGATACGCTTCCACATTTTGTCCGGTAATAAAGAACGTAACTTTTACATTACGTTCTTTTAATCCTTTCAAAAGCTGCTCTGTATAATATGGATGGGGACCGTCATCAAAGGTCAAAGCAATCTTTTTGCTGTCCACATTACTGACAGCCTTTCCCATCGTGGGCACACTTTCCTGTGTAAAGTATCCTATGAGACACATAATCGCCAGAAATATAAATAAAATAATGCAGGAAATAATCCTTCTTTTCAAGTTCATATATCGACATTCTTTCTTCTTTCTTAATTTATTTATATGCTACTCTCAAAGCGTTATGCACTGACCCTCTTCTGTCTCTTCCGGTTTTCAATACACTCTCTTTCATTATTCCTGATATTTGCCATGTCTATTGAATATAAAATAAGGAGCATCCCTCCATCATTAAAACTTAGTTATGGAGGGGTGCTCCTTTGCAGACTCCAATCATCACATTGAAGTAATTCTTTTATTCTTCTGTAAGACCATCCAACAGTAAAACTTCGAATCCGTCACTTTTTCCCTTTAACCGCACAGTATTTCCAAGGGATGTTACGCGTATCCTGCCCTGCAGCTGATCCGCTACATTGCGGCTGATATATACTTTACCGCCCGGTGCATTTGCCTCAAGTCTTGCTGCGGTATTGACGGTATCTCCAATGGCGGTAAAGTCCATCCTTCTCTGAGCGCCGATATTGCCCACGACAGCCGGACCGTAATGTACGCCCACGCCTACATGGAGTTCCTCGCCTGTAATCTCTTTGACTTCTTCGGAAATTTCTTCAGCTCCCTGAATAATTGCCAATGCCGCAAGCACCGCATGATAAACAGCATCCTCCTGTGGCAGGGGTGCTCCCCAGAAAGCCATCGTTGCATCTCCAATAAACTTATCCAGCGTTCCTTTATACCTGCTGATACAATTGCTGGTCATGTCTAAATACTTGTTTAATACTGCCACAACCTCTGTGGGAGAAAGCCTCTCTGACATGGTGGTAAAGCCACGAATATCAACAAACAGCACTGCAATATCACAGAGCTTTCCGCCCAAAGACAAGCTTTCGGTTCCTTCCTTCAAAATTTCTCCTACAATTTCAGGATCTACATACCGCTCAAAGGTTCTGGTAATTTTCTGCTTTTCTGCCCTTGCCACAATATAATGATGTCCGATAGACAACAGATAAATCGCAAGTACTCCCACAGGAAGCCACAGCGGATGCAAAATATATCCTTTATCATACAAAAGTACACTTCCTGCGCTGCTTAACAAAATTGCAGCAAGACTGAGCAGGGAAAAGTGAAGCACCTTCATATTGTAAAACAGCATGAAAAGCCCAAAGCAGACCAACAACAAAATCAGTGCCTGTACAAGGTCTGACACCTCATGCTTATAGTTGCCATTTAGAAGGGCTTCAATTACATTTGCCTGAAATTCTACCCCGTACATCTGCTTGGCACGGTCAATGGGTGTAACTACCGCATCCTGTAAGCCCGCAGCATAAGGACCAATCAAAACAATTTTTCCGGCATAGTAATCTGCCGGCACCTCACCGGCTATCAAATCCGCCAGTGAAATTTCATCATAAAAAGCTCCAGGCTCGCCAGTGAAGGGAACATAGAACCGCCCTTTTTTATCTGTTTCAGGAAGAACTAATTCTCCGCCTGTTGCCTGTAAATATGCTTCTGCCGCCTGCTCTGCCATGGAATAAACACGCTTTTCGTCCTCAAGATCAATGTACAAAACAGCATGTCGCATAATTCCGTCCGTGTCATACATGGCATTAATATGTCCCTGTCCGGTCACTTCCTTAAGCGCCGGATAGGACTCTTCAAAACCAAGAAGCGCATAGGAATCCAGTGTATATCCCCCGTTCTCTGCCCGAATCAGATTCTCCCCAAATTCAGCTGATGCCGCAGTAATTACATTTCCCAGTTCTGCTGCCGCCTGTGCAAGCTCTGCATCAGCAACCGGATCTGTTTCGCCGGAATACAGGGTATCAATTGCAACCACCGCCGGCTTCTTAGCCGAATCAGAATTCAACATGCGAAGCGCCTTCGCCATAATGGTACGATCCCATGTATTGTATGGCCCAAATACCTCTAAAGCCTTCTCATCTATTCCAATTACCACAACCTCTCCAGAAACAGCTTCCGGTCTCTGGAACAGGACATCCTCCAGCCATCTGTCAGGACGCCCCAGCACACCGCTCAACGCAATCACTGTGATAATGCATGCTGCCAAAGCGGCAAACAGCGTCCGTTTCCATTGATTTCCTTTCTTTCTGTTTTTCATCTCTTCCCCCTCCTTCTCTTCATCTCCATGGTTCTCCAAGAAAAATTTCTTTTAAACACTTTTCTCCTACAGGATAGAACGAGAGCAGAATATCTAATCCTGCTCTGCGCTCAAAAAATCATACCATACAAATTTCTAGTAAAAATCACCCTTTAGGCTTACCGTATGTTAAAAGCTTAGTCCAACTGTACCTGATGAAGTCTCATCAGCAGGTGGAATATAGGTCAAGTAGAAAGGAACATCGGACGACATATCTGGGGTCGTACCAGTAAGTTCAATATAATAAATAGAAGTTCCCTCTTGTGTCTGTCCCTCTTCCATCTTTGTACCATCAAAAGAATAAACCGTTTTGGCTGGATCTGTATCAGAAGTAGACTTTGTCACATAATTAGCAGCAAAATCAGCCGTTTTCCCATCTTTGCTATACATAATAGATCCATCGCCTTTATCAAGCAAAATATTCGTTCCATAAAGATTGCTATAGGTTTTTTCCACATCATTATAAGTATATGGGTTCGGACTTGCAAATAGCGTTTTTGTACTATCGCTCTTCAACAAATTAACCTCATACCCATCATTAGAAATCCCTATTTCTACACCTTCATCTATCGTAGGCAGCGGTACCGGAGTCGGTGTCGGCGTAGGTGTCGGCGTAGGTGTCGCTGTCGGTGTAGGTGTTGCCGTGGGCGTTGCCGTAGGTGTTACTGTTGGCGTCGCTGCCGCTGTTGGTGTCACAGTCGGCACTGCCGGCTCTGCCGTTGCTTCCGGCTCTGTGGCAGGTGCCGGTTCTGTCTGCGTTGCCGGTTCATCCGTAGGTGCCGGAGTTGCCGGAACGATAGTCGGTGTTATCGTTGGTGTTATCGTTGGTGTTATCGTCGGCGTGGGCGCCGCAGTTGCCACAGGTGTTCTTGTAGCAGTCGGCTCAATATTTGCCGTTCTGTCTACATCCACTGTTCCCGGAGTTGTCGTAGGAGTGATTTCAGGGGTCGGAGATGCCTCATCCGCAGGAGCACCTTCTCCTTCCTCTTCCTCCTCATTCTTCTTTTCATCTTCTTCAATGCATTTTTGGATTCTTTCCTCGCTCCATCCTGTCTCTTCAACTACCTTCTTAAGCAAATCAGGATCTCTTAAAATGATATCAATTGCCTGCTCAGGCAAATCCTCCGGTCCACAGTCTTCCAAAAAGAACTCAATACTGTCCTCTCCTTCTCGATCATTATATAAATATGTAGTAACCTTTTGTCCCGGCTTAATGACAAGCGTTTTCGTTGCCCCGGTGTAATCGTTAATTCCGGTAATTACTATTGTTCCTGTGGTTCCGTATATAATCTCATTTTCCATATCTACCCAGCCTGACGTACCTCGGATACCTACAATCATGGTTGAAGTGCGTATATCAAAGGTTTCATCCTCCGCAAGAGGTTCCACTACATTAAAGAACAATCTTCCCTTTGTAAGATTCAGTTCCAGTTCCTTCTTGTTTTTGTTGAATTCAACACTGCTTTCCTCCACAACCGTGACAATCTTTGTGTCATCCAAAGATATCTCCACAAGACCGTCCTGCCCGGTGTTTATTACGTTCCC
>JAQXYZ010000009.1 GCA_029226935.1 Bacillota bacterium | reverse complement strand
TTCAGACTGTAGACAAAGTCCACATGTAAAAGTGTGGGCTTTATCTTATTTTTGACATTTTCACGAGGCAAAATCAGTGTATTTTTAGCTTTACAGAATGTCTTAAAACGTTGAATTTTCAATGGTTCTATGGTATAATTTACCTAAGAAAAGAGGTGCGCTATGATAACTAAAAATACAAGCAATAAAGGTCAGATGCAGATTGTTTCTCTAGATCAACTGGTACCCGAAGATCATATTCTTCGTAAAATAGACAGTACAGTGGATTTCTCATTCATATACGACTTAGTCGAAGAAAAGTATTCTTCCGACAATGGCAGACCAAGTGTAGATCCGGTTATGCTAATCAAGATACCAATCATACAGTATATGTTCGGCATTAAAAGTATGCGCCAGACAATAAAGGACATAGAAGTCAATGTAGCTTACAGATGGTTCCTGGGTTTGGATTTTTTTGACCCGGTTCCTCATTTCAGTACTTTTGGAAAGAACTACAAGAGAAGATTCGAAGGAACGGATTTGTTTGAGCAGATTTTTGCAAACATTCTGATGCAGTGCATGAAATATGATCTTGTAGATCCTTCTACCGTTTTCGTTGATGCAACTCATGTTAAGGCAGCTGCTAACAGAAAGAAAGCAAAGAAGGTTCTGGTTGCCAAGAAAGCAGCAAGATTCTACGATGAACAACTGAAGAGTGAAATCAATGCAGACCGTGAAGCTCATGGCAAAAACCCTCTTAAAGATAGAGATGAAGATGATAACGACGATGATTCTGATAGTCCCTCAGCACCAAGTGGAGATTTAAAGGAAAAGAAGGAAAGCACCACAGACCCAGAAAGCGGATGGTTTCACAAGGGAGAACACAAAGAAGTATTTGCGTATGCTGTAGAAGCTGCCTGTGACAGGCATGGCTGGATACTTGGATATTCAATTCATCCCGGAAACGAACATGATTCTAAAACCTTTCCTGCAATATACGATAAAATCAAAAAATTTAATCCTGGTGCAATAGTAGCAGATGCAGGTTACAAAACACCTGCCATAGCAAAGATGCTGATAGATGATGGAGTTATACCTGTGTTCCCGTACACAAGACCGATGACTAAAGCTGGATTCTTCAGAAAATACGAATACGTATATGACGAGCACTTTGACTGCTATATATGTCCGAACAATCATATACTAAAATATACTACAACAAACAGAGATGGATATCGGGAGTACAAAAGTGACTCTGGCATATGTGAGAGTTGTCCGTACTTATCGAAGTGTACACAAAGCAGAAATCATCAGAAGCTGGTAACAAGACATATATGGCAGGATTATATGGACAGATGTGAAGATATCCGACATACCACCGGCATGAAAGACCTATATGATCTGAGAAAGGAAACCATAGAGCGAATCTTCGGTGTAGCAAAAGAAAACCATTGCATGAGATATACCCAGCAGCGCGGTAAAGCTAAAATGGCCATGAAGGTTGGGCTTACATTTGCGTGCCTGAATATGAAAAAACTAGCTAAAATACTGACAAGAAGAGGCAAGAAATACGCTGACTTCTTGTCAGTTTTTTTCTTTTTAAGGCCTAATCCTAATATTTAACCCAAAACAAAAGAAAAGCCCCTTGGATAATGATAAATCCAAGAGACTTTGTCAACAATTTGAGGAACCTATTGAGTAAAATCAATAAGTTCCTTTTAATTATGCCTTATTCAATATGGTGACTTATGCCATAAAGTCTTCAATTGATACCAGTTTGATTCCCTTTGCAGCAAGCACTTCTACAGCCTTTGCAGGGTCTTCAGGTTTCATAACGATAACAGCATTTCCGCCGGCATTCTTAACAGTTGAATAGATGTACTTAACGCCTATCTGTGCATCAGCCAGTTCAGCAAGAACAGCATCAAAACCGCCTACCTTATCTTCGATGGAAACTGCAATAACATCAGTTAAACTTGCGTTGAAACCCTTTGATTTAAGGAGATCAGCTCCTGCCTGAGGATCAGGAAGGATACAGCGAAGGATTCCGAAATCTGTAGTTTCTGCAATAGTGCTGGCGATGATGTCGATATTTGCATCTGCAAGAATCTTAGTCAGCTTATGTAGTCTGCCTGTTGTATTCTCAACGAATACTGATACCTGTTTGATTAACATTTTGCCGCCTCCTTATTTATCATGTAGCTTTCTTGTATCTTTAACTCTAACTGCTTTTCCTGTACTTCTTGGAAGAGTATCTGCGTTCAGGAACTTAATCTTGCAGCCGATTCCAAGCATATCACGAAGTGCATGGTCAACTCTTGATCTTAAGTCTTCAACAAAACCGATATCATCGATTTCAAGTCCCGGTGCAAGTTCAACTTCTAAGTCAAATGTATCCTTGTTGTTTTCTCTTCCTACGTAAATCATGTAGTTGATTGTCAGTTCTTTAAATCTGGAGATAACTTCTTCAATCTGTGAAGGAAATACATTAACTCCTCTGATGATAAGCATATCGTCAGTTCTTCCAAGAATCTTGCCCATTCTTACAGTAGTTCTTCCGCATGCACACTTATCTCTCATCAGGTA
>JAQXYZ010000008.1 GCA_029226935.1 Bacillota bacterium | reverse complement strand
CTCCTGATGAAGGCTCTGAATTATTTCCCATGTCCTGTCCTTAGAACCATCATTCACAAAAATTACACGGCTCTTTGCATCAATCTTATTTTGACTGATCAGCTCATTCATTTTTTCTTTTAATCTTGATGATGTTTCCGGTAAAACCTCTTCCTCGTTATAACAGGGAAGCACCAGATACAAAATATTATTCATTCAAACACTCCTCCAGCCATACGGAGTTCACATGATGTCCGCAAACTTTCAACGAACATTGTAACATACTTTTCAAGAATAATACAGTCACATTTCTCATTATTTAAAAAAGGACTTTACTGCCACTTGAGCAATAAAGTCCTTTTATTATTAACTCATCTGTTAAAATTATTTATAGTTTACAATCTTGCCGAAATCAGCTTTGAGAGACGCTCCGCCTACCAGACCACCATCAATGTCAGGCTGTGCGAACAGTTCAGCTGCATTTCCTGCATTAACAGATCCGCCGTACTGGATACGAACTGCATCTGCTGTAGCAGCATCATAAACCTCTGCTATACAGTCACGGATTGCCTTACATACTTCCTGAGCCTGCTCAGTAGTAGCTGTCTTACCTGTACCGATTGCCCAGATAGGTTCGTAAGCAATTACCATTTTAGCAACCTGATCAGCTGTAACATCAACCAAATCAGATTTAATCTGCATACGGATCCAGTCAAGAGTAATGCCCATTTCTCTCTGCTCTAAGGTTTCGCCACAGCAAAGGATAGGTGTAAGTCCTGCTTCAAAAGCCTTCTTTACCTTCTTGTTCAGTAACGCATCGTCTTCTTTGAAGTAATCACGTCTCTCGGAATGTCCGATGATTACATACTTAACACCTGCATCTACCAGCATAGCTGCAGAAATTTCTCCTGTGTAAGCACCCTTTTCCTCGAAGTACATATTTTCTGCACCAACTTCAACATTGGTTCCTTTCACTGCTTCTACTACAGGAACAATGTCGATTGCGGGTACACAGTAAACTACATCTACATCATCAGATTTTACTAAATCCTTTAATTCAGCACACAATGCAACTGCCTGACTGGGAGTCATGTTCATTTTCCAGTTGCCGGCTACAATTTTCTTTCTTGCCATTTTCTTTTCTCCTTAAATGATTTAATTTATTTGTCGTCTGCTGCTACTACACCAGGTAATTCCTTACCCTCTAAGAACTCTAAGGAAGCACCGCCACCTGTTGAAATATGGCTCATCTTATCAGCAAAACCTAACTGATTAACAGCTGCTGCTGAGTCACCGCCACCGATAATAGTTGTTGCATCAGTTTCTGCAAGAGCTTTAGCTACTGCAATCGTACCTTTTGCAAGGATAGGATTTTCAAATACACCCATAGGTCCGTTCCAAACAACTGTCTTAGCAGACTTAACAGCATCTGCATACAATTCAGCGGTCTTAGTTCCGATGTCAAGACCTTCCATATCAGCAGGAATCTTGTCTGCATCTACTACAGATACCTCGATTTCAGCGTCAATAGGATTAGGGAAGGAAGCAGCGATGGTAGTATCTACAGGAAGTAATAACTTCTTGCCAAGCTTTTCAGCCTTTTCCATCATTTCTTTGCAGTAATCAATCTTTTCCATATCTACAAGGGAATTACCTACTTCATAGCCCTTTGCCTTTAAGAATGTAAATGCCATACCACCACCAATAATGAGGGTATCACATTTTTCAAGAAGGTTGTTGATAACATTCAGCTTATCAGCCACCTTAGCACCACCAAGGATTGCAACGAAAGGTCTTACAGGATTCTCAACTGCATTTCCAAGGAAGTCGATTTCCTTCTGCATCAGATATCCTACTGCACATTCGCCACCCTTTGCGCGGATAAATTCTGTTACACCTGCAACGGATGCATGTGCTCTGTGGGAAGAACCAAAAGCATCACATACATAAACATCTGCCAAATCAGCCAGTTCCTTGCTGAATGCTTCACCGTTCTTGGTTTCTTCTGCGCCACGGAAACGTGTATTCTGAAGTAATACAACATCTCCTTCTTTCATAGCTGCAACTGCTGCTGTTGCTGCTTCACCTGTTACATTGTAATCTGCAACAAAGTTTACTTCCTTTCCAAGCTTTTCGGAAAGTCTCTTAGCAACAGGTGCAAGAGATTCTCCCTCGTTAGGACCATTCTTTACCTTACCAAGATGAGAGCAAAGGATTACCTTACCACCATCTGCAAGTAACTTTTTGATTGTAGGAAGTGCTGCTACGATACGGGTCTCATCGGTAATTTCACCATTCTTAAGAGGCACATTAAAATCGCATCTTACCAGTACGCGCTTTCCGGCTACATTAATATCATCAACTGATTTTTTGTTTAATCCCATGTTTCTTTCCTCCATTAATTATAAATTTTCCAGACCATTTCCTGTTAAATAAAAGGGGTCCGGTCCAAAAGACCGGACCCTAAAGGTCTTCTAAAGCTTTGCCAACGGCAACGCGGTTTTATGCTAACTCTGAGAAGTATTTAATTGTTCTTACCATCTGGCTTGTGTAAGAATTCTCATTGTCATACCAGGAAACAACCTGTACCTGAGTATTGCCATCTTCCATAGGAGCTACCATTGTCTGTGTAGCATCGAAGATTGAACCGTATGTGCTGCCGATGATATCGGAAGATACGATTTCATCTGTGTTGTATCCGAAGGATTCTGTAGAAGCAGCCTTCATAGCTTCGTTGATCTGATCCTTAGTAACCTGACCCTTAACAACTGCAACTAAGATTGTTGTAGAACCTGTAGGGGTAGGAACACGCTGTGCGGAACCGATCAGCTTACCATTTAATTCAGGAATTACAAGACCAATTGCCTTAGCAGCACCTGTTGAGTTAGGAACGATGTTCTGAGCGCCTGCACGGCTTCTTCTCTTATCGCCTTTTCTCTGAGGTCCGTCAAGGATCATCTGATCACCTGTGTAAGCATGAACTGTTGTCATGATACCGCTCATGATAGGAGCTAAATCATTTAAAGCCTTAGCCATAGGAGCTAAGCAGTTTGTTGTACAGGAAGCTGCAGAAATAACTGTATCTTCAGGCTTTAATGTCTTGTGGTTTACATTGTAAACGATTGTAGGAAGATCATTTCCAGCAGGTGCGGAAATAACTACCTTACGAGCGCCAGCTGCGATATGTGCGCTTGCTTTTTCTTTGGATGTATAGAAACCTGTACATTCAAGAACAACGTCTACCTTTAATTCTCCCCAAGGAAGGTTCTTAGCATCTGCTTCCTTGTAGATTGTGATGGTCTTACCATTTACTGTGATGGAATCCTCACCATAGGATACGCTGTCTGCATATTTGTATTTGCCCTGTGCGGTATCATACTTTAATAAGTGAGCCAGCATTTCAGGACTTGTTAAGTCATTGATTGCTACTACTTCATAACCTTCTGCATCGAACATCTGTCTGAATGCAAGACGACCAATACGGCCAAAACCATTAATTGCTACTCTTACTGCCATTTTAGTTTCCTCCTAAAATTGAATAATTTTATATTATTTTGCAACCAATTAAGATTGACAAAATTTTATCAGCAGGATTATTTTACCTAATTTGTCCTAAAAGTGCAAGATGTAAATGAAAAATATTCTATTAATTTTGCAAACATTTTATAAACCATTGCGTTTTTTGAATAGTTTCGTTAGACTTAAGCATAGCAGAATAATCATTCTCGTGCGCCAGCTGCATTACAGCGTGACGCAGGATACGGAAGGAAGGTATTTATGGCAATTAAGGCAGATTATCATTTGCACAGTTCCTTTTCGGGTGACTCTACTACCCCAATGGAAGAAATGATTCAAAAAGGAATCGATCTTGGTCTTTCTTCCATGTGCTTTACAGAGCATATGGATATGGATTATGTCTATTTAAAGCCCGAGGAGGAAGGAATTTTTGAGCTTAACACAGACTCTTACTTATACCAGTTGATTCAAATGAAGGAAAAATATGCTGATCGAATTCAAATCCGGTTCGGCGTAGAGTTAGGAGTTCAGCCCCATCTTCGCAGGGAGCTTGCTGTTTACGCCAAGAGCTTTGACTTTGACTTTATCATTGCATCCACCCATCTTTGTAACCGGAAAGATCCCTATTATCCTGAGTTTTACGAGGGGCGTACCGATGAGGAGGCTTACAGGGAATACTTCTCTTTTACTTTGGAAAACCTGAAAGCATTCAGCAATTTTGACGTCTACGGCCATCTGGATTATGTGGTGCGCTACGGCAAAACAAAGGATGAAAACTATTGTTATGACCGCTATCAGGATATTTTGGATAAAATTCTGGAAACTCTGATTGAAAAAGAAAAGGGAATTGAACTAAACACCGGTGCCATCCGGTACGGGCTAAAGGATCTGAATCCCTGTACTGATATTCTAAAACGTTACAGGAAGCTTGGCGGCGAAATCATCACCATCGGCTCTGATGCCCACAAGCCCTCAAACATTGCAGAGGGTTTTGACCGGGCAGCTCAGGTTCTGAGTGACTGTGGCTTTCGATATTATACCACCTTTGAGAAACGAATGCCGGAATTTCACAAGATTTAAACATCCGGACAGATTCCCAAATGGGAGGCGTCACAAAATCGTACCGCCTCCCATTACATATTCTCCGTCATAAAACACCACTGCCTGTCCCGGTGTGATTGCCCGAACCGGATGTTCAAATTTCACATGGATTTCATCCTCTCCGCTTCTTTCTATCAGTCCCCATTCCCCTTGATGGGCATAGCGAACCTTGGTCCACACCCTGCGGGGTTCCTTTAAATCCTCTATCCCCATAAAATTAATGCGATTACAAAAAAGCTCTGACCTGAAAACATCCACATCACTGATTACCACCTCATTTGTCTCCGGTCGAAGACTGGAGACAAAAACCGGATGTCCCATAGAAAGTCCAAGCCCTTTGCGCTGACCTACCGTATAGTGAATAATTCCCTTATGAGTTCCAAGGACAGTTCCATCCTCTGACACGAAATTTCCCGGTCCCGGCACCCTGTCCGGTTCTCTGCTTTCAATAAACCCTGCATAATTTCCATCCGGCACAAAACAGATGTCCTGACTGTCCGGCTTAGATGCAACAGGAAGACCGTTTTCCATTGCAATCTTACGGATCTCATCCTTAGTAAATTCTCCTACCGGCATCAGAGTATGGGCAAGCTGAAACTGGGTAAGATTATAAAGTGCATAGGTCTGATCCTTCCTTGCAGTAACCGAATTGCGTATTGCGTATCTGCCATTAGTGAGCTGCTCTACTCTGGCATAGTGCCCGGTAGCAATATAATCCGCGCCGATTTCCATGCTTCTTGTCAAAAGCGCTTCCCACTTCACATATCGATTACATGCAATACACGGATTGGGCGTCCTGCCAGACAAATATTCAGATACAAAATAGTCTACAACATTCTGCTGAAATTCTCCCTTAAAATTCATCACATAGTAAGGAATATCCAACACCTGGGCAACTCTTCTTGCATCGTCTACCGCAGATAAGCCGCAGCATCCGCCATTTTCCTCTGTCTTTGCCAACTCCTCGTCCTGCCAGATCTGCATGGTTACACCAATCACATCATATCCCTGCTCTTTTAACAGATAAGCAGCCACAGAAGAGTCAACTCCTCCTGACATCCCTACTACTACTTTCTTTTTCATCAAATGTTTCCCATGCCTTTCCCACTTGAATATTTCCGGGGAGGTATTTTAATACTCTTCCTCTTCTTCGCCATCATGAATATCTTTTTTGGGCTCCTTCAGTCCTTCAATTTCAATTCCATTCTTCTTTGCATAATCCCAAAGTGCCGCATGAATGGCTTCCTCCGCCAATAAAGAACAGTGTACCTTTACCGGTGGCAATCCGTCAAGAGCTTCCATAACCGCTTTGTTGGTCACTTTCATTGCCTCCTCAATACTCTTCCCTTTAATCAGCTCTGTAGCCATACTGCTGGTTGCCACCGCAGCCCCACAGCCAAAAGTTTTGAACTTGCAATCCCTGATAATATGATTATCATCAATATCCAGGTAAATCCTCATAATATCACCACATTTGGCATTGCCTACAGTTCCCACTCCGCTTGCGTTTTCTATTTCTCCCACATTTCTGGGATTGGAAAAATGATCCATTACTTTTTCACTGTACATATCTACACATCCTCTCTGCATTATTCAAGTTAAAATTACTATTGGTTCTGCTTTTTTACAAAATCCTCATACAAAGGCGACATCTGCCGCAGCCTTTCCACGATTTCCTTCACATTATTTACCACATAATCCATCTCTTCCACAGTATTTTCCTCGCTCAGGGTAAGCCGTAGCGATCCATGTGCTATCTCATGAGGCAGTCCAATGGCAAGCAACACATGCGAAGGGTCCAGAGAACCGGACGTACATGCCGACCCGCTGGAGGCACAAATTCCTTTCATATCCAGCATAATCAAAAGGGATTCTCCTTCTATAAACTGAAAGCTGAAATTCACATTATTGGGAAGACGCCTCTGCCTGTCACCATTTAATCGGCAAAACGGGATTTCCTCTTCCATTCTTCCAATCAGATAATCCCTAAGCTCACATTCTTTTCTGCTGCGCGCATCAAGATTTGCAAAAGCACGCTCCACTGCTGCTCCCAGTCCCACAATGCCGGGTACATTTTCGGTTCCGGCTCTTCTGCTTCTCTCCTGCGCACCGCCATGGATGAAGGAACGTATCTTGACACCTTTTCTGATGTACAGGAAGCCAATTCCTTTCGGTCCGTTTAATTTGTGTCCGCTGGCACTCAGCATATCAATATGAAGCTCATCAACATCAATGGGAACATGACCATAAGCCTGCACCGCATCAGTATGGAACAAAATCTTATTTTCCCTAGCCAGTTCACCTATTTCTCTGATTGGCTGAATGGTTCCAATCTCGTTATTTGCAAACATAACTGAAATCAGAATGGTGTCAGGGCGAATTGCCTTTTTCAGTTCGTCCATTTTCAGCACCCCGTTCTCATCTACATCGATATAGGTAATCTCGTAACCTCTCTTTTCAAGATACTGGCAGGTATGCAACACGGCATGATGCTCAATTACAGAAGTAATAATATGTTTTCCCTTGTTCTCATAAGCCTCGGCTGCCGCAATCAGAGCCCAGTTGTCCGACTCCGATCCTCCTGCCGTAAAATAGATTTCCGAAGGATTTGCCTTAAGACTTTTGGCAATCACATCACGAGATTTCGCGATTGCCTTTTTGCTCTCAGCTCCCAATCTGTAAATGCTGCTGGCATTTCCATAATTCTCGGTAAAATATGGCAGCATGGCTTCTACAACCTCCGGTGCAGTTTTGGTTGTAGCGGCATTATCTAAATATATTATTTTATCCATAAATAGCTCCTCCTCAATTCCTATCTATTTACTATGATTTAACAACTCTTACTATATCATTCACCAACTGTTCTGTCAATGAATGAGATTGCATATATTTATCAATAACTGACAGATGGTGGTAACCTATGACGCTTCTACGCAAAAACAATCCTCTCATTACCGGAACCATTATTCTTACAATTACCGGATTTGTAAGCCGCTTTATCGGTTTCTTTTACCGGATTTTCTTATCCCGTATATTTGGTGCAGAGGGCATGGGAATTTACCAGTTAATCTCTCCGGTTCTTGCTCTTTCCTTTTCGCTGACAGTTGCAGGCATGCAGACTGCAATTTCCAAATATGTAGCGAACGAAACTATTTCTAAAGATTATCGTTCTTCTGCCATGCATTTATTCACAGGTTTTGTAATTTCCATGCTATTATCATTCCTTTGTGCATTGGGAATTTATCACTATGCGGATGAAATCGCCGTACATTTTCTGCTGGAAGAGCGTACTGCCCCTCTTCTGCGAATCATCTCGCTGTCCATCCCCATGGCAACCGTCCACTCCTGTGTCAATGGTTACTTTTATGGAATTCGTAAAACCGCTGTGCCCTCTTTTTGTCAGCTTGCCGAACAAGTTATCCGCGTTGGAAGCGTTTACGCCATCTACTATTTCTGCCTGCAGCGCAATATGGTTCCAACAATCAGCTTTGCAGTGGTAGGATTGGTTATCGGTGAAAGCGCCTCAATGATCGTTTCTCTGATTGCAGTGCAAATGCACTTTGCCAAAATCGTGCCCACAGATTATGGTTTTCTGCTGAAAGCGCCTTTTTCGAACTATCTGGAAATTTCCAAACGCCTGCTTACTTTGGCAGTTCCTTTAACCCTTAACAGAGTCATCATTAATTTTCTTCAGAGTGTGGAAGCAATTTTTATTCCAAACAAATTAATGCTTTATGGCTACGACAATGCAACATCACTTAGCATTTATGGAGTGCTGACAGGAATGTCCCTTCCTCTGATCCTGTTTCCAAACGCAATCACCAACTCCATCTGTGTCCTTCTTCTTCCTATTGTATCGGAAGCAGATGCCGTATCCAATACTGCTACTATAAAAAAAGCCGTGCATAAGTCTATACGCTACGGCTTTCTTTTAGGTGTTATATTTACCTTGTTCTTTCTTTTTACCGGAAACTTTCTCGGAAATCTGCTCTATCAGAGTGCTCTGGCAGGAAACTTCATCATTATATTAAGTTTTCTGTGCCCATTAATGTATATTGCAAG
Source organism: Bacillota bacterium (assembly GCA_029226935.1). Taxonomy (GTDB): domain Bacteria; phylum Bacillota; class Clostridia; order Lachnospirales; family Lachnospiraceae; genus Suilimivivens. The sequence goes on along the minus strand of JAQXYZ010000008.1, from coordinate 4,182 downwards.
TACTCTTAACAGCATCTTAAATGGTCTTGGCAAAACCGGTCTTACTTTTCTTTACAGTATGATCAGCTTACTTGTAAGGCTGGGGTTCGTATTCTTCGGCATCCCGCTGTGGGGTATTCATGGATATCTTTGGGGTCTATTAACCAGCCAGGCTGTTCAAACCCTTCTATGCATGTTTGCCGTAAGAAAATACCGCTAAAGCCTAATTTTCACGAAGCTTGAACTGCTCTACAAGCCCCTTAAGTGCCGTTGCCTGTGCAGACAATTCCTGACTGGTTGCGGAGGTCTCCTCTGCTGCTGCTGAGTTGTTCTCCACTACTGCACCAATTGCTTCGAAACCTTTCTCAATTTCCTTTACAGATACTGCCTGCTTATCTGAAGCAGTACGAATATTAGCAACTGCCAAAACAATATTGTCCATTTCTTTAATTACATTGTCAAGGGACTCTGCTGTTTGTGCCGTAATTTCATTTCCCTTCTGAATCTCATGGATTGCCTTGTCAATCAATTCCTTGGTGGTAACTGCTGAATTGGCACTATCCTCTGCCAGCTTTCTGATCTGATCTGCAACAACTGCAAATCCCCTTCCAGCCTCACCTGCTCTTGCCGCCTCAATTGCCGCATTCAAAGAAAGCAGATTGGTCTGTGATGCAATTTCCTCAATGTCAACGATAATATTTCCAATCTCGTTTGAGGTTTCCTTAATCATATTCATGGCATCCGTCAGCTCTTTCATCTTATTCTGGCTGACCTTAGCCTGCTCGCCGATCACCTTCGCATTGTCGTGTGCCTTATCAGTGGTTTTGGTATTTTCCTGAACCTGATTGGTCACTTCTGTGACGGTTGCAATTAATTCCTGAATAGATGCCGCCTGATCGGTTGCTCCCTGCGCCAATTCCTGAGAACTCATTGCAAGATCGTTAGAGCCTTCCGATACCTGATCAGCTGCATTGTCAATGTTTCTCATTGTATCACTGAAATCCTGAACCAATGCCATTAATTCATCCAAAAGGACATGGAAATCTCCCTTATACGCATCAGGATTTTCACTTTCCACATTAAAATTACCCTGACGGAATTCACCTAAAATATCCGTCATATCCTGCAACAACGCCTTCAGCATTGCTGCTGTCTGTCTCAGACTTTCTGCCAATGCTCCCAATTCATTATCTGACTGATATGTAACTTCAACTTGTAAATCTCCCTTAGACAATCCTTTCACTGCATGATCCATCTCAATTAAAGGATCTACAAGTGCGTCTACAAGCACTTTATATCCGCGCACCGCTACAATAATCACGGCAATAAGAATAACGGAGTTCAAAACCAGCGGAATGACTTTACTTCCCATACCAATCATTCCCATAATCGCTGTAAGTTCTGAAACCGCAACTATGGCACACAAAAGTACAAATATAAACTTTACTTTCTTTTTAAAGCTTTGTTGCTCCTTCATAAAACGGGCCTCCTCTGAATTAAAAATTTTGTCTAATGTGCTTTTACACTTACCTTTACAATTATAGACTTTTCATTCATATTTTACAATTATTTTTTAATAGGAATAATTAAAATTTTATATAAAAGCCTTTATACAATTTATACAAATTTAAAACGCATTCATTTTCTCAAGATACATCAAAAAAGCTTCACAGCCTTCCATAATATCATCATAGGTTACATCAAAATTTCCCGTATACCAAGGATCTGCAATATCCCTGGCATTATCGGAAAAATCAAGCAGCTTGTACATCTTATGCTGCGGGTCGCCGCCTGTGATTCTCTGCATGTTCCTGATGTTCCAGTCATCCATTCCAATCAGATAATCGTATTTCTGATAATCTCCCACGGTCATCTGCACTGCCCTGTGTGGAATAACCGGAATTCCGACTTCCCGCAGCTTTGCTACCGTTCCGTAATGGGGCGGGTTGCCAATTTCTTCCCTGCTGGTAGCTGCGGATGCAATTTCAAATTGGGATTCCAGATGTCTTTGTTTAATTAGATGTGTCATTACGCTCTCACACATGGTACTGCGACAGATGTTGCCGTGGCAGATAAATAAGACTTTTATCATAGTAATTGTTTACTCCTTTTTGCCCTGAAATGCCTTGATTTGCGAGGGTTTCTGGGGATTATTGTGAATTGCTCTGAAATCACGGGATGTGGCAAATCAGAGCAAAATTTAGCAAGTTGTTGCTGCCTGTTAGTAGTAAATTTAGTAGTAAAACGGAAAGGGTTACTACTAAGGTTCTTATCATTTTTCCTAATTTACTTTAGCAAACTTTTCAACAAGATAATTTACAAATGCAGAGCACGATATCAACATATACTTAGCATCTTCTGCCGGAGCATTTGTAAAATCTATTCCACCATGCCGAATCCCATCAGCATCAGACGTATATCCATACATTTTCTCAAATCCCGCTTTCATCGCACTATGTATCACAACACCATTAACTTCTAATTTCTTTAATGTATTTCCCAATGTTGCCTGTGAACCAGTCGCTCCTGTAATAATACAACACATAGCTTCTACTGCACTTATAGACTCTTTTATCGAATTCTCATAATCCGGACTTTTTCTGTCCGAATATAAAGAGAGCGCTTTCTTAAAATGAGTACTTACTGACTCGTAAGGAGAATGTGTTGCACTTGAAACTTCCTCTAGTTCTTCTTCATTTGTAATATTTACAAACTTATCATTCAAAAAACGATAGCCTGCTTTTTCTTGCTCCAGTATCATATTTATTTCAGCAGAAACCTTTTTAAACCAAATTATATAATTGCAAGCACCTCTTTCGTAACAATCACAATTACATCTACTACAATAATCTCTTTTAGCTTCAAAAAATAACTCAATAATTTCATATGGCATATACCATGGAATATCCGAAATATTTCTTTGCAATATGCTATCTATAAAATGCCAATTTTTTTGCGTTGTCGATTCTACACGATACCCTAATTTATCAACAACATATTTCAATTCTTCATTAACAAATGGCGATGACTCTGAAAACTTATGAACTTCATTATATAATCTATTTCTCAAGGCTCTATCTATATCATCTATCTGAATTGCTTTCTCTTGTACAAAGCCATTTCTTTCTGCAAAACCCATATTAATTCGACCTCGCTTTATCATTTACATTTATAAAAACTCCTTTTATAAAGCAAAGGGAAGGTTGTGTCCTTCCCTTTAACTTAAAATGCCGATGATTCATTTCTTGGAACGAAAGTGATTCCAAATTTTTCTTCCAAATAATATTTCAGAACAAATATCTCAATCTTTCTATCACTTCTCATAGAATCCAAATAATATCGAGTATAATCTCCAGCACACTCCGGAGGAACTATTTTTAATGTTCGTCTTTGATTTGCAATATCACAAACTTCTTCTCCATTCTTCAAATCTACTGAATTTATATCCCAACACACAATACTATGTAAATTTTCAAATGAATGATTAAAGTTTTTACTCATATAATTCTTGAATTCGACATAAAATAGCTTCGAAGTTTTAATTGGCATATTATCCTTTGCCTTCACAATAACATCAATTCCAAAATGAGTATCATAATCGATTACTGTAAAAGGAAAAATTTCTGGTTTATATGTACTTAATTGCATGAATATTGTAAATACACCATTTTCTTGTTGTGGTTCAATTAATGTAATGGTTTTGTCGTCTGCAACCTTATAATTCGCAACTCGTGTTCTGTTTACTTTATCAATTCGTTTCTTAAAATCACTCTTTTCGCGCGCAATGGTATTGTATGCATCTACCTCTGATTCAAGCCACTCTAGATTGCTCCAATCATCACTCTGAACAATTTCATCGTATATTTCTTTTACTGCATCCCTTAAATCTGATAATATTTCCGATGGAGTATTCTCTATTGAACCTCTATTCGCAGTCAGACGCAATCCCTGACAATTTACAAAAGCATGCAGTTTGGTATATTCGGAACCTTTTGATGTAACCCAATCATTTTTTCGCTGGATTGCCATATAATCTTTACAAAGCCATACTCCATATCTATCTTGAACCGTATATGCCCCTTCTGGTGCAGAATATCCTGGTCTTCTAATCATATTATTATATGAATACTTTACTTTTGTACCTTCAACAAAGAATACTGCTTGGAATTTTATTTCTGGAAAGTTCTTTAAACTCTTTGTTTT
>JAQXYZ010000007.1 GCA_029226935.1 Bacillota bacterium | reverse complement strand
CTTGGATACAAAATGCAGGATCAGTTCCTCGGAAAGCATGAAATAGCCTGGTCTTGTAGGAATTTCAATCAGACGCTTGAACACGCTGTTGGAACAGGGCACGATTCCTGTCTTTTTCTTACCCTTCTGGCTGGTCAGAAGAACAATGGCATAGAGCTGCTGGTTCGCAAGGAACGGGAACGGCTGCTGTCTTCCGATGATCATGGGAGACAGGAATGGGGCAATATGTGCGTCAAAGTACTGCTCAAGCAGCTTTCCCTCTGCAGTGGAGAGCTTATTGAAGTTGATGATATGAATTCCCTTCGGTTCCAGTTCTCCCATCAGCTGTTCGTAAATTCTTGCCTTTTTCTTCTCCAGCACATTGACCTGCTTTAAAATCTCTTTCACCTGCTCCTCGCTGGTCATACCGGTCTTATTCTCCCGTACCGGCTCCTTGGAGTTCATCTGCATCATCAGTGTGCCGACACGAACCCGGAAAAATTCATCCAGATTGCTCTGAAAAATGGAGGCAAAGGTCAGCCTCTCCGCCAGAGGCACTCTGGCATTTCCCGCTTCATTTAACACTCTCTCATTAAACTGTAACCAGGACAGCTCCCGGTTTGTAAAACACACCTCTTCTTTTTTCATCTCTGCCTCTTTCTGTTTTATTAACCTGAATTATTCATGAGCATATAAAAATGCTCGATACTACAAAACCTTGAACCAGCTCCCATGAAATCAATCGAGTTTTCCACAAAAATGGGTAGACTATTCCCTTGAAATTCGATTGAGTTATTTTGAACTGTCAAGGTACGTTATTAGTTGCTATTCCAACTGTACAGTTAGCTGCTGGATATTCTCCAGCGTCCTGTAGAACTCCTTTTTATAAGGACAGCTACTGCATAGTTTGAATGTTATATATCTTGCTGAACGGACTGCTCTTGCAGCAATCTTTATCAGCTTTAAACGAATGGTATCCACCTGTTGTTTTCGCATATTTGCAGGGAGTACCAGTCGCCTAAACCAATTGAATAAGTTGTAGGCAAGCATATGAAGTCTCATGCGGTTGGCATTTACTACTTTGGAATGACTGCTGACAGCAGCAAAGTCGAATCCACTTTTGCCCTCCTTTATGAAATTTTCCATCTTGCCACGACCACAGTAAAACTGGATGACCTGATAAGGTTCCATATCCATGTTTGTAACAATAAAGGTGTACATGTGAGTCAACTGACCATAAGGCTTCTCGATTTTGAAAACCACACGTCTGGGATATTCCCATGAACCAGCCTGATACATGAATTCACCATAAGTTACAGCATAGCTGATCTGGTCCTCTTTGGTTGCTTTGTATAGATCTTCATCTTTATCCGAAGCAAGAGCCATGAGTGAAGAATTCTGTTTTAAGCGGATGGCATAGGAACAACCATTCATCTCACAGGTTTTATAAAGTTTGGGAGATGAGAATCCACTGTCACCACGAAGGTATGTTTTGATGCCTCTTTCCAGATATTCCTGAAAAAGGGGTTCCATAAATTTATCTGCATCATTGCTGCAGTGGAGTGTTCCATCACGAAGTTCTGCCTTCAGCAGATCCCCGGTCAGACCATCATAGCAAAGCAAAGGATGGTATCCGTGTGCCTGATAATGGAAGTTGAAGCCTTCCCCTTCCTGATTGCCGTAGGTGCCAAATAAAGTACTGTCCAGATCCAGAAGCAGATGCTCCGGACGCTTGATAGCATAGATGATATCCCTGAGACATTTATCAATGTCATCAAACTGCAGGAGTGTATCTTCATCCATACGGTTGAAAAATCTTGACAATGTTGGCTGTGAAGCCAGACTGTTCTTTTCAAGAACAGCATTGAAAACAGGATCAAGGGTCAGTTCATCAGCACAGTCATCCTCGAAATAGGCTGAGATAATCTGATAAATCATCTGCATCAGGTTTTCATCGTCTTTATGGAAACGGACCGACTTATCATTGGTTTTAAATTTCTTTTTGATCAGCTTGGTAAAGCCGATCTTTGCAGCGAATTCTTTTATCAGAAGAAGCCCTGCATCGGAGGATAAATCGCCTCCGGTAAAATTTATTTTAATCTGTCTATTGCTTTTAAGTGTTAAGGTGTTTACAATACTCATAAAGGGCTCCTTTTGGGTTATTATTTAAGATTCGACACCTTAATTTTACCACAATTGGATGCTCTTTTTTCATTCACTTGATAAGTGAAAAGCAATATTCAGTTAAAATACAGTAACAA
>JAQXYZ010000006.1 GCA_029226935.1 Bacillota bacterium | reverse complement strand
GACGGCATTTCTGGCAGTCCCTTATATGGAACTGCTGAGGGAAGGGCTGCCGGTTACCATACAGAATCTGGAAAAGATTCTTCGTATGGAACAGTTTCTGAATAAAGCGCAGACTCATGCTTTTACTGTGCTGGCGATGAGTCAGTTGATGCATGCAGTAGGAATGCGGGATGTGAATAAATCAATATTTAGGATGAAACATCTGGAAAACAGGTATATGATCTTCGCATGGGCGGCAGGAATTGCATTACAGGCATTGGTGACGGAAATCCCGTATTTTATCACGCTTTTCGGAACCAGCAGGCTGAGCACAGGGGAGTGGTGCGTTTTGGGTGTACTTTCAGCAATGCCGCTCCTTGTACATGAAATTCTGATTATTACTGAAAGATTGTTTCAAAGAGCGGAAACGGGATGCTCAAATGAGACGGACAAGCGCAAGAATCATGAGAATGGCAGCCCCCAGCCAGGGGAAGCTGTGTGAACTTTTGTAAGACAGCAGTTTTCCGGCATAAAGTCCCGCTTTGATGAAGAGTAAATGAATCGTGGATGTTATCAGTAAGAGTATTATAGCAGGTAAAGGAATGCTCCCGGTGCACAGACCCGCAGAAACATTATCGACGGAAAGTGCAAAGGCAAGAAAGATTGCTTCTCGTAAAGAGAGAACGGCTTTATCCTCCTGATTGATTTTTTTGGCAATGATATCCGTAGTGGGAAGCTCTTTTCTGCGGTGAAACTGTGGAACGGCATCATAGAATTTGTATAAAGAGAGCAGGAAAAGTACGGCAAAAGAAATCCATTTTGCAAGAGCTGCCGGAAACAGCCGCAGAACGAAGTCCCCGGCAAGCAGGGAAATGGTCAGGATACTGCCGGACAACAGGGAGGTAGAAAGGAGGGAGGACAGGGGGATATGCACCTTCCCGGTTCCATAGGACAGCCCTGCCGCAAAAGCATCCATGGACAGGACGATTACCAGCATAAAGAAAAAATAAAAGCTCATGTCATACTGCCTTAATTGTTTGCTATATCATATTCGGTTATGGTATAATTTGACTATGATATTTGAAAGATTTTGTCGTCACAGACAGAGAAAGGTACGGAAAATGTCATGGCAAATACAAAAGTGTGTGTTCTTGCCGGAAATACGGGGGCCAAAGAGTATTCCATGCTGGAAAAGTATGCAAGCCAGGGCTGCAGTATTGCATTCATGGATAAGAATAAGGAGCTTGGCAGGCTGATTAAGGAAGAAATTGAACGTGTCTATCATGTGGCGGTATTTTTTTTCCATGGGGATGTGGAACAGGAGGAGGACAGAGACATTTTTTTTGCAGCTGTAAAGGAAATGTACGGAGGAACAGATTACATTATTTGTAAGAATGATTTTGCGGAGGGTTAAGTTATGAAACTGGTTTTTGTAGGGGCGGCACATGAAGTAACAGGAAGTTGTCATTATTTAAATGCCTGTGGCAAGCATATTCTGATTGATTGTGGCATGGAGCAGGGCATTAATCAGTTTGAAAACTGTGATCTGCCTGTGCAGGAAGCTTTGATTGACTATGTATTGCTTACTCATGCACATGTGGATCATTCGGGAATGATTCCCAGGCTGGTGGCAAGAGGATTTCGAGGACAGATTTTGATGACTACGGCAACTGCCGATTTGTGCAGCATAATGCTCAGAGATTGTGCGCATATTCAGATGCAGGAGGCAGAATGGAAGAATCGGAAGGCAAAAAGAAGCTCAGGCTTAGAGCCCCACGAACCAGAGTATACCATGGAGGATGCAGATGCAGCAATTAAGAGGATTGTTCCCTGTGAATATGGGCATGAGATAGAACTGTGTGAAGGAATTAAAATCCGTTTTACGGATGTGGGACATCTTTTAGGTTCGGCAAGTATTGAAATATGGGCAACTGAGGAAGGAAGTACGCGAAAGATTGTATTTTCAGGCGATATCGGTAACAAGAACCAGCCGCTGATTAAGGATCCCAGCCTGACAGTGGAAGCAGATTATGTGGTAATGGAATCTACTTACGGCGACAGGCTTCATCCTGACGAGCATCCTGATTATGTGAAAGAGCTGACGGAAATCCTGCAGGAAACCTTTGACCGGGGCGGCAATGTAGTCATCCCCTCCTTTGCGGTGGGTAGAACGCAGGAGATGCTGTACTTCCTGCGCAAAATAAAAGAAGAGCAGCTGGTTAAGGGACATGAAGGCTTTCCGGTTTATGTGGACAGCCCTCTGGCGGTGGAAGCAACAGGCATTTTTCATAAAAATGAGTGGGATTGTTTTGACAAGGAAGCCATGGAACTGGTAAAATCAGGGGTAAATCCTATCGCTTTTCCCGGACTGAGACTTACGATTACCAGTGAAGAATCCAAAGCAATCAATTTTGAAAATACTCCGAAGGTAATCATATCGGCGTCGGGAATGTGCGAGGCAGGAAGAATTCGCCATCATTTAAAGCATAATTTGTGGAGACCTGAATGCACGGTGCTGTTTGTGGGCTATCAGGCAGTGGGAACCTTGGGAAGAGCGCTTGTGGAGGGAGCCGAAGAGGTAAAGCTTTTTGGAGAGACGATTGATGTTCGTGCATCTATCCGAACCCTTACCGGACTTTCCGGGCATGCAGATAAAAACGGACTGATTGAGTGGATTAATGGCTTTAAAGAAAAGCCCAGACGAGTATTTGTAGTGCATGGAGAAGACACCACCTGTAAACTGTTTACAGAATGTCTTCAGGTGGAGTATGGCATTAAGGCATATGCGCCTTACAGCGGAACAGAATTTAATCTGCTTACCAATAAGCTTGAATATGAAGCTGCGCCCATCCCTGTCAAGAAAAAGGTTAAGGTGGTATCTGATGTATTTGCACGCTTGCTGGCAGCAGGACAGAGATTGATCGCGGTAATCCATAAGAATGAGGGCGGCGCAAATAAGGATCTTGCTAAATTTGCGGACCAGATTAATTCCCTATGTGATAAGTGGGATGTGTAAGAAAGAAGCTTGCGGTTATTATTATTGGTATATAGGCAAGCAAACGGAGGAAGACGACCATGAGTATGGCTGATGAAATATTTATCAATATGTGCAGGGACATCCTTGAGAACGGAACCAGCACGGAAGGGGAGAAGGTTCGCCCCCACTGGGAGGATGGAACGCCTGCTTATACCATTAAGAAATTTGGGGTGGTCAACAGATATGATCTTTCCAGAGAGTTCCCGATTATGACTCTAAGGAAGACTGCATTAAAGAGTGCTACCGATGAAATGTTGTGGATCTGGCAGAAGAAGTCCAATAATATCAATGATCTCCACAGCCATATTTGGGATGAATGGGCTGATCCGGACGGTTCCATTGGAAAGGCTTATGGGTATCAGATGGGTGTGAAGCATCAATATAAGGAAGGCATGATGGATCAGGTGGATCGTGTGATTTATGATCTTAAGAATAATCCATTCAGCCGCCGGATTATGACGAACATTTATGTTCATCAGGATTTGCATGAAATGAATTTATATCCCTGCGCTTACAGTATGACCTTTAATGTGACACAGAAGAAGGGAGAGGACAGGCTTACGTTGAATGCGATTTTAAATCAGCGTTCACAGGACGTTCTGGCAGCAAATAACTGGAATGTAGTGCAGTATGCGGTGCTGGTTCACATGCTGGCACAGGTATGTGATATGAACGTAGGAGAGTTGGTGCATGTGATTGCGGATGCTCACATTTATGACAGGCATATTCCTATTATCAAAGAGCTGATTGAGAGAAAGCCTTACCCGGCACCGTCCTTCTGGCTGAACCCGGAGATTAAGGATTTTTACCAGTTTACAAGAGACGATGTGAAGGTGGAAAATTACATCACGGGAGAACAAATTATGGACATTCCCATTGCAGTATGATAAAAGACGGAAAGGATGAATTGACGGATGAATTTAATTGTAGCAGTAGATGAAAACTGGGCAATCGGAAATAAAAATGAGCTTCTCATAAGGATTCCTGCAGACCACAAGAATTTCCGGCAGGAAACAACCGGGAAGGTGGTAGTTTTGGGCAGAAAGACGCTGGAAACATTCCCCCAGGGACTTCCCCTCAAGAACCGCACTAACATTATTATGTCAACCAATCCCTCTTATCAGGTAAAGGATGCCGTGGTTGTTCATAGTGTCGAGGAACTGTTAGAGGAATTGAAACAGTATGATACTCAGGATGTATATATTGTGGGTGGAGAGAGCATTTACAGACAGATGCTTCCATATTGTGATGTGGCGCATGTAACGAAAATTGATCATGTTTATGAGGCTGATGCCTTTTTCCCCAATCTGGATGAGGACCCGGACTGGCAGATTACGGCAGACAGTGAGGA
>JAQXYZ010000005.1 GCA_029226935.1 Bacillota bacterium | reverse complement strand
TTATCAAGTCCATACAAAGGATGCAACCACCTTGTTATTGACATTTTCCCGCTCCATAGCAGTTCAGCGTGATGGGATGGGCACCGCCTGCGGATATCCTTTCTGGGGCTATGACAGCTTTCGGGATTTTGGGAAACAGGCAGTACAAATATCTATAAGCTGCCCTTCTGGCAAACTTGAAGCCAATAACGTGTAAAGATGCGACACACCATAGGAAAAATTTTGTGAAAAATCAAAAAATTCATTTCAGAAAATGTACACACCAGCTTCAGTGTCCGAAGCGAAGCAAGTTTCTGAAGCCGGTGTGTTAATATCATTTCTGAAATGGATTTTTTAGATTTTTCCAAAATTTTTTATTGGTGTTAGCACTTTACACGTTATGGCTTCTTCAAACATCCCATCTTGCGAACTGTTACTCCGGTATTGATAATGCTAGTGCATCGGCAGAAAATATGTTATACTTAAGCCGACTATTCGCAGTGACCCTGCGCAGGTAACATTGGATTTGAAATGAGGCAGTTTATGAATGAAAAAGTACTTCGCACATTAGAATATAATAAAATTATTGATCAGTTAACCCAGAAAGCAACCTCCCAGCCGGGACGTGCACTGTGTCAAAACCTAAAACCTTTGACTGACCTTAGTGCCATCCGCCTCGCCCAACAGGAAACCTCTGATGCCCTGTCTATGCTGTTTTCCAAGGGTTCTACCTCCTTTGGCGGCAACCGGGATGTCTCCATGTCTCTGCGCTCTTTAGAGATTGGCAGCACCCTGTCTGCCCCTGAACTCCTTAAAATCGCAGGGCTCCTTGACAATGTTAACCGCATTAAGTCCTATGGTCGAAAGCAGCGGGAAGACGAAAAGCAAACCTCCCTTTCCGATTATTTTGACCGTCTTGAACCCTTAAGTGCATTGGCAGGAGAAATCAACCGCTGCATCCTTTCTGAGGAAGAAATTGCCGATGATGCAAGCGCCGGATTAAAGCATGTCAGACGCTCCATCATCCTTACCGGCGAAAAAATACACTCCCAGCTTACCTCCATGGTCAACGGTTCCTATCGAAGCTATTTGCAGGACGCAGTCATCACCATGAGGGATAACCGCTACTGTATTCCCGTAAAGGCAGAATACAAAAGTCAGGTTCCAGGCATGGTACACGATCAGTCCTCAACAGGCTCCACCTTTTTTATCGAGCCTGCATCCGTTGTCAGCCTGAACAACCAGTTAAAAGAGCTTGCCATTAAGGAAAAAGAAGAAATAGAGGCGGTGCTTGCAGACTTAAGCGCTCAGACGGCAGCACATACGCAGGAAATTGCCGAGAACCAGAAAATTATGACTTTTCTTGACTTTGTGTTTGCCAAAGCTTCTCTTGCCATGGAAGAAAACGCAACCATGCCTCTGTTTAATACAGAGCATTACATTAATATCCGCAAGGGGCGACACCCATTACTGCCACCTAAGAAGGTAGTTCCTATTGACATTCATTTAGGCAGGGACTTTGATCTTCTTGTGGTAACCGGTCCTAACACCGGCGGTAAGACCGTCTCCTTAAAGACCGTTGGTCTTTTTACCCTGATGGGTCAGGCAGGGCTTCATATTCCTGCGCTGGATCGCTCAGAATTATCCATCTTTACGGAAGTGTTTGCCGACATCGGTGACGAACAGAGCATTGAACAGAGTCTGAGTACCTTTTCCTCCCATATGACCAGCATTGTATCCATTCTGAACAACGCAGACGAGAATTCTCTCTGCCTGTTTGACGAGCTTGGTGCCGGTACAGACCCGACAGAGGGAGCAGCTCTTGCCATTGCTATCTTAGACCATCTTCACACCAGAGGGATCCGTACCATGGCAACTACCCACTATAGTGAGCTGAAGGTTTATGCCTTATCCACAGACTTTGTCGAAAATGCCTGCTGTGAATTTAATGTGGAAACACTGGCTCCCACCTATCGCCTGCTCATTGGTATCCCCGGAAAAAGTAACGCTTTTGCAATTTCCTCGAAGCTTGGTCTGCCCGAATATATCATTGATGCTGCGAGGGCACAGATCAATGCCGAGGATAAGAGCTTTGAAGATCTTTTGACCGATTTGGAGAACAGCCGCGTGACCATCGAAAAAGAGCGTCTTGAAATTGCTTCCTACAAAGAAGAAATCAAATCCCTCAAAGAAAAACTGCAGGCCAAAAATGAAAAAATAGACAATGCAAAGGACCGCATTATCCGTGAGGCAAATGAAAAAGCGAGGGAAATCCTTCAGGAGGCTAAAGATGTTGCGGATGAGACTATCCGTATCTATCAGAAAGCCGGTCCCGGCGCTTCCCTGAAGGAACTTGAAAAGACCAGAGAACGGCTCCGGGGAGAAATCGGAAAGAAAAACGACAAGCTGGCTTTAAAGGCAAAGGAGCCATCGAGGGCAAAGCAGCCTAAACCGGAACAGCTTAAGATTGGTGACAGCGTTAAAATTCTTTCTATGGGGCTTAAGGGAACCGTCAGCACTCTTCCCGATCACAAGGGCAACCTTTTTGTCCAGTGCGGTATCATGCGCTCCCAGGCAAATGTAAAAGATCTTGTACTGATTGAGGACGAAACTCCTTCCGGTCTTGCTTCTCTTAAGAACACCCACACCGGTAAAGTGAAAATGTCCAAATCCTTCAGCATTTCGCCTGAAATCAACCTGCTTGGCAAAACCGTTGATGAAGCTCTTGCTGAACTGGATAAGTATTTAGATGATGCATACCTTGCACATCTGCCCAGCGTAAGGGTGGTACATGGGAAAGGAACAGGGGCTTTACGAAGCGCCGTCCAAAATCATCTGAAACGTGTAAAATATGTAAAATCCTACCGCCTTGGAGAATATGGTGAAGGGGATGCAGGCGTCACCATTGTGACCCTCAAGGACTAAGCAAAACCTGTAAAACAATAAAGAAAGTGAGGCTTCTATGGTAAATAAACAAAAAATCTTAATTGTAGATGATGACAATAACATTGCGGAATTGATTTCCCTGTATCTCACAAAAGAATGCTTTGAAACCATGATTGCAAGCGATGGCGAAACTGCGCTGCTTCTTGCAGATTCCTTTGCACCCAATCTCATTTTGCTGGATCTGATGCTTCCCGGAATCGACGGTTATCAGGTCTGCCGCGAGATTCGCGCCAAATCCTCTACTCCAATCATCATGCTCTCTGCCAAGGGAGAGATTTTTGACAAGGTTCTTGGTCTGGAGTTAGGTGCCGATGATTATATGGAAAAGCCCTTTGACTCCAAAGAACTGGTGGCGAGAGTAAAGGCAGTTCTGCGCAGATATAAGCCCACATCGACCAGTTCACAGGCACCCGATGTAAAATGTGTGGAATATCCTGATCTGATCATTAACCAGACTAACTACTCTGTTATCTACATGGGAAAAACAGTGGAAATGCCTCCCAAAGAGCTGGAGCTTTTATACTTTCTGGCGTCCTCTCCCAACCATGTTTTTACCAGGGAGCAGCTCCTTGATCAGATTTGGGGCTACGAATATATTGGAGATACCAGAACTGTGGATGTACATATCAAACGTCTGCGTGAAAAAATAAATGACCATGCCAACTGGAAAATTGCTACCATCTGGGGGATTGGCTATAAATTCGAGGTGCGTCAATGAGAAAGACTCTCTACCTGAAGTTTCTGCTTGCTTATTTTATTTTTGGCTTCTTTGGCTTTGTGGTGGTAGGCACCTTTGTCAACAGTATGACTATGGAGCATTTGACCCGTGAAAAGGCAGATGCACTCTATAAGGAAGCCACTTTGATTGCCAATACCTATGCTTCAGATTTATATGATAATGAAACTTCATTAGATACCGTAAAGAAACAGCTGGATGCGTTGGATACCTATCTTTCTGCAAATCTGTGGATCATCAATCCCTCCGGGCGTATGATTCTCGATTCCCAGGCTCCCCTGGATGTAGAAAGTGAACGTGTTATTGAAGGTTTTGATCCTACTGTCACCGCAAATTCCTACTATACCATCGGAAATTTCTTTGACAGCTTTACAGAGGAGCAGCTGAGTGTGTTTGCCCCCATTACCTCCAATTATAAGGTGCGGGGATATGTGGTCATCCATTATCCCATGAGCAATATCACAGCATCCTGCAACAGCCTTTTGAATATTTCTTACCTGATGCTGATTATCCTCTTTCTGCTCTCCCTGATCATTCTGATATTCTTTACGGAGATGGTATATCTGCCCCTGCGTAAGATTACCGAAGCCACAGAGCAGTATGCTGCCGGAAATATGCATTATGAATTCCAGATTGACAGCGAGGATGAAATCGGATATCTGGGAGCTACTATTTCCTATATGGCAGGTGCCATTGCGCGTTCCGAGGATGACCAGAAGAAATTTGTAGCCAATGTATCCCATGACTTCCGCTCTCCTCTTACCTCCATTAAGGGATATCTGGAAGCCATGCTGGATGGTACCATTCCACCGGAGCTTCACGAAAAATATCTGACCATTGTTCTTAATGAGACGGATCGGTTAACCAAGCTTACCAATAGCCTGCTTACTCTGAATAATTTAAATACCAAGGGTATAATGCTTGACAAAAGTATTTTTGACATTAACAAGGTCATCCGCAACACGGCAGCCTCCTTTGAAGGTACCTGCAAGCAGAAGACCATTGCTATAGAACTGATCCTTACCGGAGATGAACTGTTTGTAAATGCAGATATTGGCAAGATTCAGCAGGTGCTTTATAACCTTCTGGACAATGCCATTAAATTCAGTCATTCCAATTCTATCATCAAAATTGAAACGAATGAAAAACATAATAAGGTATTTGTATCCGTTAAGGATAGCGGAATCGGAATCCCAAAAGATGATTTAAAACTGATTTGGGATCGTTTTTATAAATCTGACCTTTCCAGAGGAAAAGATAAAAAGGGAACCGGGCTGGGGCTTTCCATTACCAAGGAAATCATCCTTGCCCATAAAGAAAATATTAATGTCATCAGTACCGAAGGCGTTGGAACAGAATTCATTTTCTCGCTTCCTGTAGCAGATGATGACAGCGAAGATTAGTCAAAAGGGGAACCATGATATGCACATTATCTTACATCAGCCGGAGATACCGGCAAACACCGGAAACATCGGTCGAACCTGTGTAGCCACAGGAACAGATCTGCATTTGATTGAACCACTGGGATTCCGTCTTACGGAAAAAGAAATAAAGCGCGCAGGAATGGATTACTGGGAACATCTGAATGTAACCAGATACATGAATTTTGATGAGTTTAAGTCTCTTCACCCGGGAGCAAAAATCTGGATGGCAACCACCAAGGCAAAGCATGTTTACACAGACGTTTCCTTTGGTGCCGATGATTTCATTATGTTTGGTAAAGAAAGCGCCGGGATTCCTGAAGAAATTCTGGTAGACTACGAGGAGACCTGTATCCGCATCCCCATGCTTTCTAAGATACGTTCTTTGAATCTGTCCAATTCGGTGGCGATAGTTCTCTACGAAGCCCTGCGCCAGCAGGGGTTCTCCCAGATGCAGCTGGAAGGAGAACTTCACAGACTGCACTGGAAAAACTAAACTTTTTACTTAAACGTTACATTCTGGCACTTTCCACATGCTCCTTAAACCACTGGTAAGCCAGTTCCACACCCTCTTCCAGTTCAACCTTATGCGTCCATCCAAGACCGTGAAGCTTATCTACATTGGTAAGCTTCCTTGGTGTTCCGTCGGGCATGTCCTTGTTCCAAACAATTTCTCCCTCGTATCCAACCACCTTCTTAACCGTCTCTGCCAGCTGCTTTATGGTAACCTCTTTACCGGTTCCAATATTCACGTGCTGCTCTCCGTCATAATTTTCAAGCAAAAATACACAGGCATCTGCCATATCATCCACATAAAGGAATTCGCGAAGCGGTGTTCCTGTTCCCCACAGCTCTACAGTGGGTGCATTTTTTACCTTTGCTTCATGGAACTTACGAATCATAGCCGGCATGACATGAGAACCCTGAAGATCGTAATTGTCATGGGGTCCATAAAGATTGGTTGGCATACAGCTGATAAAGTTGTCTCCATACTGTCTCTTATAAAACTTACACATCTCAAGACCTGCAATCTTTGCAATCGCATAAGCTTCGTTGGTTACCTCAAGCGGGCCTGTAAGTAATGCATCCTCGGGAATAGGCTGGGGCGCCATCTTGGGATAAATACAGGTGCTTCCCAGGAACAACAGCTTTTTCACATGATATTGGTGACAACAGTCAATCACATTACATTGGATCTGCAAATTTTCATATGCAAAATCAGCGGGTGTTGTGTTGTTCGCATTAATCCCTCCTACTTTGGCTGCCGCAAGCACCACAATATCAGGCTTCTCTGCCTCAAAAAACTCACGCACCATTGCCTGATTGGTTAAATCCAGTTCCTTATGAGTTCTGCCAATAATATTGGTATACCCTTTTGCCTGTAGGTTTCTTACAATGGCGCTTCCCACCAGTCCTCTGTGACCTGCCACATAAATCTTATCTGTTTTTTCCATTACAAATACATCCTCTCTGTTAACTATTTATTTATTGATGTGCAACATCCTTAAATCCTTCTTCAATCGTCTTTCCTCTAAAAATATCTCCTGCCTTTAAAGGCGCTGCCGGGAAATCCTGATATCCGGTTCTGTCACCTTCCTTAGGATAATAAAAGGTATAACCATGCAGTTCATAGGACACTGTCTCAAAATTTTCATAATCCTTCTGGTTGATCAGATATTGTGAAGTTGCCCCTACCTTAAGCTCCATTCCGAATATCCCAAGCTTATACACAGCAAGCAGAATAACGAGAAAAGCAAAAATTCTAAACCGGTCCAAATGAGGGCTAATCTTCAAATACAGATATCCCCACACAAGCACCGGCAAAAGCCACAAAAAAACACATCCATATCGAAGCAGCGGTGCACTGAGAAACCAAAACCAGAAACAGACTGCTATCGTACCTGCCAGATGAAGAAAGTCTGCCATATCCCTTCGCCTTTTGACCAGTGCATAGACCAGAAACATGAATAGCAGATAAGTTCCCCCAATTGCCATTGCCAGAAAAATTTTGTTCGTGCCGTCCAGATTTCCAATCCATTCGGGAAGCCATTTAAGCAGGGGGTCGTCATATCGCCCTACATCAGAAAAGCCCCTTCCCCATACCTGTATCTCTCTGGCATCATAGTCTGCCATACCCTTAGGGATCTTAAAATCAAAGGAAAATAAATCTATAAAAGTAAACGGATAAATCAGCCAGCCTGAAAGAATCACATTGCGAATCAGGAAAGGCGCCACCGTAAAAATACCCAGTCCGAGAAAACGAATAATTTCCTTTGTCCGCTTTTCCCGTATCATCATAACAGCCGGCTTTAATACCAATAGCAGTATCAGCGCCCCTGACAGCTTGACAGTGAGTACCACCACACATAACAGGCATAACAGCCCATAAGGCAGATAGCAGGTCTCTTTCCTTTCCACCAGCTCCAGCCACCGAATCACAATAAAAAATACCAGAAGTACCATAAAGTAATCCGATGCCGGAGATACCATTTCGTCAAAAATGATCAGAAGATAATAAATGCCAATAATCCTTGCCAGATCAGAAAGAAGCGGTTTCCTGATTCTCTCTTTGTTAAATGCCTCCATACAGACCAGTGCAAGCAGGAATGCCAAAAAGCCCGCGCAGCAGTGATAAGACTGTCCACCCAGAAAAGCCATACTGTAAAGTGCAGATAACGCAAATGCTGCACTGTTGTAGGCGAGCCTGCTGTGAAGATTGCCCAGTCCGGGAACCACCCCATATTCCTCTATCCATCGAATACTCTGGGCATGGTAAAGCCCTGTATCATAATGGATAATTCCGGTGGATGTCCCATAAGCAAACACCAGCAAAAGCAAAATCCAGATCATCACTTTTGCCGGTGTAATGGTCAATCTGAAAGTATTGAGATTTTCCAGCATATCTTTTCGAAAAACCCAGATGCATAAGATGCAAATAAGGAGAAGTATCATGTTGGCGGCAAACCCAACCTTCCAGAAAATGCTAAAAAGCTGGGCATAAACCGTCACTACTCCGATACCTGCATACAGGTAACTGGTTTCTTTTTTGGCCCGGTATGCCATTTTGCCCGATATCAGCCTGATACAGGCAAATCCTGTCACATAACAGGTAAACAGCATATAGAACCAGATTAATATTACAGAAAGCATTTTATCTTTCCTTATACTCTGAACAGCTTACACCTGCAATTTCTTTCAGGTCATTGTCCATCATCATTTCTACCAGACCTTTAAAATCTACTTTTCTTTTCCAGCCAAGCGTCTGTTCTGCCTTTGCTGCATTTCCCCAAAGGAATTCCACCTCAGCGGGACGATAAAATTCGGGATTGACATCTACCAGAAGCTTTCCGGTCTTTGCATCATAACCCTTTTCGTTTACTCCTGTTCCTTCCCATCTCACGGTAATGCCGAGCACCCTAAAGGCCTCCTCCACAAATTCTCGTACGGTATGGGTTTCATTTGTTGCAAGAACATAGTCATCGGGCTTATCCTGCTGGAGCATCATCCACATGCCTTCCACATAGTCTCCGGCAAATCCCCAGTCCCTCTTTGCATTCATATTTCCAAGTGAAAGCTTCTCCTGCTTTCCGGCAATGATGTTGGCAATTGCCAGTGTAATCTTTCTGGTTACAAAGTTCTCACCCCGTCTGGGAGATTCATGGTTAAATAAAATACCGTTGCAGGCAAACATGTTATAAGATTCTCTGTAATTAACCGTAATCCAGTAGGAATACAGCTTCGCTACGCCATAAGGGCTCTTGGGATAAAAAGGAGTCGCCTCGCTCTGGGGCGCGGTCTCCGGAAGCCCGCCAAACAGCTCGGAAGTAGATGCCTGATAATATCTGCAGTTTCCACCATTCACACGGATCGCCTCAAGAAGCTTTAAGGTGCTTACACCTGTGGCTTCTGCCGTATACTCCGGCACTTCAAAGGATACTCCTACATGAGACTGTGCAGCAAGATTATACACTTCTGTAGGGCGAATCTCTGAAATCAGACGCATCAGGTTACTTGAATCTGTGGTATCTGCGAAATGAAGGAAAAATTTTACCTTATTGTAATCAGAGTTAATAATATGATCGATACGCGACGTGTTGCTGATGCTGTGTCTGCGAATCAAACCATGTACCTCGTAGCCCTTTTCCAGCAGGAATTCTGCCAGATAGGATCCGTCCTGTCCTGTAATACCGGTAATTAAAGCTATGTTCTGCATAAATATCTCCTTTTCTATTTGTTTTATTTTTTAATTCAGACTACTACAGCCACAAATTGACAGCTGCAGCAATTGCAATTCCCAGTAAAGCTCCCATCAGTACCTGAAGGGGGGTGTGACCTACAAACTCCTTCAACTTTGCTTCCGGGCTGATCTGCTTACCCATATTGGTAAACACCTCCAGCATCTCGTTAAGCACCTGTCCCTGTTTACCGGTTTCCCTTCGAACACCCATTGCATCATACATGACAATGATTGCCAGCATGGCACAGATTGCGAACTCGAAACTTCCGCCGCCATATTCTATTCCCGATGCTGTTGCCAATGCACAGACGGTTGCGGCATGTGAGCTTGGCATTCCGCCACTCCCCACCATTCTCTCTGCCACAAACTTTTTCGTGAGTATCAGATGTATCAACGTTTTCAGCACCTGTGCCACCAGCCACCCCAAAGCGGCTGAAATAAAAATCTGATTATGAAGCAAATCTGTAATAAAATCCATATTCATCCTCTTATCCGTTTTTAAACAAGTTCTCTCATGTAAGCGACCAATGCATCATGCCAGTCGGCAAACACATAATCTGTAGTAAGCTTAAGCATATAGTTTTCCAGAATGGAATAAGCCGGTCTTGGGGCTTTGGCAGCGAATTCCTCAGATGTAATGGGACGAACCACCGTCTTTTTCCCTGCAAGCTTAAATATTTCCTCTGCAAACTGTGCCCAGGAGCAGCTTCCTTCACAGGTTGCATGGAAGAGACCATAATTTTCCGTAAAAAGCAGATGTGCAATTGCTGCTGCAAGCTCCTTCGCACTGGTAGGGCTTCCCACCTGATCCTTTACGACGCTGACCGTGTCGTTTGTCTCAGATAAACGGAGCATGGTTTTCACGAAATTCTTCCCATCTCCATACAGCCACGCCGTGCGGAGAATGAAATATCTGTCAGCGAAATCCCTGACCATATTTTCTCCTGCCAGCTTAGTCATTCCATAGGCTCCCTGAGGATCTGTCCTGTCAAATTCCGTATATGGCTTCTGTGCCTTTCCGTCAAACACATAATCCGTGGAAATGTGTATCATTTTTGCTCCTGTTTCTGTAGCTGCAATGCTTAAGTTCCTCGGTCCGATTGCATTGATTCGGTATGCCTTGTCCCATTCATCCTCACAGGCATCTACCCCTGTGTGTGCTGCACAGTTGATAATTGCATAAGGCTTAACTTCCCTTGCAAGCTCCATTACCTTATCAATATTGGTAATATCAAGCTCTCCCACATCCGTATTTACAAATTCAATATCAGAATGATTCTTAAACTCCAGGTTGACAGCTCGACCCAGCTGCCCGTTACACCCTGTTACGATTATTTTTTTCATGGCATCAAACGTATCCTTTCCATTGTTTAATATGCAACCAATTCTTATTTTACCCTCTTAATTGATTTTAGACAAGTACAAAGATACAATACATGATACGGACCGTAATAATTTCTTAATAATTTTGTATCAAATTTTACATATTTTGCTAGTGACGATTGTTTCCTACTATGGTATAATATTTTTCGATATTATATCAGTCAGAAACAAATTACTATTTTACGAACTGAAAGCGAGGAAACATAATGAAAAGATTACAGGTTCTATGTCTTGCAGCCTTATCTTCATCTCTTTTACTATTTGGCTGTGGCAAAGATTCCGAAACAGTAACTCAGCCTATTGTTGAACCCATCGTTGAAGCGCAGCCGGAGTTACAGCAGGAAAATTCCGAAGAACCGGAAGCAGATGAGGAGGATATCCCCCCTGTTGAGGGAATGGTACGAAGCTCACTTACCAACGAATGGATAGATGGAGATCTGGAGAATGCAAGACCCATCGCTATAATGACCCCCAACGACTCCAACGCATTGCCACATTATAATCTTTCCAAAGCAGATATTCTTTATGAATGTCCTGTAGAAGGTGGAATTACGAGAAGTATGGCAGTCATCAAGGATTGGGAAGATTTAGACCGTATCGGAAACGTTCGCAGCTGCCGTGACTATTTTGTATACTGGGCATTGGAATGGGATTCCATCTATGTTCATTTCGGTGGTCCTTTTTACATTGAGAATATTATCGAACAGGAAAGCACCAACAACATTACAGGCTGCAGCTATGGCAATAAAGGCAGGTCCGGTTTGTTTGAAAATGCCTTTTACCGTGCAAAGGACCGCTCTGCACCGCAGAATGCTTACGCCAGCGCAGAAGGAATCAACAAGGCAATTGATAAGCTTGGATATTCCAAGACTTACCGGGAAGATTACTATGTTGCAGACCATTTCAAATTTGCACCTTCCAGTAAGCCCAACACACTGGACAGTTACAGTGATGCAATTTCTGCAAAGGAAATTGATCTGAAGGCTGCTTACCCGATTACCAAAACCTCCTTTACATACAACGAAGAGGATGGTCTGTACTATCGATATATGTATGGCAAAGCTGATGTAGATGCTGCAAACGATAACCAGCAGCTTGCATTTAAGAATGTATTTGTTCAGTTTGCTTACCACGAAGTCCGCGACCAGAAAGGATACCTTGCTTTCCAGGTTCATGACACCACCAGAGAAGGATACTATTTTACCAACGGAAAAGCCATCCGCGTATCCTGGGAAAAAACAGCTGATTACGAGCCTACAAGATACTTTGATGATAAGGGAAATGAAATTGAAATAAATACCGGTAAGACAATGATATGTATTGTTGAAGATGGCGATACTATTGATGTTGACGGAAACACCCTGAAATAAATCGTTCCTTGAATAAAGGGGGAATCATCATGAAAAAATATCAGGTTATGATTTTAATGCTCCTGTCAGCATTGTTCCTACTATTCGGGTGCGGGAAAAAGGAATCTTCCGGAACCAGTTTCGAACTGGTAAATGATGCAGATTCCTCCTCTCAGACTCCTGATAACAAGACTGAGACATCCGCAGAAGTATCTGATTCTGAGGAGGATATTCCTCCTGCAGAAGGATTGGTGCGAAGCCGCATAACAAATGAATGGATTGATGAGGAAATTGCAAACCGTCGTCCTGTTTCCATTATGGTTCCCAATACCAAGACCGCAAGCCAGTATGGTCTTTCAGAAGCATCTGTTCTTTATGAATGCAATGTGGAATCCAGCATTACGCGTCTTATGGGTATATGGGAAGATTGGGATAACCTTGAAAAGATTGGCAATATCAGAAGCAGCCGTGACTATTTTATGTATTGGTCCTTTGAATGGGATGCTTTTCATATCCATTATGGCGGACCTTTTTACATGGACAGTCTGTTAAGTAGAAATGATTCAGAGAATCTTAATCTGAACATTGATGTGTCGAAGACTTACCATTACAGGGATATTGCCAAAAACGATTTTGACAATGCTTTTATAAGTTCAGAGTTAATCCATAAATATATTAATGACAATGATTATTCCCTGAATTACAGAGAGAATTATTCAGATGGACAGCATTTTCTTTTTGCATCAGATGCAGATCCCAATCTGCTGACCCAGTATGAAGATGCCATTGATGCCGGAAATGTTGATATGTCCCTTGCGTATCCTCTTACGAATTGCTACTTTCTGTACAACGAAGAGACAGGTTTATATGAACGTTTTCAGCATTTGTCAGGTGAGCACGAGGAACCTCATATTGATCTTTCAAATAACACACAGCTTACCTTCAAAAACCTTTTAGTTCAGAATACTTACTACGAAGTACGTGATGAAAAGGGATATCTTTCCTTCCAATGTCATGATACTACCCGTGATGGTTGGTTCTTTACCAACGGAAAGGGAATTCATGTAACCTGGCAGAAAACTGCTGATTACAGTGCCACCAGATATTATGACGATGACGGGAATGAAATCCGGTTAAATACAGGAAAGACCATGATCTGTATCCTTGAGGAGGGCGACAGCTTTACAGTGGACGGAAAGATCATTTACACGAATTCAATTAAAAAATAATATTATATTTGAAAAGGTCTTCGAAACTTCCGAAGACCTTTTTTCTGCTACTTCCCTAATTCAAGTCTGTTAATCGCGGAGAAGATTGCTCTCGCGGATGCTCTTGTAATGTTGGAGCTTACACCAACACCGTATGTCACTCTTCCGCTGTCTGCATCCAGCAGATGAATATAGGCAGCCGCCTGAGAATTGGAACCGCTTTGAAGTGCATGTTCCTCATAGTCGAGAACCTTGATAGAAATATTCAGCTCCTGCTGCAAGCCTCTTTGAAGTGCATCGATAGGGCCGTTGCCTACCGCTTCAAAGCTCTTTTCTACGCCTTGATCTGTATAGATAACAAACACTCTTGTGTCAAATTCTGACTGGATTTCACCGCTCAAATCATCCACACGAAGCTTACGGAAATGGATTGGCTCTTTCTTTTCCAGATATTCCTTCCGAAATGCCTCCATAATCTGATCAGGAGAAACCTCTCCCTGCTTCTCAGAAATAAGCTGAATCACATTAGCAAATTCCCTGTGCATTCCCTTAGGCAGCTTAAATCCAAAATAAGTGTCCATAATGAATGCCACTCCACCCTTGCCTGACTGTGAATTGATACGGACAATGGGCTCGTATTCTCTTCCGATGTCGGAAGGATCAATAGGAAGATAAGGAACTTCCCAGTACTGATTATTTCGTTCCTTCATTGCCTTTACACCCTTATTGATGGCATCCTGATGAGAACCGGAAAAAGCAGTAAATACAAGCTTTCCAGCATAAGGATGTCTGGGATGAATAGGAATTTTACAGCATCTTTCATATATCTCAATTATCTCATTTACTTTTTCGATATTTAATTCCGGATTAATTCCCTGTGAGAACATATTATATGCAATATTCAGCACATCCACGTTTCCGGTTCTCTCCCCATTTCCAAAGAGCGTACCCTCCACTCTGTCCGCGCCTGCCAGCAATGCCAGTTCCGCCGATGCCACACCGGTTCCTCTGTCATTATGGGGATGAACACTTAAAATAATCGTTTCCCTGTCCTTAAAATGTCGGTTCATCCATTCAATCTGATCCGCATATACATTGGGAGTGTTCATTTCCACGGTGGAAGGAAGATTGATAATCATCGGGTTCTCTTTCGTAGGTCCCCATGTTTCCTGTACGGCTGTACAGATTTCAAGGGCAAAATCAAGTTCTGTTCCCGTAAAGCTTTCCGGGGAATATTCAAGGATAATCTTTCCCGGAAATTTAGCAACTCTTTCTTTTACCATCATCGTGCCCTTAACGGCGATATCAATAATTTCCTCCCGGCTCATGCCGAAAACCACATCTCTCTGCAGGGTGGATGTAGAATTATAAATATGTACGATTGCCTCTTTACATCCTTCTATGGATTCAAAAGTACGATCTATCAACTCCTCCCGACACTGGGTAAGTACCTGAACCCGAACATCATCCGGAATCATTCTTCTTTCAACCAATTGACGCAGAAAATCAAATTCTATCTGACTGGCCGCAGGGAAACCAATTTCAATCTCCTTAAACCCCAGCTTTATCAGATACTGGAACATTTCTATCTTTTCGCTTACCACCATGGGATCAATCAACGCCTGATTTCCATCCCTTAAGTCTACACTGCACCAGATGGGTGCCTTTTCTATTTCCTTATTAGCCCATTCTCTCTCCGGGTAATCTACTACCGGATTTTTCTTATATCGCTTATAATTCAGCATCTTTTCTTTCTCCTTTAAAAAACCGGTCCTGATAAACGGACCGGTCATAATATAACATCTCTTCTTTTTGTTTCTGGATTATTCACCCAAACCGTTTTCAATTGCTTTTACCAGAGTTTGAAGAGCTTCCACTTCATCTTCTCCCTCACAGACAAATTCAATCTCATCACCGCATTTGACGCAGGCACCTAAAACGCTAAGCACGCTTTTGGCATTTGCAGTATTTTCTCTAAATGTAAAGGTTATTAATGATTTAAACTGCATTGCTTCCTTGCAAAGGATGCCAGCTGGTCTTAAATGCAAACCTGTCGGGTTCTTAATAACCACCTTCTGACTAACCATTCTTCAATTCCCTCCAATTCATTTTCTGCCTGATATTTCTGCCAAACCCCTCTCTTTTACTATACCATCTTTCGTCAACATACTCAAGTATTAGTTGTCTACAACATGATATTCTGAATCAGCTCAGCCAGCATTTTTGCATCCTGGTCAATCATCTGTTGATCTTTTCCCTCAATCATAACACGTACCAGCGGCTCTGTACCCGAAGGACGAATCAAAACCCTTCCCTCACCTGCAAATTTATCTGTAAGCTTCTGAATCGCTTCCGCAATTTCAGGGTATTCCATATACTTTTCCTTTTTATGATTAGGTACCTTGGCATTGACAAGTGCCTGAGGCAAAACCTCCATAACAGTTGCAAGCTCTGAAAGCGGCTTTCCAGTTTCCACCATGACCTTTAATAAGTGCAGTGCACTTAACAGTCCGTCACCTGTAGTATTCTCTTTTAAGAAAATGATATGTCCCGACTGCTCTCCACCAAGGCTTGCGCCAATTTCTTTCATTCTCTCAAGAACATATCTGTCTCCTACCTTAGTCTGTTCAATATGGATGCCATTCTTTTCTCCCATCAGGAAGAAACCAAGATTACTCATTACAGTCGCAACAATCGTATTATTAGCCAATTCTCCGCTTGCCTTCATATGATTTCCGACGATTGCCATAATCTCATCGCCATTGACCACATTTCCAAGTTCATCTACTGCCAGCAGTCTGTCAGCATCACCGTCGAAGGCAAGACCCACATTTGCCTTTTCATATACCACTCTTGCCTTTAATTCTTCCATATGTGTTGAACCGCAGTTGGCATTTATGTTGGTTCCGTCAGGCATATTGTGGATTGCAACAACATTAGCTCCAATCTCCCTTAATGTCTCTACAGATGTATAATAAGATGCACCCTCTGCACAGTCTACAACAATTTTAAGACCTGTCAGATCTACGTTTACAGACCGGATAGAATGATTGATATATTCCTCCCTTGCATCTGTACGATACTTAATCTTGCCTACATTTGCTCCAATGGGAAATTTGATTCCGTTCATTCCGTTCTTGATAATGCTTTCTATCTCATCCTCAAGTTCATCCGGAAGCTTGTAGCCATTTCCGTCAAAGAACTTAATCCCGTTGAATTCCACCGGATTGTGGGATGCTGAGATAACAACACCTGCATCCACTTTATATTTTCTTGTAAGGTATGCAACTGCCGGAGTCGGAAGCACACCTACATAGACCGCATTGGCACCTACAGAACAAATACCTGCCATTAGTGCATTTGCAAGCATATCTCCTGAAATTCTGGTATCACATCCCACCATGATTGTTGGCTTATGCATGTTTTCTTTGGTGAGCACATATGCACCTGCCTGACCCAGCTGCATTGCAAGTATGGGAGTAAGTTCATCATTTGCTACTCCTCTTACACCATCTGTTCCAAATAATCTTCCCATTTTTTCCTCCATTCTGAACTGATTACATCATTCATCTTTTTTTGATATATGCAAAGTCACTGTGACAGGTTCAAGTAATGATACCCTGTCTGACAATCCAAAGTCTACTTCAACCGTGTAGTATCCGGGCTCCGGCTCTGTCATTCCCTGACGGTTCATCCATTCCTGAATATCAACCGTACCGGCAATATTGTTTGCCTGAATCGTTGACACATCCTGAGAAAGCCCAATCACTTCTATCACAAAGCTTCCTTCCAGACCTGATATGCTGGCATTATACCCTTCCGGCAGATTGGTAATCCTGACTTTTTCCTCTCTTATTTCAAGCTTTTTGGAGGTTTCACGTTCTATATATACGGTAACTGTCTGGATTGCATTCGCAGAATCTGCCAAAAATACATTATCCGGTAAGTAATCACGGATATCTATCTCTGCAATATAGTCTTCAGACTGATCTGTGATATCCAACGCCTCGGCAGGAACCTGAATAGCTGTGATGTTCTTAATGACACTAGGTTTTCCCGCGATCACAATGGTTCGTCCATTCCCTTCAATTACTCCTGTATCCCGGTATCCCGATGCAGCTTTCCCCATGATGCTGTAGTTTACCGGAACCTCTGCGGTCTGCCAAATCTTTATTTCCACACCCACAGTCTTAATGTTCTGGGTAATATTTTTGGTATCGACAAGATTGTCATCCTCATCGTAGAATTTAATTTCTGCATTTGTGACAATATCACTGGTCATTCCTGAAACATCCACATCTACAGATGCCTTTGCAATCTGATCAATCACTGTCTGGGGTCCTGAGATCCTGATCAGGTTTTGGTCAGTGGTTATTTCCCCTACTAAGTATCCCTTGGGAACCTGACCCGAAACGCTGGATCTAAGCGACAGCGCCTTACTCTTTTTATCCTCGATCTTTAATTTCACTGTATCAATACTTCCTGTAATGCGTGAAATATCCTTACTGGAAACATTGGTAGTCAGCTTTATGGAAATTGTATCAAGACTGCTCAACTCACTGACATCTGCCGTCGCAACAATATTCTCCTCATCCAGTGCACTTAAAACTGAGCGGGGTGCCCACACAGTGACTCTGCTGATTACATCCGTATTATCAAGTACCTCATATACCTGACCGGAATCTGTGATTAAATCAGTATTCAATAATTTTACCGGTACATTGTAAAATGTATTATCAATGGTGGGATTATTTACACTGTTAACAACCAGCCAGAGGATTACCGCAAAGAAAACAGATACCAGTTTCAGTCCTAAATTGTGTGTAAGCTTATTTTTCAACTTTAGACCGTCCCTTCCACAGAATTTTTACCCGGTTTTCTTCTACCGGCTTATTCTGTATTGATTTCAGTTTTTCCTTTAACATGTCTCCATTTAGGTTTCTCTCAAGCTCTCCCTCATAGGCTACACTGATCTTGCCCGTCTCCTCTGAAACAATGATTGTCAAGGAATCCGTTACCTCTGAAATTCCTACACCTGCCCTGTGTCTGGTTCCCAAATCCTTACTCAACTGCATATTATCCGAAAGCGGGAGATAGCAGGTAGCTGACGTAACTCTGTTTCCTCTGATAATCACTGCACCGTCATGAAGAGGCGTATTATGTTCAAAAATATTAATTAACAGCTGACTGGTAACGATACCATCCACATCAATACCAGTCCTCTCATATTCCGTAAGGCGCTGTTTCTGTTCCACAACAATAAGGGCACCGGTCTTTGCCCTGCCCATCTCTACACATGCCTTTGCAATTTCGTTAATTGTCTTATCCGAAAATCTGCCCTCACCCGGACTTCTCCCCACTTCAAAGGGAACGATGGAACTGATAATATTTTTTCGTCCCAGCTCCTCAATCGCCTTTCGCAGCTCAGGCTGCATAATTACAATTACCGCTGTCACTGCAACACTAAACATATTGTTTACGATCCAGAGAATGGTATTCATCTGGAAATAGGCAGCAAACAGGATAAACACCGCTATGACAAGAATCCCCTTCAGCAGAGACCATGCCTTTGTATTTTTAATCCATACCAATATATGATAAATCAGAAAGGTAAGTATAATCATCTCGAGAATATCTGCCCATCTGATTCCCGATACACGTGACAGGTATGTTTCTACAATTTCTAATCCATGTATCATTTAGTTCTTCCTCATTACACAAAAATTAATCTATACATCCTTTTCTCTTCTGGCCTGATTTCCGGCATACTTCTTCTTAGGTGTATTGATTCTCTTTACCGTCCTTGATGGCGTGGCTACTGTAATCTTAGGAACAGCCTTTACATAGTAGTAATATTCATCATCCTCAAACTGCACCTTTTCCACCCGGCTGTAATCCATATGAAAAGCAAAGAATTCCACTATTTTGGCAATCAGCACTGAGAAAATTGTTCCGATAATAATCCCCACAATCGATACATTAGTATCAAACACAAGATCTCCTACCAGCAAAATCATTACATTCACGATTGCACCGGCAATCATTGCGATTGTCCACGCGTAATCAACAGACAATCTTTTTACAAGATAGACAAGAATAAGTGTAACTGAAAATGCAATGATCGTAAGAAGCATATCCTTATTACCCAGCAGCCCATCAATCACAAACCTGAATTTACTTGCCATATCTTCCATTGCCATCCCTGAAAGAGCAGTTGCACTTTCGGAAATATAACCAATCAGATAGCTTACTACCACACCACATCCTACAGAAACTGCAGATGCAGGTGTTCCCAAAAGCCCCATTGCAAGAGGCATGACATAAGGGATTTTCAGGATAAAGCACATCGGTGTCAAAAGCACTACCAATGCATCTTTAGGTGAGAATCTGAAATAAAGCAGGAACATCACCAAAAAAAGCACCAGTGCAATAACCGCACATTCCAGTGATAATGCGTATAAATGAAGCACTGTAAATGCAGCTGCCACAAAAATAATAAAATTCATAGGCATAAAAGAACACATCAATGCAGCGATCAGTACAACTGATATGTTATCCAGCTTATGCATATACCCAATCTTCCCATTAATCATCATCAGAGAAGTTAAAGCCAGTATCAGTTTAAAAAGCGGCTTTAAATAAACTTCATATTTGCTTATAAATTTTTTGATATACTGTTTTGCAACAAGTAACGTTGTCATATGGTCTTCCTCATTATTTATCATACATGCCTGCTAACTTTTTCAGATTGCCGTAGTAATTTCTCAGATGATGTTTTGCCTTGCTGTATCTGCTGGCATAAACTACATAAGAAATTACTCCATAAGCACCCACAGTACACAGGTACAAAATCATAACGCTTTTCCCGAATTGCAGCAGATCCATTTTGTAAATATCCTGCATCAGTTTTTCAAAATTATAAAAAACATATACGCCGAACAATGCACAAAAAGAAATTGTCGCAGCAATCACTGACTTCAAAACCTGAAAGCCGATATAATCCCCTTTAAAATAATTAACGATCTGAATATCCTTTTTGCCTTCATGTGATTCATAAGAAGCCAGTTTGGTCATAAGGATGACCTTTTCTTCATTTATCATATAATTTTACCTTTCAACCACAGAAAACAAGCTCTGTTTACCGCAGTATTCTTTATTAAAGGAAACGCATTTTATCACGTTCACTTTTCGCAGGAGCAGGTTTTCTTTCCGGTTCCTGTGGCTTATTGCCTCCCATTGCATGCTTGAATCCGGTGGTCATCTCCATCTTACATTTATCGCAATATTTTCCTGAACGGATCATAGCGCCACATCCTTCACAGGCAATTCTGATGGGTGAATCCTCTGCAAACTGTAATCTTTCTTCTCTAATCCACTGACGGATCTGTCCGGGGTCCACATCACATTCCGTAGAAACCTCCTGGATATCTGCACCCTGATGATCCTGCACATATTTTTTCACTTCCTGAAATTTGGCTTCCTGCTCTTCCCTGCATTTGGGGCAAAAGATTGGTCCCATTACATAGTTAAATATTCTACCGCATTTTCTGCAATTACGTACGTTCATGCTCATACCTCCCATAGTTTCCTTTGTTATATCCCCCTGCCGATTGCTAATGTAATAAAATATATATTTGCAATACCGGCTTCCTGCATTGCTTTCGCCATTGCATCAATGGTACTGCCTGTAGTATAAATGTCATCTACAATAACAATCGTATTTAATTTTACATCATTTTGCCGGATTTTGAAAGCCCTTTTCAAATTATTTTGCCTCTGGGCACGGCTCAGACCTTTGAGTGGGACTGTCTTGCCTGTTCTAGCTATCAACCGTGCATTTACCGGAATACCGGAACGCTTTGATAACTCCCTTGCAAGAAGTTCTGCCTGATTATAACCTCGTTTCCTCTTTCGCGAAGCATGTGCAGGAACCGGTACCAGTGCGTCCGGGCAGATGGAAGAAAGCCATTCTCTCTTTTTTCTGTATAATTCTTCCCCATAGAATGTGGCGTATTCCATTCTGCCGGCATACTTGAACCTGAATATGGAATCTGCCATGCTTCCATAATCATACAGTGCAGTTCCCTGTATATAGTAGTGCCGCGTTTTTAAACAATCGCCGCAATATTCCTGCTCGTCTCTTTTCAGCTGCTTTCCACATTTCATGCAGCAGGGTTCTTTAATATATATGATCTTATCCCTGCACTTTCTGCACACAGCTTCTCCCATCCGGTCCGTAATATCATCGCACACAGGGCATCGCCTTGGAAATAAAAGATCCAATAGTATTTTTCCTACTGCCATTCGTCCTCCAACTCTTCCATTTCTCTGATTCGATCGCACAATCCGGTATATCTCCTGTGCTGTCTTTCATTTCGTATCATCTCTTCGATAGTCTCTCTGCTACCCAGTATCGTGACACACTTTCTTGCACGGGTTACTGCCGTGTATAGCAGATTTCGGTTAAACAGCATCTTAGGACCGGTCAGTACCGGAAGAAGCACTGCCGGATATTCACTCCCCTGAGATTTATGTATGGTAACAGCATAGGCAAGTTCAATTTCATCCAGAGAAGAAAAGGGGTACTCAATTCTTTTATGCTCATCATATTCCACGGTAAGCAGCTGGGCGGTATGGTTGATTTCCCTGACAATTCCCATATCTCCGTTGAACACACCCATTCCTTTATCAATAGGTATCCCATACTTGCTGACAATTTCCCATGCAATCTGGTAATTGTTCTTTATCTGCATTACCTTGTCACCCTCCCTAAAAAGTCTCTCCCCCATAGAACACTCTTTTTTTGACGGTGACGGCGGATTCAAATACTCCTGAAGAATTCCATTTAGTGCAACAGCTCCCAAATTTCCTTTTTTCATGGGTGTCAACACCTGAATGTCGTAAGGCGTTGCATCTACATAGGGTGGCAGCTTTTCTCTGATCAGCTGAATCATATGCTTATAAATGACATTTACATCCGATCTTTCCAAAAAGAAAAAGTCCCTGCTCTTATTATTCAGATCTATGCTTTCCCCTCTGTTTATTTTATGGGCATTGACAACAATATCACTTTCGCCCGCCTGACGAAAAATCTTTTTCAGCATAATTACAGGAAATGACTTACTGTCAATCAAGTCCTGCAAAATCTGCCCCGGTCCCACACTGGGAAGCTGATCCACATCGCCCACCATGATCAGTCTCGTTCCTACGGTAATTGCTTCAAGGAGCGCCTTAAACAGGTAAATATCAACCATGGACATTTCATCAATAATAATCACATCCGCCTCAAGAGGATTTTCCTCATTTCTCTCAAACCCTGCCTGTTTTCCTTCCTCCACAGCGCCATTGATCTCCAGAAGTCTGTGAATGGTACGTGCCTCATAACCGGTAGCCTCAGTCATTCTCCTGGCGGCTCTCCCTGTTGGCGCTGCCAGAAGGATATCCATGCCTTCCATCTCAAAATAGCGGATAATGGTATTAATGGTTGTGGTTTTCCCTGTACCGGGTCCACCTGATAAAATCATAAGACCTGATTTCACACTTTGAAGAACCGCCTGCTTCTGCAATTCATCCAGTCTGATGTCCTGTTCCTCCTCCAGAGAATACAGCAGTTTCCGCACTTTCTCCTCTTCACAGGGGAGCAGTTCTTCCTCCATGGTCACATTCAGATCATGAAGCATCCTTGCACAGCGGAGTTCTGCGTAATAATAGGATGACGCATATACTCTTTGCTCTCTGCCTTTTATTTTAATTACAATCTTCTTATCCATAGCAAGATTAGAAAGCTGAGGCTGTACAGCATCTTCCGGAAGTTTCAAAAGCTCTGCCGTGCGCTCCTTGAGTAGATCTGCCGGAAGATAGGTATGACCTTCTGACGATGCCTGCAAAAGCATATATAAGATACCGCTTCGTATTCGATAGTCCGAATCCGTGTGAATTCCTATTCTGGCGGCGATCTCGTCTGCAATCTTAAACCCTATTCCTTCAATGTCTTCTGCCAGACGGTAAGGGTTTTCATCCATGACTCCGTACAGCTCCATACCGTACCGATTATAAATTTTTACCGCCAGAGTATTGGAAATGCCATACCTTTGTAAGTAAACAAAAGCTTCCCGCATATCCTTCTTTTCAATCATCTGAATTGCGATTTCTCTTGCCTTGCGTTCACTGATTCCTTTAATTTCCGCCAGTCGTTCCGGTTCCTCCTCAATAATTCTAAAGGTATCACTTCCAAATTTCTTTACGATTCTGGCAGCCAGCGCCTCCCCAATACCTTTGATTGCTCCCGATCCCAGATAACGTTCCATGCTGACTGCATCATCAGGTGCAACTACCCTGCATTTATCTACCTTAAGCTGATGTCCGTATATGGGATGCTCCACAAAGCTCCCCTCCAGCTCCAATGTCTCTCCTGCTTCTATAGAGCGGAGACTCCCCACGCAGACCAGCTCTTCTCCCTCACTGATCAGGGAGAGTACCGTATAACCGGTTTCTTTCTTATAATAAATGATATGATCCACATAGCCTTTGACCGTTTCCACCAAAACCTCCTGTAAAAGGGCTGCCAAACAAAACGGTTTCCCGTTTCATTTCAGCAGCCCCTGTCTTATATCCTTTGTTATGTCTATAATTTATAAATTATAATTGCGTTTCATCTGCTCATACAATGTCTGGGCAAGCCCCAGACCCTGAAGCTCTGTTGAGGTAGCGGCAAGTTCCTGAATTGCATTATCCTGAAAGAAATCCACTAAATTATTATTAGGATCACTGCTTTCCTCTGACTTCACACAATCTACCGTTTTCTGCATTTCCTTGAAAATCTGCTCAAGAAAATACGCTTCAAATTGCTTACAGGCATCCAGTAGCTCGTCATCAGTAGCCTGTGCATAATCTGTGCCGTTTATTGTCTCCTTCAGCTTGGTTTCCGCCGTGCTCTGTTCTTTCAGATAATCTGTGTACATAGATGAAATTCCACTAATATCCATATCCACACCATACCCTTCCTATTTGAAATTTATCGTTTC
Source organism: Bacillota bacterium (assembly GCA_029226935.1). Lineage (GTDB taxonomy): Bacteria > Bacillota > Clostridia > Lachnospirales > Lachnospiraceae > Suilimivivens. Next base: position 7,457 of record JAQXYZ010000005.1, on the reverse strand, counting down.
AGGTTGTTAGCCGTCTGCATCATTTCATCTGTCGTTGTAATTGCCTTGGAATTCATTTCATATGCACGCTGTGCCACAATCAGATTGACCATCTCGTCTGCCACCTGAACGTTGGAGCCTTCCAGATATCCCTGCACCATCTTGCTCTTTGTCACATTTCTGTTGGTCGACTCATTTAAGGCTGTACCGCTTGCCGCCGTCGCCGCCCAAAGGGTATCTCCCTTTCTCTCAAGACCGCCGGGATTGTTAAACTGATACATACCAATGGTAATTCCCAAAGATGTCGCATTATTATTTGCATTAGGGTAACAAATCGTCCCCTCAGATGTAATCGTAACCTTGCTGGTAACATAATTGGAATTTAAGGTAATGGTTTGCCCCGTTGAGCTTAAAACCGGAAGTCCATCCTGGTTCGTCAGTATCATGCTTCCCGACCCATTTGTTGCCCATGTAAAATCACCATTTCTGGTATAATATATATTTCCATCACTTCCACGAATCGCAAAATAACCTTCTCCTTCAATGGCAAATGCTGTATCGCTATTGGAGGAAAGCAGACTCCCCTGTGAAAAGATTGAATTAATAGAGGAGTTTCTTACACCTAGTCCCACCTGAGAGCTTGTAGGCTTGGGATCTCCGTTTGCCGTGGTAGTTGCCGTCTGCAATGTCTGATAAAGCAGCGATTTAAATTGTGCAACCTGAGACTTGTAGCCTACTGTATTTACATTTGCCAGATTATTGGCGATTGTGTCAACATTTGTCTGCTGGGCATTCATGCCTGTTGCCGCTGACCATAAACTTCTAACCATAGACTACCTCCTTAAATTCTTCCAAGCTGATTTGCTGCAATATCCAGTGTACTGTCATAAGTAGTAATGACCTTTTGGTTACTTTCATAAGCACGGGAAACCGTAATCATATTAACCATTTCCGTAACTACCGATATATTGGATGTTTCCAGATATCCTGAATATACCTGCGCTGCTGCATCTGTTTCCTCTGCGCCATCCACCGGTTCAAAGTAATTCTCGCCATAGCGCTTCAGATAATTATAGTCTTCAAAATCCGTAATCTTCAGGGTTGCAACTACCCTTCCGTCCTGAATAATCTGTCCGTTGACATTAATCTCTGCCTTCTTGAGCGGATCCAGTTTAACAGGAGAACCATTGGTATCTAAGACTGCGTCTCCGTCCTGAGTAACCAGGTTTCCTTCCTGTGTCAAAGTAAAATTACCATCTCTTGTATATTTCACAGAGGTTTCTCCCGACTTATTCTTAAATTCGACTGCAAAGAACCCTCTGTCAGTAAGTGCTAAATCAAAAGTATTTCCGGTATTTTTCATGGGGCCCTGTGAGAAGTCCGTATACCCTTCGCCTATCTTTACACCGGGATGATTATACCCAAGCCTTTTAGACAGATTATAGCCTTCCGAGGAATCCTTAATTTTGTACGCAAGAATTGCATCAAAGGACTGGCTGGTCGCCCCTTCCTTTTTAAAGCCATTGGTGTCTGCATTTGCCAGATTGTTGGTAAGCACATCCATCCTGTGTTGTTCATTAAGCATGCCTGTATAGGCGGTATACAATCCTTTTACCATAGAAACACCTCTTTAGAGAAATCTATTCCTCTCTGTAACCGGCAAGGAATTCAACATATTTTCCTGTACCAATTGCAACTGCTGTCATCGGATCTTCCGCTGTCATGGTATTGATGCCTGTCTTTTCGGCAATCAAATCCTCAAGTCCATGTAAAAGACTGCCTCCTCCCGTAAGCACAATACCTCTGTCTGCAATATCAGCAGCCAGTTCCGGTGGCGTCTTTTCAAGCACACTATGAATAGTTTCAATAATCTGCGCGGTTGTTTCTTTGAGTGCTTCCTCTGTTTCTTCAGAGGATACCTTTACTGTCTTGGGAAGTCCTGTTACCAGATTACGTCCTCTTACATCCATATAGTCTACTTCAGAGCGCGGAAATGCCGAACCGATCTTTATCTTGATGTCCTCTGCTGTTCTTTCACCAATCAGCAGATTGTGTTTTTTGCGCATATATCTTACAAGCGCTTCGTCAAAGTCATCTCCGGCAATCTTAATAGATGCACTGACAACTGTTCCACCCAAGGAAATAACCGCAATATCGGATGTTCCTCCCCCGATATCAACAATCATATTTCCGCAGGGTCTTGAAATGTCAATGCCTGCACCGATTGCTGCCGCAATGGGCTCCTCAATAATAGAAACCTCTCTTGCACCTGCCTGCAGGGTTGCATCCTCAACTGCTTTCTTCTCTACTTCTGTGACACCACTGGGAACGCAGACTGCAATTCTCGGCTTTCTGAAGGTCTTTTTGCCAAGTGCCTTCTGAATAAAATATTTCATCATCTGCTCTGTCACTCTGTAATCAGAAATGACACCCTGACGCAGTGGACGAACAGCCACAATATTTCCGGGTGTTCTTCCAAGCATCAGCCTTGCATCCTCTCCAATTGCTTTAATCTTGTTGGTATCTCTATCAAAAGCTACAACTGAAGGCTCCTTAAGGACAACTCCTCTTCCTCTGATGTAGACCAAAATGCTGGCGGTTCCCAGATCAATTCCGATGTCTGTGTACTGCATTGCTTCGTTCCCCTTTCTATGAGTAAACTGTTATATAATTTCCATAATCAAACACATATAGAGATATTATAACCCATAGAAAAGCATTTTCAAATAGATTTCACAAAAAATTAATAAAAACGGACGCAGCAATGAAAACGGTTCCATCCGTTCAAACTACTGCATCCGTGCTTTGATACATTTATCGGTACTTTTCCAGATTATCTTTATACTTTTTCAACATTTTTTTCACATATTGTCCGGTATAGGACTTAGGGTTTTGGGCAACCTCTTCCGGGGTACCGCAGGCAACTACCTCTCCTCCCCGGTCACCGCCATCCGGCCCCATATCAATAATGTAGTCTGCGGTTTTAATTACATCGAGGTTATGTTCGATTACTACCACAGTGTTTCCACCATCTGCCAGTCTGTGCAATATTTCAATCAGCTTATGCACATCAGAAAAATGAAGTCCTGTTGTAGGCTCGTCCAAAATATAAATGGTATTTCCAGTGCTTCGCTTGCTCAGCTCCGTTGCCAGTTTAATTCTCTGGGCCTCTCCACCGGAAAGAGTGGTCGAAGGCTGCCCCAGTTTCACATAGGAAAGTCCCACATCATTCAATGTTTCTATCTTACGGCGGATAGTCGGCACATTTTCAAAAAACGGCACTGCCTCCTCCACTGTCATTTCAAGAACATCGTAAATACTCTTCCCCTTATATTTGACCTCTAATGTTTCCCGGTTATACCGTCTGCCTCCACAGACCTCGCAGGGTACATAGACGTCCGGCAGGAAATGCATCTCTATCTTAATAATGCCATCTCCGCCACAGGCTTCACATCTGCCACCTTTCACGTTAAAGCTGAAACGTCCTTTCTTGTACCCCCGCGCCTTAGCATCCGGTGTTCCCGCAAACAGATCTCTGATCATGTCAAACACACCTGTGTAAGTTGCCGGATTGGAACGCGGCGTCCTTCCTATCGGAGACTGGTCGATATCAATGACCTTGTCAAGCTTCCTGATACCCGTAATATTTTTATGCTTTCCGGGAATGGTTCTTGCCCGGTTTAAATCTCTCGCCAGTCGTTTATATAAAATCTCATTTACCAGAGAGCTTTTGCCAGACCCCGATACTCCTGTCACGCAGGTTAGAACACCCATAGGAATATCCGCCGAAATGTTTTTAAGGTTATTTTCCTGTGCCCCGCTGATAGTCAGCCAGTCTTTGGGCTTACGTCTGGTTTCCGGTACCGGCACCTGCTTCCTTCCGCTCAAATACTGACCGGTAACGGAATTCTCCACCTCCATAATCTCCTGCGCAGGACCCTGTGCTACAACCTCTCCGCCATGAGAACCGGCACCGGGACCGATATCTACAATATAGTCCGCTTCCAGCATGGTATCCTCATCATGTTCCACCACAATCAGTGTATTGCCCAGATCGCGCAGATTCTTCAAAGTATTCAAAAGTTTATCATTATCCTTCTGATGCAGTCCAATACTGGGCTCATCCAGAATATAGCATACGCCCACCAGACCGGAACCAATCTGCGTAGCCAGACGTATTCTCTGTGCCTCCCCACCGGAAAGCGTGCCTGTCGCTCGTGACAGAGACAAATATTCTAATCCCACATCAATAAGAAAACCTACTCTCGCGTTAATCTCCTTAAGCACCTGCTTACCAATCAACTGCTGCTGGCTGGTAAGCTTCATACTGCCAAGAAACGCATGAAGATCACGGATGGACATGGAAGTAATCTCATAAATATTTTTATCACAGACAGTAACAGCCAGCGACTCCTTTTTAAGTCTCATCCCGCCGCATTCCTTACAGGGTGTTATACGCATAAAAGTTTCATATTCCTGTTTGACAATGTCTGATCCCGTCTCACGGTATTTTCTTTCCATGTTTCGAATAAGACCCTCGAAGGCAATCGGATAAATCCCCTCTCCTCGCTGCCCCTTATAATGAACCTTTACCTCCCTGCCATCAGTTCCGTGAAGCAGCATGTGATATATATTTTCCGGAAGTTCCTCGATCGGAGTATCCAGACTAAATTTATATTCTTTGGAAAGGGCTGTCAGCAGGGCATTGGTAAAGCTCCCCGGCTCATTGCAGGACTGCCATCCCATCACCTGTATCGCACCGTCATTGATGCTCAATGATTTATCAGGTATCATTAAATCCGGATCAAATTCCATCTTATAACCCAGACCAAAACAAACCGGGCATGCCCCAAACGGATTATTAAAGGAAAAACTTCTAGGCTCTATCTCACTGATGCTGATGCCGCAGTCGGGGCAGGCAAAGCTTTGACTGAAATTAATGGTATCTCCGCCAATCACATCCACCATGAGCAGACCTTCTGCCAAGGCCAGTACACTTTCTACTGAATCTGTCAGTCTTCGCTCAATCCCGGGCTTAACTACCAGTCTGTCCACTACAATTTCAATATTATGCTTAATGTTTTTGTCCAGATTAATCTCTTCTGTCAGTTCATACAGATTACCGTCTACCCGCACCCGGACATACCCGCTCTTCTTTGCCCGGTCAAACACCTTAACGTGCTCTCCCTTTCTGCCGCGAACTACAGGTGCCAGCAGCTGAAGCTTCGTTCCCTCCGGCAGCTCCATAATATGATCCACCATCTGATCCACGCTCTGGCGCTTAATTTCCTTTCCGCATTTCGGGCAGTGCGGAATACCGATTCTGGCATACAGAAGTCGAAAATAATCATAGATTTCCGTGACAGTCCCCACCGTTGAACGCGGGTTTCTGTTAGTAGATTTCTGGTCAATGGAAATTGCCGGGGAAAGACCGTCTATTTTCTCTACATTGGGCTTTTCCATCTGACCAAGAAATTGCCTTGCGTAGGAAGAAAGAGATTCCATATATCTTCGCTGTCCTTCTGCATAGATGGTATCAAAAGCCAATGAGGACTTTCCTGAACCTGAAAGCCCCGTAAGTACCACAAGTTCATTTCTCGGAATATCCACATCCAGATTCTTAAGATTATGTTCGTTAGCACCTCTAATTTTAATGTATTCTCTCGGACGCATCCGTGGAGTATCCACATGCTGATCTGACAATTTCATTTAACTACCATACCTTTCCCATTCTTAATCTTATCACATCTAAATCAAAGGCTTTACTTGCGCTCATCATCTTCCAGCTCTTTTAGCCTGATCTTTAATTCCACCATCTTGTCACGAAGCTCTGCTGCCGATTCAAAGTTAAGATCAGCTGCTGCTTTCTTCATCTGCTTTTCAATCTGGGCAATCAACTTTTCTAATTCCTTACGACCCATGGATTCGGGATCCTTCTCAAACTGAAGTTCTTCCTTAGCAATGACTTTGGAAATACTGATCAAATCACGAACCGCTTTCTTAATCGTCTGAGGAGTAATTCCATGTTCTTCATTATATTTCTGCTGAAGACTTCGTCTTCTGTTCGTTTCCTCAATCGCCGCCTGCATGGAATCTGTCATGTTGTCCGCATACATGATCACATGCCCTTCTGCATTTCTTGCCGCACGCCCAATGGTCTGGATGAGGGATGTTTCTGATCTTAGAAAGCCTTCCTTATCTGCATCCAGAATTGCCACCAGTGAAATTTCAGGGATATCCAGTCCCTCCCTGAGTAGATTGATGCCGACCAGTACATCAAAGACATCCAGACGCATATCCCTGATGATCTGTGCTCTCTCCAAAGTATCAATATCTGAGTGAAGATATTTAACCCTGATTCCCACATCGTTCATATAGTCTGTCAGGTCCTCTGCCATACGCTTAGTCAATGTCGTTACTAACACTTTATTGTGCTTCTCCGTCTCCCTGTTAATTTCCGCAACAAGATCGTCAATCTGTCCCTCTACGGGGCGCACCGATATTTCCGGGTCAAGCAATCCGGTAGGGCGGATAATCTGCTCTGCTCTAAGCAGCTCATGCTCCTGTTCATAAGTAGATGGCGTCGCCGATACAAACATCATCTGGTCAATATGTTCCTCAAATTCTGCGAAACACAAAGGGCGGTTATCGAGCGCAGAAGGCAGTCTGAAGCCATAGTCTACCAGAGTTGTTTTTCTGGATCTGTCCCCTGTGTACATTGCACCAATCTGAGGAATTGTTATATGTGATTCATCTATAATCATCAGAAAGTCATTTCCGAAATAATCCAATAAACAGTGAGGCGGCTCTCCGGCTTTCATACCGCTTAAATGCCTGGAGTAATTCTCTATTCCCGAACAAAATCCGGTTTCACGGAGCATCTCAATATCAAAGTTTGTACGCTCCGATATCCGCTGTGCCTCCAAGAGCTTGTCCTCACTTTTAAAGAAGCGCACCCGCTCCTCCAGCTCTTCTTCTATATTTTTACACGCGGCATTAATCTTCTCCTGAGGAACTACATAGTGAGAAGCGGGAAAAATCGCAATATGCTCCAGAAACGCATGTACCTTGCCGGTAAGTGGATCTGTCTCAGCTATTCTGTCAATCTCATCACCAAAAAATTCAATTCTAATCAGATAATCTCCGCCCTGCGCCGGATAAATCTCCACCACATCGCCTCTGACACGAAAGCAGCCTCTGTCCAAATCCATATCATTGCGGTCATACTGAATGTCAATCAGTTCCCTGATTACCTGATCCCTGTCCTTGGTCATACCCGGCCGTAAGGACACAATCATGCCCTGATAATCGTCAGGGCTGCCCAAACCATAAATACAGGATACACTGGCAACCACAATCACGTCTTTCCGCTCCGAAAGGGAAGCAGTCGCAGAAAGCCTTAGCTTATCAATTTCATCATTAACAGAAGAATCCTTGGCAATATAAGTATCTGATGAAGGAACATATGCCTCCGGCTG
>JAQXYZ010000004.1 GCA_029226935.1 Bacillota bacterium | reverse complement strand
CTGAGAAAGCTGGCTGATCGTCAGCTGCATATCTGCCACATCTGCGCGCGCCTGCTCATATCTGGCAACCCGCTCTGTTTCCCATTTTCTTGCATTATAATGTTGTAGTCCCTTATCTATTCCTACGGCTGCAATCATAATCATTACCATTGCAATCACCATAAGCAAAAATTTATTTATCTTTCCCATTCTGTTTCCTGCTCCAAAAAATCACTCTTCCGTTTACAAAAGCCTTTGCCTTACAATTTCATAAGCCAAAACTCCTGCTGCAACAGAAGCATTTAAAGAATCAATGTTTCCTTTCATGGGGATAGAAGCAATCATGTCGCATTTTTCCTTCACAAGTCTGCCAACACCCTCTCCTTCATTGCCAATCACCAGACCGATGGCTCCCTTTAAATTCAAATCATACATTCTGGTACCATCCATATCGGCGCACACAAACCAGAGTCCTCTCTTTTTCAAGTCTTCAATCGTCGCTGCCAGATTGGTTACTCTGGCAACCGGAGTATAATTTAATGCCCCGGCGGAGGTTCTTGCTACAGTAGCTGTCAGTCCCACAGCACGATTTTTCGGAATAATCACACCATGCGCCCCTGCCAGATTTGCCGTCCTTATGATTGCCCCCAGATTATGCGGGTCCTCTATATTATCAAGGAGAAACAAAAAGGGCGCTTCCCCTTTCTGCTCAGCCAGCTTAAACATGTCCTCAATATCCGCATACTCATAAGCAGCCGCGCAGGCAACGACCCCCTGATGCTTACCGGTTTCGGACATCTGATCCAGCCGTTCCTTCGCCACATACTTAATCAAAGTATCCTGTTTTCTCGCCTCCCGCTTGATTGTCAGAATGGGTCCATCCTGACAGCCATCCAAAACATATACCCTGTCAATAGGCTTGCCGGAGCGAAATGCTTCAATCACGGCATTTCTCCCCTCTATTGTAAATTCATTTACGTTCTGATTATTTTCTTCCACTTTAATTTTTTCCTTCCCCGGCATTCGCTTCAATTTTATGTAAACCAATTTGTATTAATTCCAGTGCCCGTTCCATTCCGTCTGTGAGATAGAGAAATCCTACAAGTGCCTCCAGACCGGTAGCTTTCTTGTACTCTGCCATGGTGGCATTTTTTGCCATGGTATAAGGCTTTGCATTTTTCCCTCTTTTATACACAGCCAGTTCCTCCGGTGTCAGCTCTTCCATAATCGCCTCTATCAGAAGTGCCTGCGCCGGCGCTTTGACATACTGAATCGTTTTATGATGCAGCTTATTCGCCGAAGTGTTCCCCTGCTCCACCACAACGGTACGAAAAATCAGATCATAGACCGCATCTCCAATATACGCAAGCGTAAGAGGTGAATATGTTCTGATATCCACCTCTTTTAAGTCAAAACTTCTTTTGATTAAGTTTAACAGATTTATGCTCTCTTCCATTTTACTCCCTCGCGGGTATCCTCCAGAACAATTCCTTTGGATAAAAGCTCATTTCTGATTTCATCGGCACGCTGGAAGTTCTTAGCCTTTCTGGCTACCTGACGCTCTTCTATCAACGCTTCAATATCACTGTCCAACATTTCCTGCTGCTTCTCTACAATCAGTCCGCAGACATCGGAAAGCATTACGATTTCATCCTTCAGGGTCTTAAGAAATTCCCTGCTGCTTTCTGCATTTGTATTGGTATTGGCAAACTTTACCAGTTCAAAGATTGCAGAAATGGCATCAGCAGTGTTAAAGTCATCATCCATTGCCTCATCAAATTTAGTCTCGAAGCCCTTTGCTTCCTCTGCCAATCTCTTCTCATCTTCACTCATTGTATCAGATGTGGCGTTTTCAAGCAAATAATTTAAATTGCTGACGCTGGTCACAATTCTTTCATAACCGCTGCGAGCCGCTTCCATCAGCTCTGCACTGAAATTCAGAGGGCTTCTGTAATGCGCGGAAAGCATAAAGAAACGAAGCACCTGCAAATCATATTTCTCACTTATATCCCTCACGGTAAAGAAGTTACCTGCGGATTTGGACATTTTCCTATTATCAATATTTAAGAAAGCATTGTGCATCCAATACTTCGCAAACGGCTTTCCGTTGGCAGCCTCGGACTGGGCAATCTCATTTTCATGATGCGGGAATACCAAATCCTCCCCACCTGCATGAATGTCAATTTCTTCTCCCAAATACTTCTTGCTCATGACAGAGCATTCAATGTGCCATCCGGGACGCCCGTTGCACCATGGAGATTCCCAGTAGGGTTCTCCGTCCTTCTTCGGTTTCCAAAGCACGAAATCAAGAGAATCCTGCTTCTGATCCTCCCCTGTTACAAGAAGAGACCTGTTGCCGCCCTGCAAATCATCCAGATTCTTGTGTGAAAGTTTTCCATATTCTTTAAAGCTTCTGGTCTTAAAATAGACTGTGCCATCCTCTCCTACATAAGCATGCCCCTTCTCAATCAGTGTGCCGATCATGTCAAGCATACCGCAGATTTCTTCTGTTGCCTTGGGATAGGTCGTAGCAGGTTTCACATTCATTGCCTGCATATCCTTCTTGCACTCTGCTATATAACGTTCGGAAATCACCGAAGCTTCCACACCTTCTTCAATTGCTTTTTTGATGATTTTGTCATCTACATCTGTAAAGTTGGATACATAATTCACCTCATATCCTTTGTATTCCAGATAACGTCGTACCGTATCAAAAATAATCATCGGTCTTGCATTTCCGATATGGATCAGATTGTACACTGTTGGTCCGCACACATACATACGTACCTTTCCCTCTTCCAGAGGTACAAATTCTTCTTTTCTTCGTGACATTGTATTAAAAAGTTTCATGTCTCTTTCCTCCGATATATTACTTCTTAACAGAATCCCAGAAAACTGTTCCCTGCAGATCAGTCCTGTTTCTCGATAAGAAGGCAGATTGCCTGAGAAGCAATCCCTTCTCCTCTTCCGGTAAATCCGAGTCCTTC
>JAQXYZ010000003.1 GCA_029226935.1 Bacillota bacterium | reverse complement strand
GGTAATATCATCCTGCAGTCCAAGGGTCGTCATCACATGCTTTGCAAGAGCAATACATCCCTTGAACTCCTCTACCATCTGATCAGGGCGGACAATCAAATGTCCCTCAGAAATCGTAAACTGACGCACTCTGGTAAGACCGTGCATTTCACCGGAGTCCTCATTTCTGAAAAGTGTGGAGGTTTCTCCATAGCGAATAGGCAGATCCCTGTAGGAATGCTGGGTTGCCTTATATACATAATACTGGAAAGGACAGGTCATGGGACGAAGTGCAAATACTTCTTTATCCTTCTCTTCATCTCCCAGAACGAACATGCCATCCTTATAATGATCCCAGTGTCCTGAAATCTTGTATAGGTCTCTCTTTGCCATCAGCGGAGTTTTGGTTCTCACATAGCCCCACTCATTGTCCTCCAAATCCTCAATCCAGCGCTGCAATGTCTGAACCATCTTCGTTCCCTTGGGCATCAGCAGCGGAAGTCCCTGTCCAATTACATCAACCGTGGTAAACAGTTCCATTTCACGTCCCAGCTTATTGTGGTCACGCAGCTTAATGTTTTCCAGATACTCCAAATACTCAGCGAGTTCTTCTTTCTTATTGAAGGCAGTTCCGTAAATTCTCTGAAGCATGGCATTGTCGGAATTACCTCTCCAATAAGCACCTGATGATGAGGTCAGCTTAAATGCCTTGATCCCTTTAGTGCTCATCAAATGAGGTCCTGCACAAAGATCAGTAAATTCTCCCTGGCTGTAGAAGGAAATTTCAGCATCCTCCGGCAGATCTCTAATCAGTTCTACCTTGTAAGGCTCTCCCTTTTCCTCCATAAATTTAATTGCTTCCTCTCTGGGAAGTGTATATCTCTCCAGCTTATTGCCTTCCTTAATGATCTTTTTCATCTCTGCTTCGATCTTATCAAGATCCTCTCTTGAGAAGGGTGCATGGTCAAAATCATAGTAATAGCCGGTGTCAATGCTGGGTCCAATTGCCAGCTTTGCATCCGGGAAAACCCTCTTTACCGCTTCTGCCATAACATGAGAACAGGTATGTCTTACTACCCTTAAGCCCTCAGGATCATTAGCGGTCAGTATATTTAAAGCACAGTCCTGATTGATGGTAGTTCTAAGATCTACCACTTCGCCGTCAATTTCACCGGCGCAGGCTGCTCTTGCAAGTCCTTCACTTAAATCTGCTGCGATTTCATAAACGCTTTTGGCACTGTCATATTCTTTGACAGAGCCGTCTTTTAATGTGATTTTCATTTCTTTTCTCTCCTTCTTTTAATCTTCTTCCTCTATCCAATCTGCAAACTCGTCCGTCTCTCCGATATCCTTGCCTGCAAGATTTCCCTTGTTGTTATTCCCATTATTGCTGCCTATTACCATTGTCTTTTTGGGCGAAAACAGCATTCCAAACACAATGCCTCCTAAAATACAAACAGCAATTGTAAGGAGAAATTCTCTCTTACTCATAGAAGTGACATCTGCTAATGAAGCTTTAAAAGTTTCCCATTTTTCTTTCATATTATTTATTCTCCTTTCAATTAATAAAGTGTGCACTGCAACTTTTGCCCACAGAAATTTACCGCAAAACAGAAAATCCCATGCACTACTTTCGTAATGCATGGGACGTAAATTACGCGGTTCCACCCTGCTTGCTTCCTGCGCCTGCGACGTCTTACGGAAACCTCTCATTTGCCTGTAACGTAGGCTGTACGGACCGGATTGGGGTCACTCAGAGTTAGTTTTCAGATGCTTCCTGTAAGAACATTTTCAGCACAGACCACTCAAAATCCCTTCCGGTATTTCTCAGAAAGTCCGATGTTCCTCTCTGCTACATTTCACAGCCTACTCTTCTCGTCAATGTGTTTTCAATATTTCTTACTACGGCTTATTTTAAGCCACTTTTTTTAATCTGTAAAGAGTGTTTTCAAAATTTTTATTCAACTCTCTGGTAAGCCAGCATGGGCATCAACTGGTCGAAAGAAGTAATCCCGCTGCCGTCCTCCATTCCAAAGGCTCCATTGTATTCTAATGAAGTATCATTAATACGCATTTTTTCCATTTTTTTCAATGCCTGCTGTCGCAGGGTGTCATCCCCAATCTCATCTGCTATCATAACTACAATGGCATAAACGGCAGTAGAATCATAATTGTATCCCTTGACCACTTCCCCCTTTATCGTATAGCGCATCTTGATTCCTTCACCCGACATCTGATTCTTTAACCATTTAATCGTATTACTCTTAAGCCGTCCCTGCCTTGCCAGATGCAGCAGCGTAACCATTGCTTCTGCCGAATTCAAATCATCCTTTTCATACTTGTCTCTTGCATAATTGTACCAGCTGTAATATAGGGGAAATTCATTGCTAATCTGTCCCCGTTCCATAATTTCCAATGCCTTTTTGTATGCGGCATCGCCTTTTGCAGACTCCTTTGCCAAAAGCTGCATAACTTCCAAATCCCCATAACACAAAGTAAAGCGTGAGGCATACTTCGAATTCGACCAATCATAAAAATCTACATATTGGTTCTTTTCAATTCCCCATTCCAGCAAAGCATTCTGAAGGGTAAGGATGTCCTCTTCATATCCGCCCCACAACTCCTGCGCTTCACATAGTGCCCTGTAAATCCTGAAATCATCAATCAGTGCATTTACCTCTCCCGTTTCTCCGTATTCCTTTTTCCATGCGGCAAGTCCTTCCTGCCAGAGCTGGTTCTTCACATAGGAAAAAGCGCGGTCAAACAGCTGTCTGTCTTCCGCTTCTGCCGCATACAACATGAAAAGCCCCTGACTTTCACTGAGCACTTCGGACTGGCTGTCTATCTCCCTTTCCTTTTTAAACTGGGAATGGATTCCCCCTTCTGCATCCATCATATACTGAGTTACAAACTCTGCGGTAACTGCTGCCCTTCCATATATTACGTCTTTTAAAAGGGCCTCAAATTCACTTTCCTCTTCAATCTGTTTGGGCGACCATGCTGCAATCCTTCCCTCTTTATCTAAGAAAAGAGTGGTTGGAATATTCTGGATTCCAAGGGTATTATACGCAAGCTCTGAGATATCATAATACATCCTTCCGGATACCCCAAGTTCTTCAAAATAATTCTCCGCAGTTTCCCTGGTCTCTCTTTTCCCATCTGTCCGATTGATGTAAAGAAAAGAGACATCGCCATATTGGGAAGCAATTTTTTCAAACTCTGCCATCTTAGGCATCTGTTTCTGACAATCCTCGCACCAACTTGCCCAAAAGACCAGTACCACCGTCTTCCCTTTCCAGTCGTCCATATCATAGACCCTGTCATTTCTTCCATAGAAGCTGATTTTGGGCAAAGGCTCATATAACCCACAGTTTTTCGGAAGCCACAGTGTAGAATCCGAAAGCCCTGCTGCCCACTCCGACTCATCCTCCTCTTCCCCGGGGAAAGTTTCCTCTAAGGAAGTTTCCTCCTTCTGCTCTGTTATATATGGCTTTGAACTGTCAATTTTCAGAAGTATAACCACACCGGCTACAACAATGACTGCCAGCATAAGAAATACGATACGCAATATTTTTTCAATTTTTTTCAG
>JAQXYZ010000002.1 GCA_029226935.1 Bacillota bacterium | reverse complement strand
AACGGCCACACCTGCCATTCCCCTGCCCTCAAGCCTTGTCACATTTGATGCATTGATTCCACCAATTGCAACAACCGGAATGTGGACACTTTCGCAGATTTCCTGAAATAACCCATGATCCATAGGCTTTGCATCAAGCTTGGTACTGCTGCCAAACACCGCTCCGCTTCCCAGATAATCTGCTCCTTCTGCTTCTGCACTCTTAGCCTGCCCAACCGTCTTGGCAGTCACACCGATGATCCGGTCTGCACCAAGTATCTTTCTTGCCTCTTTTACCTCCATATCTGCCTGTCCAATGTGGACACCATCTGCGCCAATCTGCTTTGCCATTTCCACATAATCATTCACAATAAACGGCACCTGGTACCGGTGGCACAAATCCATAATTTCCTTTGCTTCCTTAAAAAAAGTTTCTTCATCCAGTTTTTTCTCTCTGAGCTGAACCATCGTGGCACCACCCTTCAGAGCTTTTTCTACCTGTTCATATAATGTTTCCCCACCTAAAAAGCTGCGGTCTGTCACCGCATACAGCCTAAGCTTCTCTGCACTTATCTTCATAGATACCTCACTCTCTTTTCCCTGCATCTTTGCCTCATCTTCAAAAAAGGCCATGGCTGCCCCAAAAGGCACATCACACCATGGTCTTTCGTTTCTATCATTCATTCTTTACAAGTTCCATCAGCTGCCCGGTAATCTCTGCCATATCTGAAGAAATCCGTTTACTACTCTGGGAGATTTCCACATTCGCATCAACTACATTGGAAATTTTTCCAATTTCTAATACTGTTTTTGAAACAACCGACACATTCTTGCGAACCATTTCAGCAATTTCCTCCACATCCGAGTTGGCTTTCTCAATCGCTTCCACTGCAGAACCAAATGCATCTACAGTACGGCTTGTAAGGGTTCTCCCCCCATCTACCGCTTTTATGGAATTGGTAATCAGTTCATTGGTCTCTTTTGCTGCCTGTGAACTTCTGGCTGCAAGCTCCCCAACCTGAACCGCAACAACCGCAAAACCTTTTCCCATCTCTCCGGCTCTCGCCGCTTCAATAGACGCATTTAGTGCCAGAAGATTGGTCTGAGAGGCAATCGAATTAATTTCATCAATGATTGTTTCGATTTTCATGGCAATATCACTTATATTGTTGATTGACTGGCTCAGCTGCTTCATCTGCTCCTGCATCTGCAGAATAATCTGCACCGCATTTTTGGTAGTTGAAGAAACCTTTGCCGTCTCATCCGCGCTGGCATTCAAGTCTTCCACCAGCTCACCCATAACCTGTTTCAGTCCATTGACAGCCGTCTTCTGCTCTTCCGTTCCGTGATAAATCTCATCCGAACTTGCCAAAGTACTCTGGGATACCCCCTCCAGATTCTGACAGGCTGCTTTCACTTTTTCAATCAGCAGCAGATTATTCTGCATATCCTCCTGCTGTTTTCTGACCAGTTCTTCATTTTCATGAATGCTTTGACAGATACCAGACACCATTTTATTAATACTGTCTGATAGCTGGACAAACTCAGGACTTCCTGATTCTTTTACAACAATGCCAAAATCCCCTTCTGCAATTTTCTTCATGGAAGTGCTAATCTGATTAATTCCGTTTACTATCCTCGTTTGCACCGTACGGTTGATCAAAACGATCAAGACTGCAAAAATCACAAACATACTTAAGGAAACAACCAGCATCTGACTGTTTCTGTTTTTATAGTACTCCCCCGCCGGCATAAAGGTACCAATCAACATATTTTCGTATGTTTCTGCAACATAATATCCCGATACTTTATCTACTTTGATTTTTCCGCTTCCTTCTGCAATTTTTTCCGGGAAACCGGCATCCTTTGCATTCTTACCAACCAGTTCCTGATTCGGGTGAGCTAAAATAGTTCCACTCTCCTTGTCAATTGCATAAACATATCCTTTTTCGCCAAATTCAATATCCCTTAATACGACTGAAATCTCAGTGTTCGCCAGTGTTTCCTCGAGAACCTCCGGCCGTATTCCTACCTGTACAAATCCCTTTGCATCACTCCTTGCAACACCGATGTACTGGATAACCGTTCCTTCCGCTGCATTTTTCTGAGGCTCCTGCACAATTTCCAGGGACGGATTATCAATAATTGGCATGAATGCCGCTGACTGTTCCCCGCTATTCATATCAAACCCAATATATGCATCCACGGTACTGTGGGTAATGATGCCCTTTTCATCAATTACATGAAGCTCATTAACCATCAGCCTTTTACATATTTCTTTTAATTTGCCGGAATCCTCCAACAGTGTAGGATCAGATGCCAGCATATCAGCAAATGCGCGGGTCTTTGCCAGATTATTTTCCCCCAGATTATTCGTGAGTTTCTCAATTTCTTTCTCATTTCCAGCTATCTTTTCTTTCACCGCTGCAAGCTTTTCCCTGCTCTCCGATAAGTTGCTGCTTCTGTTTGTAAATGTCTGTAAAACAAATATTGCCGCAATTGTAACAACCAATGCGGTAAACATATAAATGCACAGACGTTTGGTAAACATTTTTTTCATAAGTTCCCTCCCTATTTTTCTTACTTTTTTATGTCTTTACCAATACATACTTATTTTATCATAGTAGTCAGCTTTATGCCACAACAAAATGGCGGAATACCTTGATTCCGCCATTTCATTTAAAACAATATCAAATATTTCTGTTATTTCTTTTTAACCGTAACAGTAACTTTTACAGTTTTTCCGTTTGCCTTTACTGAAATCGTTGCTTTTCCCGCTTTCTTTCCTGTGACAACACCTTTAGAATCTACAGTTGCAACTTTTTTGTTGGAAGATGTGTATGTAATCTTTGTTGCCGGAGTAGCCGTTGCAGATATCTTAACGGTCTTTCCTACTTTAACCGTTGCTTTTGCAGACTTAACTGTAAGAGCCTTGTTGTCAGTAATAGTGGCCAGCTTTAGCGCTTTTCCATCATTTTCACCTTTATTTGGCGCAATACGGTAATCCCCTTCTACGGTCTTGGCCGAAGTAAAATTCTGGTTCGTAAGAACGGTTCCATCTGCTTTGGTTATCTTCAGATCATCCAGATAGACTGCACTGTTCTTAGCGGTAATATTGATTCCCTTAATAGCAAAATTAAAGTCTAAATCCACCTTCTCTGCTTTGGTCGGATCACTCTGTGCCTCTTCTGATTGCAGAGTTCCACTTTCCGCCTCGTATGTAATCACATAGAAATCTCCAGACTTCTTGACAGTTGCATAATCAATCGGAACATCTTTCTTCTGCTCATCATCCCATCTGGTAAGCGAAGCATCCTCGTGCATCTCTGCACTTGGAAGTTCTGACCAGCCAGCCCATTTCCATTCTTCCTCAGTGGCATCGTTAAAACTCAGGCCGCCACCAAAATTAACTGTAGAATCTTCTTTGATAAAGGAAACCGGAATGTAAAGCTTGTAGCTTACTGTGTACTTTTCGGAATAAGCAGAAGGCTCACCAGCTTCCCAAATGCAGGCATCTGTGTTCGAGGTGCTGTCCCAGTCGTCCTCCCAGCTTGAATTGGTAAAGTTAACAGGAACCTCCACCACCTTATTTGTGGATGCTGCCAAAACGTGAGGAACCGGTGCCAGCAGGCTTACTGCCATCACTCCGGCACCAACCATTGCCATAATGCGTTTTAAATTTTTTCTCATAAGCTATTTTCTCCTTTTTTGAATTGACTGAGCCTCTCCGGAATTATTCGGAAAGCTCGTTTTTATGTACACGAATAATTCTATCATTCTCCTTGTGCAAAAAGGGATGCAGAATGCACACATTATTCCAGCAATTGCAAATGCTGTGGCCTTTTCCACCTTACGGGTATACACCACATGTTTTCTTGTAGCCCTATGAAGATCCCAAAGAAGCGCCTCATCATTTTTATAACGTCTGGAAGGTGAAAACTGGCAGCATTTTACCGCAATCCGCTCTAATCTGGTAATTGGGTTACGGATTGGTCTTGCCCTCCCGGTAAGCATCCAGGAAAGCACCACTCCAAAGGAGTAGATGTCAGATCGGATATCCGTCTGCAGGAATCCATATTGTTCCGGCGGTGCAAACGCCTCCGTTCCACAGATAACCGTATCACTGATTCCGTTCTTTTTGTAAATCCGGCTGATGCCAAAGTCAATTAGCGCAAGGCTTCCATCTTCCCGGACAATAATATTCTGGGGCTTGATATCCCGGTGAATGATAACCTGCTCTGAATGATGCAGTGCCTTCATAATCCTTGCCAGCTTAATGGCAGTATCCACGATCATTTCTTCTGTCATATGATGAAATGTTACAAATTTATCCAGGGAAACTCCTTCGATATACTCTCTCAGGATACAACGGTACTTTTCATTGCGGTATTCTCCCACAAACTCTGGTACTGCTTTACTTTTCATATTCTGAAAGGATGCCGCCTCTGCCTGATTAATAAGAACACTTTTTTGTGTATAACATTTTGCTACTATCTTATTTCCCGTCGTCTTCTGCTTCACAAGAAGAGTATCACAACCTTCCACACAACTGAGGCACTCTATCACATCATATTGTTCCACCAGTTCATGCGGCAGAGTTTTTTCAAAAGTGCCATCAAAATATGCCTCAAACTCCTGACTTCTCCCCATATTCCATTTTCCCCCATTCCAGATCAACTTTCACCAAGCAGTACAACATTGATGGATGCAAGTAAATACTGCATTTCCATTACATTCATCCCATGAGATATCCCAAAAATCAATGCAGCATCCCTCTTAATCTTCGGATACAGCATGCTTCTTCCTGCGATTTTCAGCAATTTCTGTGTCTCATCAAGGGACAGGCCAAAACCGAAAGCAAGTTTAATCAGCTTGTCTCTTGAAGGAATTCTTGTACCATTAAAAATCTGATGTCCATAGGTTCTGTCAATCTGTGACTTTTTTATCACCTGTTCCGGAACCAATCCCCGTTCTTCGCACAGTTTTCGTAAATATTCCGATACGGATTGCTCTTCAAAGCCTCCTTCATTTTCACTCAGCACTTCTTTAAAATCCCTGCCATTCACAATCCGCTTCAACAACGCATTAGTTGTCACTGCCATACGACTCCCCCCCTCTTATATGAAAGTGCTATCTTGGTATTTATCATTTTATCATTTTAATCGGATAGGAGGATAATCATTAGTTGATTATCCGACCTTCCACACCACCTGGCATACGGTTCCGTACCAAGGCGGTTCTTTAGTTTTCACATATTTTCATATAGAACTCCGTGAATGTTGGATATCCAATTTCATGGAGTTTCTTATTGTTAAATGCAGTTTGCAAGACAAAATATCCACTGCAATACCAGTTTCCATTTCGCATGTTAGCGCAAATCCACGCCTTTTCCTTATCCACACCTAACTTTTTGAGTTCTCTATATTTTGTTCTGACCTTCTTCCATTGTTTCCAATAGATTGCCCTTATTTTATGGCGTAGCCATTCATCTGTTTCTTTTAAGAGCTTCTTCATATCTGCCATTCCAAAGTAATTTACCCAACCTCTTATAAACTGTGTCAGTTTTAGTGCTCGATATTCATTTCCCCATCCATTGCTTCTATTTGTCAGTTCTCTGATTCTATTCTTCATCTTTGTAACCGACTTTGGATGTACTCTGAATCTGCATTTGCCTCGATAGTTATAGAAACTGTATCCAAGGTATTTGACTTTGCTGATATGTGACACACAAGTCTTTTCTCGATTTACTTTTAGGAAAAGTTTTCCTTCAATAAATGGTGTGATGTTTTCTAAGGTTCTTTTTGCACTTTTTCTACTTTTACAGAAAATCATACAATCATCTGCATAGCGCACAAATCTGTGTCCTCTGCGCATTAGTTCCTTGTCGAGTTCATTCAGCATTATGTTACTGAGCAATGGGCTGAGCGGTCCTCCTTGTGGCATACCCACTTCTGACCTTTCAAATATCCCTCTGCTTATTACTCCAGCATTCAGATATTTGTGAATGAGAGAAATAACTCTTCCGTCT
>JAQXYZ010000001.1 GCA_029226935.1 Bacillota bacterium | reverse complement strand
GTATGAATAATATATTTTGCATTTAGGCTATATGCACCAGTGACAGCAATATCACCTCTTGCAATTTTGCCGATATTCGCTCTTTCTGCGAGAAGCTTTTCTTTTCCTGCTGCCTCATATATTGCTAAGTCCGTGCCACTTGCACATATCGGATTTGGATTAGCAGTATTTACGATTACATCTGCTTTTACCTTTGTTATATCGTTGCGAACAATCTTAAATGGCATTGTGGCACCTCCTTATTTTCTAATTCTCATCCAATCTGCAATAACATTATCTTCCCCTCTTGTTCTTGTACCCCAATACCCCGGATGTGCTACAGGGTATATATGTGTTTCCCCATAAATATAAGGTTCTCCAGTTCCTATAAGTTCAGATACTCTATTACAGGAAAACTCTTTATCAATCAGAGTTCGTATTACAACCACGGATGTATCAAGACCCATACAGATTATGTTTTCTGGCTCTATAATGTCAATCAGTGATTTTATTTCGGCTGCATCATTTGCCAATATCTTTCTGGTCATATTTCCAGAATACTTATCTCTGCGATAGCCCAAATTACAATTGCAGAAAAACAAATCTGGATATTTTTTCTTGTCAATTTCATTTTTACCAAGCAGTTCAAAGTATCTGACAATATTTTTATCCGTCTGTGAATCCCTTGCTTCCAAATCTACATTTTCATGGAACATCACATCTACGCCATCATTCATCTTACGGACATTTGCAATCGTACCCTTTATCTCTTCCTTTTCAGGCGGTCCAAAATCCTGACCTATCAGCATATACTTAATATGTGGTGTCTTCTTGGCGTAATCTCTCCCTTGCCAATATGTCCATAGGTTAATTTCCTGACACAAATCTTCTCCCTGACGTAAATCGCACCAGCCAAGTGTCAGGTTCTTTGTGTATATAGGATTTTTAAGATATTTGTTTTTTACATTTTCTATCAGCTTGCAATAAGCTGCGGATTTTTTTACATTCATTTTATGTATATTCACCTCAAAAATTCACTGTTTTATTTTAACACTTTCCTTATCTGCTTATCCGTTGCCTCCGGATACATCTCATGCATATAATCTACAATCTGCTTCCATGAATCCTGTGGATTATCCTTGTAGCAGGAAGTCACATAATCGTATCCATAGATATGCTCAATAGATGAATACACTGCCACATCCCATCCATATTCAATACCTCTTTTATTCACTCTCTTCTTAAAATCGCAGTTGCACAGATATGTCTGCATCATAAGATTCGTTATTGCACCATCAAATCCCTTTTCTCCATCCTTACCAAATCCAGCTTGTTTTTTCAATTCATTTGAATAAATCTCTGAATCAGCATTATCTTCCATAAAATTGACCATTATCTTTTTATGCTTATTAGGCGCTTTTCCATCATCATATAATGCATCAAAATCATATCCATCCCGGCGATAATTAGCAAATACAGGAAACCAATTTTTTGATATAAATCCTGCCTTCTTATCAAAGAACTTTCCATAGACGATATCATGCCGCCTTGCTATAATAGCCCGCCACATCCATGGATCAATCTCCGGATTATCACTCCACCAGTACTCTGGAACAGTTCTTTCTTCAAGTGAAAACCCATCTATGTCATTCTTAAATAATGGTAAAAAGCCAAATTCATTTATATACTTGATTGCTTCATCTACAGAATGGATGCAATCCGGGTTGTCCCAATTCATGCCATGCATAATCCATTCACCTGATTCGTTTCCCATAATATGTGTACCTCATTACTCAGCGTACTTGTCAATCCAATTTTCGCCATCATATTCATCAATCTGTTTTACTAATCTCGTAAGATAATCTTGTAACCTGCTATCTTCTTCACTTGCATACCACACATTTGCCCGTCCAAATCCATAAGCCCAACCATTTGATTTTCTTGGGACTTCCCATTGTACCTTTCTTGATCTAATCCCTGCAGGAAGTAAGACACAATCAGATGAGTTTGCAATTGCATTGTAATATTGTATATCTTCTGGAGCAAACACTGCCTCTTGATAATGTCTGAAAACTGTAGCATGTTTATACCATCCCACGACCGTCGTAAACTTATGTGCCGGATGCTTTGCACAATAAACAACAAGCACATCATCTACTGATTCTTCTTTTTTTAATAGTTCACAACCTGCAATATTCTCAATCCGCATTTGATTTACATCTTTACCATTATGTGATTTTGTCTCGAAAAACCCCAGACAATATAAGCCCTCCTTGCCCTCCATATTCACCGGTGTAAAATTATATTTTTCATGTGCATCTCCTGTCTCATCAACATAGCTTCCACCATTTAACGGAGTATCTTTTCCATCTTCATTTCCTCGATACTCCTTCATCCACGCTATGTTACAAAAAAGTATTCTCATCATATCAACCTTCTTTTCCCTTTGAAAATGGACTCAAGTCGATAAACAATTTCTTCAATCCACTTGTGTCCTTGAACTCCTTGAATAAATACTCCAGAAGTTCTTCCTGCCTTGCCTGCCCTAATGTAAGCCGGTAAAGAGACAGAATCTTTATCAGCCTTTCATAATTAACCTCATCCTTACTCATAGGATACATTGGCACAAGCCTTTCTATTTTAACACTCTGATTTTTTCCGAAACACCAGAATGGTACAAGCTCTGACTGGTCATTCTGCTTTTCCGCTTTAGCAGCTTCAAACATTTCTGTCCATATGTCTCGCTTAAATGTGATACCATCTGCCTTACCATATTTATCAGCAACATTCTGTCTTATTGCCAGACACTTAAATCTATTGATTCTGCCTTCCCTTTGTTCCAAATCTATGGGATTACTTGGAAGATTCCAGTGCATAATCACTCGGCAGTAATTATGAAAATCCAGTCCTTCCTGTCCGATTGATGTTGTGGCAAGCACAAATGGACGCATTGGTGAGTTAAAGGCATTTCTGATATTTTCTTTACGCATGACTACCTTGGAATTATCACCTGCATCCTTTGTAAATCCAACTGCATAACTCGACCTTATTCGACATCCATCACTCTTCCTGTCAGCTCCATTAATACGCTTTTTGAAATCAGGATAAGTATCAGCGATATAGGTGGCTGTATGTATTTTCAATGAATCCATCATCATGTCATGCACGATCTGATACTGATTTCCATCCGACTGAAAACCTGCTGTTTCTTTCAGCATATGGATATATTCATCAATCATTGCCTGAAAACATCCATCCTTGCAGTATTTAAGCACGTTCTGCCAATGGGAATTATCATCCCTGCATCTGCCATAAGCAAGATCAATGATAGCTGTTGACTCCGGCAAATTGAAATTATTGACAAATACCTTTGCAAGCGATGTTGCTCTGGCTGTGCTTCTTCCATTAGAACGATAAATGCATATTGCTGGCGAACCCAGTACCATATTTACCAATGTTTCCAGAAGATCCTCCGGCTTTCTTCCAAGATGAATCTCCTCCGGGGCATCCAAATAATTTCTTAGCTTATCAATATGAGCAATAAATCCCTTATTTCTCTTATCCTTTGAACTGCTTCTGACCTCAAATGTTGTATCCTCTTCGTCTGTATTCATTTCCCACACAATATCCTCTATCCAATGCTTTGCATAGATGACTCCATCCATGAGCATCGGTGCAAGATAATACCACCTGGCATCTTCCTTATTGTTACCAGAATCACCATACTTTTCTTCGATTATCGCAAGCTTCTCTTTCAGTTTCAGCCGTACAGATTTCTCTATTACTTCTAATGATTCATGATTATTCAATGACTCAATCGGTAAATACATATCAGAAAGTGTCTTTGAAGGATAAAGCAGTGCAAACAGGCTCATGCCTCTTACTTCTCCATTTGAAACATTAAACCTGAGCCTTGCCACCGGGTATCGTCTCGAACCTTCCGCAAAATACCCCGTATTCTTCTTATCCTGATTCTTTATCTGATGTACCAGTTTTCCAACTGTAAGTCTTTCCGCCTCATAGGAAACAAGCGCACCTATCATTCGTGGAACCATCTCCCATGCAGAAAATACAAGTATTTTTGAAAAGCCTTTGCTGTTTTTATATGCTCCCTGCATCTCATAATATGGCAGTGATGGAGGAATCCACAGATATTTTTCTGCACCGCCGGTAAATGCTTTTTCTTTCAGTGCCTCAAGCCTTGCATTGGTTTTCGGCAGTTCATCATATTTATTGATTTTATTGCGATTCAGCCACAAGAGACTTTGTTCTCTTTCACTTCCAAATTCATCAGGATGTTTTATATAATATTTTTCAATCTGCTCTTTAATCTTATATTTCTTCATAAAGGACATAAGATACGGACAGCTCTTTGCATAATCTACCGGTAAAGAATGATTTGAATCCGTTTTTGACAGCAATCGTGACATCTGTATATAGGAGTTTATGTCATTTTCATCTATCTGCAAATGATGCTTCACGCTGCTGTCATCCGTATAATCACCGGAATCCATGACAGATATACGCTCTGTCCTGCTGACTCCCTGATACATAGCATTTTCTGCCAGCTCCTTCATACGGATAATTGCACTGTCCCCTGCCTTCAACTCACTTAGAGCATGGGAATAATTCTTCCACACTTCCTTAAATTTAATGTCTTTGACTTCATCATCAAAAAGAAAGTTCATAACCTGAAAAAACTCAGCATAATGCTCATCAAGCTGATTTTCATCTATCTCTTCAAGGGTAGAATACAATTTATATGGTGTAGCCGACAACAGAAGTACCCTTGTATCATGTCCACTAAGGAAACTGTGTGCAAGAATACCAAGCTCACTGTCATCGGATGACAAAAGAAACTTAAATCTCTGAAACTCATCCATGATTACCAGATCCGGCTCAAGCATAGATACACTGATTCTCGCAAACATCACACGAAGCTTATTCATCACATAGTAATTGGAATATGTAAGCTGTTTATTGTATCTTCTTTCATGCAAATGATTAAGCAGCATGTCCCTTATACTTTCATACTCCTGATAATTAAGGATTTTTTCTATCACATTTTGTGGATAGACACCCTTCGTCATCTTTTCGCATTCTGCCACACGATTTTCAAAGTTCCATTTTGCCCATCCATCCCATGCTTTTACAGCATCCATTATCATAAATTTTTCAAGAGAAGCTGCATGTCCTTTAAAGTCCGGCATTCTCCTTAAAATGGCATACATAAGTGCTCTTTCCTGCACACTTCCACCTCCGGTGGTCATGCGGAAAGATGTTTCCGGTGTAAGTGGGATAAGCTGTATAAAACCTTCCTTTATCTGCGGATCATTTTCCTGCTCAGTAATCTTTAAATGCTGCATAGACAGTCTGGTATCTGATACTGAGCCGATGGCATTCTTTCCTGTTACATCAAGTTTTCTGATATTCTGATTTGCTATGTTCTGATTAGAGCAGATATAAATTACCTTAAACAGATCATCTTTCTCTTCGATTCTAAGTCTTGCTGTCTTTACAATTGCTCCTCTGGCAATAAGAGTTTTTCCCATACCCACTTCATCTGCTACAAGCACACGATTCTGATTATGCCGGAACAGATAATCCACTCTCTCCACAGTCGCTCTTTGAAAATCCTTCAGACCGGAAAGGGTACGCTTTTCAATTTCATCTATATTAAATTGTGACATGACATCACCTCGTTATCTTCTGATTTTCAAAGTATTACAAAAAGTCTCATACAGTTCACGGAATTCATCCGGTATAATATCCTTATCTGTAACCATCTTAAGCACATATCCAATGTCTTTTATTCTTTCCGGCTCTTCTACAGATGTCTTTAACATCTTTTCATAGAGTGCCGGCATTGCATCACTCGAATTGGCAAAAAAGCCGGATTCTCCCATCTGCTTTCCTTCAAGCATAGATGCTACATAATCATCACCAAGTACAAACGCTATGTACTCAACAAATGATGCCCTATCTTTTACCACACTGTTTACTGCAGCACTTTCTCTGTCATCCGGGAAACCACTTGTAGGGATCATAATAATTCTGCGGATTGTATCATCACCTGATTTTGCCGTAATCTCATAGAACTCAGATAACTGCAATATCTCAAGCTCTAAAAACTCTATATGTTCTGACAATGTCTGCTCCTGCTTTGAATTAAATGGTGATACTGTAACCTCACTATCAGATTCAATACCACTGAACTCAACCTCTATCTTGTACTTTCCAGCATTCTCATTATCTTCTGAAATTACAGCCTGCCTTTTCACTCGGCACAAGTCCTTAATTTTCTGCTCCAGCAGATTTCTATTGTCACTTTCTGTTTCCAAAACAGCATCCGCTACTGTAACCTGCTCAAATGGATTCTTTGCATCTCCTACCGGTCCACAGAATATATCCTCTAAGAATTTATCCCCATTCAGATACATATTCTTTGTACCAAGCCACAGCATCATTTCAACATTTTTATTAATTGCAGAATATGAAGCATTCATGGAACCAAGATACAGGTCAACATCTGAATATTTCCTTCTCAGATAGATTTTTGCATGAATATCCTGTTTCTTTTTATCTGCGAGTTCATCTGAAATTTCTTCCTCACCATCTATAATCTCATCCTTTAATGCATAGATGGTAAAATTATCTACATCTGACGCTTTGAGTTTTCCAAGCTCGGAACGTCTGGTAATAAGTGTTCTCTTACAGTCCGACAATGCCCTGTCTGTAAGGTTAAAATCAGCAATCACACTTTCCGATAAAAATGGAGACATCACCACAAGCTCATTAAATGTTGAATTGGCATTT